>NZ_CAKMAB010000003.1:0-313300 GCF_924513355.1 Paenibacillus pseudetheri
CTTCCTCTTGTTTTGTTATTCATGAAGGCTTCCTCCGTTTTTTCGATATTTCGATTAAAACATAAATAACCCGTAAGAGGGGCACTTTTTTCAAAGTTTCCATCTTACGGGTCACAGTTCACCATTGGGGACTGGCCTTTTTTTGTTTTTTATAGAATGGGGAATGGCTCTTTTAGCCGGATCATAAAGTAACGCGTGCTGAGCTTATAAGTATTATTAATAAGCTATTTGGATTTAGCACTTTTTCGGAAATGTCATTCTCGGACGTCCCTGCTAAAGCTTGGTATGCAAGCGCTTTATCTATAGCGAAGCAAGCTGGCTATTACAAAGGTTTTCCTGATAATAAAGCGAAAGCGGATACTGAAGTAACTCGTCAAGATGCTGCAACATTAATTGCATCTGTTTTTTCACTGGAGCCAGGCACTAAAGCGAGTCAGCCTGATGTACAAGCGAAGCTGTTTCTTCAATTAGGAGCTATGCAGTATGGGTAGATTCGGGTGCGAAGATAGCTGCTCAGGATGGATTCACGGAGTTCACGATTGATCTCAGCAACAATTCCAATCTATCGCCTGAGAATTTGAAGAAAGTGGATGCCATTGGCATTCAGTTTGTTACACCTTCTACGGCTGGAACCGCTACAGCTTATATTGACGGGATCATAGCTTCTAATTAAGAGCGCTGCGATCCAGGTGTGAAATAAGGGTCCCTGCATGTCCATTAGGATTGTCTAATGGACATGCAGGGACTATTTTGTATGATCGGTTTATAGTTAATGATTTGAATACCATTCCCCGAACTTGCCCATACATTCGTAACCGAGCTCTGTCATTTGCGCGTTGAAGTCATCAATGACTTCGATATTTCGTACAACAGGCATCGTATCAATGATTGGTTTAGCTTTTAGCCCAGGAACAGAAGTGCTGCCAATATGGTGGATATCAATAAGTGCATCAGCGAAGATCTCTTTAAACTTACGAGATTCTTATAAGAAGATAAGATTCCATTCCTCATTGTATTTGGTGACAGTAACTTCCATTTCGCTAACCTCTCTTTATGTTTGATTCCTGGATTTCCCCATTATAGAACAAGTGTTCCTAAAAATCAAATGCTAAATTTAATATTGGCGGGCATAATCAACGAGATTTAGGGATGGAGTGCCAGAAGATAAATAGGAATTTATATTTTCGGTAAAAATATTTACGATTCGATTAGCGTATTGATCGGTTATGCCAGCAGAATGAGGAGTGATGACTACCTGCTCCATAGTCCATAGTGGATGATTCTGCGGGAGGGGTTCGGTTTCGAATACATCCAGTCCCGCACCACGAAGCTGACCGCGATTCAGTGCATGGATTAGAGCCTCAGTATCAGTAGTCGCTCCACGTCCAACGTTAATGTAATAGGAACCTTGTTTAAAGGCAGAGAAGATTGCAGTGTTAAATAATTGCTTAGTTTCATCGGTGATAGGGAGTATATTGATGATGAAGTCGCCTTGGCTCACAGCTTCTGGCAGATGGTCAGTGGTGTACACTTGATCAAAATTAGCGAGTGGCTTGCCTGAGCGACTTACTCCGATCGTCTTCATCCGGAAGGCTTTAGCTATTCTGGCGGTTTCGCTGCCGATGGCTCCAGTTCCAACAATAACGGCTGTCTTTCCGAACAATTCACTCTCACTACCGTCAGAATTCCAGTAGCGGTTCATCTGATTGCGAACGGCTGTATGCAAATTACGTGTGAAGAGAAGCATGAAGCCGAAGATTACCGCAGAAATAGGCTCGGCGTGCACTCCGCTCCCACTAGTCAATAAGATTTCACGTTCCTTAAAACGCTCTAGAGGGAGCTTCTCAATTCCAGCGGACCAGGATTGGACCCAGCGAAGGGGCGAATCTGGACGAAGAAGCGTATCGGCGATGCCTTTAGCCCAGCCGATTACGATTTCAGCATCAGCAAGCATTTGTAAATCCGGATTTTTGCCGTCACCTTGTGTGAATGTATAACCGGGGGCTGCTGCTTGGATCCTTTCCTGTTGTTCGGCTGTAAGTGGTTGTAAACATACTATGGACTTAGTCATGATGTATTCCTCCTGCTCTAAGGTTTGATGAAAATGGATAATGTTATAGGATAAGGATACCAAATCTATAGGAGAAGGTGAAATTGATATGGATGCTAGCGTGTCGGATAAAGATTCAGAAAGATTATTTATTGCTGTGAAATTACCCTCAGAACTTCGACAAGTTGTGGCGGAAGAATGCTCTAACCTATCTCAAAATTTTCATTTTTCAAAATGGACTCATCCAGAGGATTATCATATTACCCTGCAATTTTTAGGAGACACCCCAAAGACGGAAATTCCGGATTTAATCATGGCGTTGAAGCAGATGTCAGAGCAATGCCGCCCCTTCAAACTATCCTTGGATAAATGGAATACATTCGGTCTGCCAAAGGCTCCAAAAGTTTTATGGGTAGGGGTTTCTGGCGAATTAGAAGAGCTGAATTTACTGGCTGCGAGAGTACACACTGCGACGATTCCTTTAGGTTTTTCAGCCGAATCTAGGGAGTATAAACCACACCTCACAGTGGCTCGAAAGTACCTTGGAAAAATTTCATTTAATGATAAATTGCTGGAAAATTCACTGAAATTGGATGATGAAAAAAGATCAAAAATCTTTCATAGAGACTGGACGATTGATAGTTTTGTGTTGTATGCTACCAGAATGTATGCCATTCCTATGTATGAAATGATTGAAAATATTACATTTTAAAATCGGTATTTATGTTTTCAAAGCTTCCGTTTTCGGTTACATACAATAGGAATGTGCCGTGAAATAGGAGGAATATCATGTTAATTTTTAAACAAAACCGCTGTATCGCTTTGCTTGTTAGCGTTATACTAGTGTGTTTCTCTGCCATAAGCTTAATGCAGCCTAATCAGGTTGCCGAGGGGAAAATAGATAGTGTGCAGATGGATAAGCTGCAATCCACCAGCCGAGCATCGGTAATTAGTTATTTGCAAGAAGAATCAATATCTAGTAAGACGAGGGGCACTACTAAAGTTTCACCAACGAATAAGCTTTATAACACAGCTAACCTGTTCAGTTCCACTTGGAAACCAGAGCAGAATGTAGAATGGCTTAGTAAGAATAAAATAAAGCCACAAAATACATCGCAAGCTTCCATAGTTCGGGTAAAGACTGATGTAGCACGATCAAATCCAGCTGCGCAGAAAGCGACAGCGAAAAAGAGCGCTCAGACTGTGGTTAAGACAGTCTCAGCATCTCAGAAAAATCCCCTCACAACATTGTACTTCTCTCGGACCGAGCTATTAAGCCAGGAGCAGCAAAGTAAAGCAACCCGGCGCTACGCAGTATCCGAAGAAGAACTGCTTCTGCTACAAAAAATTGTAATGGCAGAGGCGGAAGGTGAACCGTACCAGGGCAAGGTGGCAGTTGCCAACGTTGTTCTGAATAGGCTACGGTCAGCCAATTTCCCCGACACGATATATAAGGTCATTTTTCAAAAGCATCAATTCAGTCCTGTAGCTAACGGGCGTCTTAAACGTGTGAAGCCTAACGATGATAGTATTAAAGCGGTGAATGCTGCGCTCTCTGGCGTGAAGGAAGTTCCTGATAATACTTATTTTTTCCTATCGCTTAAGCTTGCGCAGGATCTTACCGTACATCATTCGCAGGAGTATGTGAAGACCATTGGTAATCATACGTTTTATAAATAATTGACCGAATCTGTAAACCTCAGCTATTTATAGGGTAAACTATGCTATATAACCCTGGAGGTGGAAGGATTGTCATGAAGATCACTTATTACGGACACTCGGCACTGCTGGTAGAAACAGAGCAAGCGAAAGTTATTATTGACCCTTTTTTGTCAGGAAATCCGAACTCTGGTATTTCACCTGATGACATTACTGTAGATGCTGTCCTGCTGACTCACGGTCACTCGGATCATTTAGGTGATGCTGTGCAAATTGCCAAACAGAATGATTGTCCGATCTTTGCTGTTTTTGAGCTTGCGGAATACTGCCGAATGAAGGGTGCCAAGGTTAAACATATGAATATAGGTGGCAAGCATATTTATGATGCCATTACCGTTAAATATACTCAGGCGTTTCATTCCTCATCGATTCAGGAAGGCGACGTTTGGATTTATGCTGGACAGCCCGCAGGTATTTTATTGACGATTGAGGGGAAGACGTTATTCCATGCAGGCGATACCGCACTATTCAGCGATCTGCGTCTGATTGGTGAAAGAACTGCGATTGATTTGGCGGCTCTGCCAATTGGCGATATGCTGACCATGGGACCGGATGATGCGCTCCTTGCTGCGCGCTGGCTTCAAGCGGACAAGGTCATACCACTTCATTACAATACATTTCCGGATATTGCTCAGGATGCTATGGATTTCTGTGATCGTCTGCGACAAGAAGGGATAGAGGGATTCCCGCTTAAAGCTGGCGAAAGTATAGAAATTTAATCTGGATCACATGTTTACACAAAAAAGCAGGTAGCCGGGGATATCCCGGGCTACCTGCTTTTCTTTACATATATTTGGGCCCCCACAAAGTATCTGAGTACGCATCCAAGAAGATACGAGGTTGTCGTCTATTAAAGACGATAACCGTTTCTCGTAGAAATATAAAGATAATGTATAGCGTAAAAGTTACATTCTTATATTTGAAGAAAAGCTCCACTTTGTAAGGATATTTTATGGAGTAATGCACACTGCCTCATCGCCTCGGGCTTGAGATCTTGCTCCTCTGATATCAGCTGTTTTGTCTGCGGGGTTGCCTAACATCTGCAGAACGGTAGTCGCGCAACTTTGCGGTTGATGTTTATCAGGGGCGAGACGGCGTTTACGCTGCTCTTCGAGAACAGAATATTCACGGAGCATCATAGAGAACCATTTGTTTACTACCTCACAATCAAGTACCTCTGCTAGTCCTAGCTCTACGAAATATTGGCAGTTTTTCTCTTCCTGACCTGGAATAGCTTTATAGAAGAGCATTGGAATTCCCTTAGCCTGACCTTCGGTACAGGTCATTCCGCCAGGCTTTGTGATTAGAAGGTCGGAAGCATCCATCAGTTTATTGATTTCACTGGTATATCCAAGAATCCTGACGTTAGGATGATTAAGTCTTGGATTGGATTTCATTTTGGCTATAAGCTTCTCGTTACTGCCCATACAGAAGATGAGCTGGATGTTATCCATTCTGGCTGTGAGTGAATTCATAATCTCTTTGCCGAACATCAGTCCCCAGCCTCCACCCATTATGAGAACAGTAGGGATATCGGCTAGACCTAGTTCCTTGCGGAGCAGCGTCTTGTTGGATCTTTCCCAGAACTTCGGATGCACAGGTATGCCCGTGACCGTTACAAGCTCAGGAGCAATCCCTCGGCCTGTTAGAATTGATTTGACGCGTGGGGTAGAGACGAGATATCGATTGACCTCGGAATTTACCCAGCTACCATGTGCATCATAATCTGTAATTAACGTATACAGCGGGACCTCCAATCCACGACGCTTTAGTCTGGAAATGACAGCGGCCGGAATGGGGTGTGTACAAATAATCAAATCAGGCTTTAGCTGCTCGATTACTTGAGAGGCATGTGTATAAAAAATCCGGTGAAGTGCCATCTTAGTCAACGGGTTCAATGATTTATGATATTGTGTCTTATACATCATGCCGACCAGCTTAGGCTGGCTGCTAACTGTTTTTCGGTAAGCGGAAAGAATCCATGGGGCGACCATCGGGTTAAGAAATTTACCTAGCTCGATGACTCGGCACTGGACATCCGGATTCAGCAGCTTTATTCCTTCGGCCAGAGCATAGGCTGCTCCTGTGTGGCCCGTACCGAAGCCTTCCGAAAACAGCAGTACTCTTTTCTTTCGCATAAGTTCACCTGCTACTTTCCTTTTCAATAGAAATGCGGATTTTCTTCTAAATTAGATGAGGGAAAACTGCTCTCTACTCACATTATACAAATAAGACGTAAATAGAAAGTTAAAACCCTGCAATAAATAAAAAAATAAAAGATTTTTTAAAGTATTGCAAACTGCAAAGCTACGTGTTAAAGTAATGAATGACCAATTGACCGGATTAGTAAAGTGGTCAGATAGTCAGCGGTAATGATATTTTCTGGAGAAAGGAAGTGGGCACAGGTGGCAGTGGTGGATCGAAGACAGCAGGTGCTTCAGGCCGCAGCAAAATCTTTTTCATTATTCGGCTATAAGGCGACTACCATGGATCAGGTTGCTAAGATCGCAAATGTTGGAAAAGGAACCATCTACACCTTTTTTACAAACAAGGAGCAGTTGTTTGATGAGATCCTGCGCGATATGATGGTAGAAATGAAGATGATTGCTGATCGCGAGATCAGGCGAGACAGACCTTTCTTTGATAACCTGCATCGTGTGCTGGATGCCCTGCTGGAATTTCGAAGTGAGCAGGAGTTATTCATCAAGCTTTCCCAGGAGAGTCGCGAATTCGGAACGCCGCAGGCAGGAGAAGGGCTCGAGAAGATCGAGAACTTAGTTTTAGAATATTTAGAACGGGAGGTGCAACAAGCGCTCCAAAAGGGAGAAATTAAACCTTGCGATCCTAAAATCGTATCTGTAGTCATGTTCAGGCTATATATTGTATTGACTGCTGAACTGAATAAAACACATACTCCCTTGGACAAGGAACAGATCAAGATGTACTTTCATTTGTTTCTCGCCGAAGGATTGGCACAGTAAGCGTTGATTCAGGATAGGGATGCGTATCAGATTGCTTTCCCTTAACAATTTCCAAGCTGTTTTAGGCATTGAAGAAGAGCCGAAAGGCGTTTTTTTATCCCTTGTATTGACCGAATGGGGAAAATGGTCACCTGGTGTTACGTAATATTTCGCAAACAAAGCATTCTAAAGAGAGCATAAGCTCATAAGGAGAGAACCAGAATGAAATCAATATCCGTATTTACCAAGGATCTTGGCGCAGCACTGAGAAATCCAAAGGTGCTGATTCCGATGATTGCCATCCTATTTATTCCGGTGATGTATAGCGGATTCTTCCTAAAGGCATTCTGGGATCCGTATGGCAAGATGAATGAGTTACCGGTTGCTGTGGTCAACCAAGACGTCGGTGCCAATTATGAAGGGAAACAACTTCAGGCCGGAGATGATCTGGTTGAAGAGCTTAAGGTAACCGATGGCTTTCAATGGAACTTTGTTTCATTAGAAGAAGCACAAGCAGGAATGAAGGACAATACCTATTATATGGCGATTATTGTTCCAGAAGACTTCTCTGCTAAAGCAACAACGCTTTTGGATGATGAACCACAACCGGCAAAAATTATTTACGAGCCAAATGAAGGCTACAACTTCCTGGCCGGTCAAATCGGTGGAACGGCTGTAGCAGAAATTAAAAATAAAGTATCTGCTAAAGTAACAGAAGCTTATGTGGAGTCTGTATTCAATCAGATTACAGAAGTATCTGATGGATTGGGCGAAGCAGGAGATGGAGCTTCCAAGATCGCAGATGGCGCTGGTAAGCTAGATGATGGAGCCTTGAAGCTGAAAGATAATCTTCTTGTACTGACAGATGGTACAGGTAAACTTCAAAATGGTGTAGAACCCCTTACACAAGGCGTGACTGATTTGAATGCAGGTGCTACGGCGCTTAAAACAGGAACAACCACGTTGGCAAGCGGATTGCAACAACTGTCTACTGCACACACGCAGCTTCAAGACGGGGTTGCACAAAGCGCTGCAGGCAGTAAACAGCTTAGTGATGGCTTAAAGCAAGCTGTAACAGGTGCCACACAGCTTCAAGCAGGAACGAAGTCTGCTGTGGATGGTACTACTAAATTACAAGCAGGAACACAATCTTTAGTTGACGGCAGCGCGAAGCTGGAAGCAGGTTTAACCTCTTCCGTTGATGGCAGCGCGAAGCTGGAAGCAGGCTTGCAGGCTTCCGCAGAAGGTAGCACAAAGGTTACTGAGGGCGCTAAAGCGGTCGCTCAAGGGTTGCAGCAATTGGCACAGGCTAGTCCTGAGTTGGCACAGAATCCAGCCGTACAGAAGCTCCTAGCAGCTAGTGCAGCTGTTGCTCAAGGTAGTGAGCAACTGCAACAAAGTCAAGAGCAGCTGGCACAGGGCGCTACTGCACTCCACAGTGGGCAAGAGCAACTGGCACAAGGTGCAACTCAACTGCACTCGGGTTCACAGCAGGTAGCTGCTGGTGTAACTCAGTTGCATGATGGAGCACAGCAATTAAATGCTGGTAGCACACAGCTTTTGACAGGACAGCAAAAACTGGCACAAGGCGCATCTGCAATTGTAACAGGTGGCGAAAAGCTGAATGCAGGGATGCAACAATTTGGTGCGAAGCTAAAAGAAGCTGCAGCTGGAGGCAACAAGCTGGCTGAAGGCGGTAAAGCACTTGGCGATGGTACCTCAAAACTGCTAAGCGGTGTAGGCGAACTGGGTTCCGGTATCAGTGCTGTAGCAGATGGTTCGAAAAAACTGGCTGACGGTGCAGGCGAGCTGAAAGATGGTATGGATGATCTGAAATCTGGATCAACAGAACTGGCAACTAAGCTTGGCGATGCTGCTGAAAAAACAGGCAGTGTGAATAAGTCAGATAAAATGATGGAAATGTTCGCACAACCAGTTGTGGTTGAGGATCAAGTTGTAAATCATGTACCGAACTACGGCACAGGGTTTGCTCCTTACTTCTTATCTCTTGGGTTGTTCGTAGGTGCTCTGATTTCTACGATTGTTATTCCAATGCGTGAATCAGCTGTAATAGGCGCAAGCCGTATGAATCGTTTTATCAGCCGTACGCTTACGTTCACAATCATGAGCTTTATCCAGTCTATGCTGGCTGCTGTGGTTGTATTGTACGGACTTGGACTAGAAGTACAAAGTGTACCGCTATTCTTCCTATTTACATTCTTGACTAGTCTAGTTTACACATGGGTAGTTCAATCCATTGTTACTTGGCTGGATCAACCGGGACGTTTTGTTGCTATCGTTATTCTTATTTTCCAATTAACAACTAGTGCCGGAACATTCCCACTTGAATTGATCCCGAGCTGGATGAAATTCTTTAACCCACTGCTTCCAATGACTTACACAGTTAGTGGTCTTAAATCAGTAATTTCTACTGGGGACTTCAGTGCAATGTGGAGTGACGTAGGTGTGCTTGCAATCTTCGGTCTTGGGTTCCTTGCTCTTACTTTCGCTTACTTCATGACCCGCAGTCGGGACAATGAAGCTGGAATGAAAAGTGAACAAGCTATGACTGTATAATTTGAAAAAAGTATTTAAAAAGCGTCTCCTCTGGGAGACGCTTTTTTTGAGTTCAAATCATAGGCCCCTTTTTCTTGCAAACATTCAAGGGCAATGAAAAACCTTGAAACGCTTTCATTGTATAAGTTTTTATGCGTTAATTATGCATAATTATGCATGTATGAGTTTTTTTGAACTTTTGTCCACTAAAGCTGTGTCGCAAAAAGAAATGTTAATCAGCATCATAAAAAAGTTTAAATTGCGCTGTTGTCACCTCGGTGATAAAATAATATCACTAATCTGGCTTGAATAATTATTAAAGTTTTAATCTGAAAAATTTTCCAAAGATTACGCCATACTTTATAATAGAAAGGTTGCGTTCGATGAGACACACTGAACTGCCCGGAAAACAGGGCCTGTATGATCCCCAGTTCGAAAAAGATGCTTGCGGCATGGGATTTGTAGCCCATATTAAAGGCAAACCGTCCCATGATATTGTTAGTAACGCTTTAACAATGCTCTTTAATATGGAGCATCGTGGCGGACAAGGTAGCGAACCCAACTCTGGTGACGGAGCAGGTATCATGCTTCAAATTCCGCACCGTTTCTTTGCTAGTGAAGCCCAGAAGCTTGGCTTTGCTTTGCCGGAACAAGGCCACTATGGCGTAGGCATGATTTTTCTATCTCATAACGAGAAGGTTCGGGCTCAACATGAGGCTCTCTTAAGCAACATTATTGCTGAAGAAGGTCAGGAAGTGCTCGGCTATCGTGATGTACCTACCTATGATGAAATGCTTGGCAAGACAGCGAAGGCTGCAAAGCCTTTTGTACGCCAAGTGTTTATCGGTCGCTCGGCCTCGGTTACGAACGAATTGTCTTTTGAGCGTAAGCTTTATGTCATCCGCAAACGTGCAGAGCTTGCGATTCGCTATGGTGGTGTAGAAGAGGCTGAAGCCTTCTATATCCCAAGCTTGTCATGTCGTAAGATTGTATACAAAGGCATGCTGACTACAGAACAAGTCGGACAATTCTACCTGGATTTGCAGAACGAAGAGCTGGAATCAGCGATCGCGTTAGTTCACTCCCGCTTCAGTACGAATACCTTCCCAAGCTGGGAACGTGCGCATCCCTACCGCTTTATGATCCACAATGGTGAGATCAATACCTTGCGCGGTAATGTGAACTGGATGCATGCTCGCCAGTCGCTGTTCAAGAGTGATGTGTTCGGCGAAGATTTGAACAAGATCAAACCTGTTATAAACCCGGATGGATCGGACACTGCAATGTTCGATAATACCTTTGAGTTTCTTTATTTGAGCGGACGCTCCTTGACACAGGTAGCTATGATGATGGTTCCTGAACCATGGAGCAATCATGACAGTATGGACGCCGACAAGAAAGCCTTTTACGAATATCACAGCACTTTGATGGAGCCATGGGACGGACCTGCTGCAATGGGCTTTACAGATGGTGTGCAAATCGGCGCTATTCTGGACCGTAACGGCTTGCGACCTGCTCGTTATTATGTAACAAAGGACGACATGATTATTCTTTCCTCCGAAGCGGGTGTACTGGACATTCCAGCAGAGAACATCTTATATAAAGACCGCCTGAAGCCTGGACGCATGCTGCTCGTGGATACGAAGGAAGGCCGCATTATCTCCGATGAGGAAGTCAAATCGGCTATCACCACCGAGAAGCCTTACCGCCAGTGGCTGGATGAGCATTTGATTAGTCTTGAGGAGCTTCCAGATGCGCCTGAGCTACCAAATCCTAAGCATGACAATGTGCAGCAGCTGCAGCAAGCGTTCGGCTATACTTTTGAGGACTTACGCAAGGTGCTTGAACCAATGGCATCTACTGGTGCTGAAGCTGTAGGTTCCATGGGTTATGATGCGCCGCTAGCTGTGCTTTCAGACCGTCCGCAGCGTCTATATAACTATTTCAAACAAATGTTTGCTCAGGTAACGAATCCACCAATCGATGCTATTCGCGAAGAGCTGGTTACCTCTACTACGACTACGATTGGACCAGAGCGTAACTTGCTTAAACCAGAACCAGAAAGCTGTCGCCAAATCTCACTACACACACCAATTCTTTCAAATGAAGATTTTGCGAAAATTCGTCATGTTCGTCGTGCAGGCTTCAAGTCGATGTCTATTCCGATTCTTTTCCCAGCTGAGCTCGGAGCAGAAGGAATGCGTATCGCGCTGGAGCGTATGAACGAGGCTGCTGATCGCGTGATGGCTAAAGGTCATAACATTCTGATTCTGACGGACCGCGGTGTGGACAGGGAGAATGTTGCGATCCCTGCTCTACTTGCGGTATCTAGCTTGCATCACCATCTGATCCGGCAAGGAACACGGACAAAAGTTAGTATTTTACTTGAATCCGGTGAACCTCGTGAAGTCCATCATTATGCACTTCTGCTTGGTTATGGTGTGAGTGCAGTCAATCCGTATCTGGCATTTGAAAGCTTGGATGATATGATCGGCCAAGGCTTACTGCGGGGAATATCGCATGAGAAGGCTGTGAAGAACTATATTAAAGCTGCGACTAAGAGCGTAGTTAAGATTCTTTCCAAGATGGGGATTTCGACGATTCAATCCTACCGGGGCGCTCAGATCTTTGAAGCAGTGGGTCTGAACTCGGAATTCGTGGATCGTTACTTTACTTGGACACCTTCCCGCATTGGCGGTATTGGTCTGGAGGAAGTAGCAACCGAGGCACTTATCCATCATAACCGTGCTTTCACGGAAAAAGACGGAAATGATAAAGTGCTTGATTCCGGTGGTGATTATCAATGGCGAAACGATGGGGAAGATCATTTGTTCAACCCACAGACCATTCATCTGCTTCAGCACTCCGTGCGTAGTGGAGATTATAAGATGTACAAGAAATATGCTGCACTTGTTCAAGGTGAAAGTGAGAAGCATCTGACGATTCGTTCCTTATTACAGTTCAAGTCAGCTTATGAACCGGTTCCATTAGAAGAAGTAGAACCAGTGGAGTCCATTATGAAACGGTTTAAGACAGGTGCGATGTCCTTTGGTTCCATTAGTAAGGAAGCACATGAGACCCTCGCTATTGCAATGAACCGGATCGGTGGTAAGAGTAATACTGGTGAGGGCGGAGAAGATCCAGCCCGCTATATCCCGGACAGCAACGGCGATTCCCGTCGCAGTGCGATTAAACAAGTAGCCTCCGGACGTTTTGGAGTTACATCTAACTACCTTGTTAACGCTGATGAGATCCAGATTAAGATGGCTCAGGGTGCTAAACCAGGGGAAGGCGGACAGCTTCCAGGACGTAAAGTTTATCCATGGGTGGCTGAAGTGCGCGGTTCAACAGCTGGTGTGGGCTTGATTTCACCTCCACCGCATCATGATATTTATTCGATTGAGGATTTGGCAGAGCTGATCTACGATCTGAAGAATGCCAATCCACGTGCAAACATTAATGTTAAGCTCGTATCTGAAGTCGGAGTAGGTACGATTGCTGCTGGCGTAGCCAAAGGGCGCGCTGATATTATCCTGGTAAGCGGCTATGACGGGGGGACAGGTGCATCTCCGATGAACTCCATTCGTCATGCAGGTCTTCCATGGGAACTTGGCTTGGCCGAAACGCATCAGACGTTGATGCTGAATAATCTGCGTGACCGCGTTGTACTGGAAACAGACGGAAAAATGCTTAGCGGGCGCGATCTAGCCGTAGCTGTATTACTGGGTGCTGAAGAGTATGGCTTCGCTACTGCTCCGTTAGTAGCTGTGGGTTGTATCATGATGCGTGTCTGCCAAATGGATACTTGTCCGGTTGGTGTAGCGACACAAAATCCAGATCTTCGTAAGAACTTTACGGGTGATCCACAGCATGTAGTTAACTTTATGACCTTTGTGGCACAGGATTTACGCGAAATTATGGCGAGTCTTGGCTTCCGTACGATAGAAGAGATGGTTGGCCGTACAGATTGCTTAGACGCTGCTCAAGCTTCGCAGCATTGGAAGAAGAAGGGCGTAGATTTGAGTAGTCTGCTGCATGTACCGCAAATGCCAGAGGGAAGCACACGCTTCTGCAGTAAACGTCAGAATCATGGTCTGGAGGAGACGCTTGATGTCTCTAAACTACTGGATCTGGCAGCACCTGCACTGGAATCTGGAACGGCTGTAGAAGCATCGTTACCGATTACGAACGTTAATCGTGCCGTTGGAACCATCCTTGGTAGCGAGCTGACACGTAAATACGGGGCAGCCGGTTTGCCTGATGATACGATTCGTCTTCATTTCACCGGTTCTGCTGGTCAAAGCTTGGGTGCATTCGTGCCTAAGGGGATCACACTTTCGGTGGAAGGCGATTCCAATGACTACGTTGGTAAGGGACTTTCGGGTGGTAAGATTATTATCAAACCATCTCCAAAAGCTACCTTTGCAGCTGAGGACAATATCATTATCGGGAATACTGCATTCTACGGAGCAACAGCTGGGGAAGCTTATATCAACGGTATCGCTGGTGAGCGCTTTGCTGTTCGTAATTCTGGAGCGAAGGTCGTTGTAGAAGGTGTAGGTGACCACGGTTGTGAATACATGACTGGAGGCCGTGTGGTTGTTCTTGGTGAAACAGGCCGTAACTTTGCGGCAGGGATGTCTGGCGGTATCGCCTATGTCTACGACCCTGATAGAACCTTCATTGGCCGCTGTAATCTCGAAATGGTACTGCTTGAAAGAGTGGAAGAGCTAGAAGAGATCGAAGAGCTGCGCGAGCTGATTAGCCGTCATGTAGAGCTTACAGGCAGTAAGGCGGGAGCGCGGGTATTGGATCAGTGGGCAGATAGCTTGCCGAAGTTTGTTCGTGTCATTCCGAAGGATTACAAACGGATGATGGAGCAGATTCGCAAAGTGGAGCAAACCGGATTGACCGGCGAGGCTGCTTTGATGGCTGCATTTGAAGCGAATATGCGCGAGCTTGCACGTGTAGGCGGCTAAATACCTGCATTCTGAAAAAACAGGTAATATTGAATGAAGTGATATAAGGGACTTGGACTCTTTCGTTTGTGGGAGGCCAGGTCCTTTTTTGCTCAAATCGAATCGAATCCTCGGTCTAAACAACGTTAGACTGTTTCTTTTTTGTAATTTTCTGAAAAAAACGGTATGGTAAACTTGTTTGTAAATGAAAGGAAGTGATACTGTGTCAAATACAGAAATAATGTCTGAACCTGTTGCCCGTTTGCAGGGAGTTACCAAAAAAATAGGCTCTAAGACGTTGGTGAGCAATTTAACGCTGGATATCCCGCCGGGTCAAATATTCGGTTTTTTGGGACCAAACGGAGCAGGGAAGACGACTACAATACGGATGATGGTAGGATTAATTTCCATTAGCAGCGGGGACGTCCTGATTAGTGGCCATAGTATTAAAAATAATTATAAAGAGGCTATCGCGAGTGTCGGGGCTATTGTAGAAAATCCTGAAATGTATAAGTTCCTGTCCGGGTATCAGAATCTTAAACAATTTGCACGGATGGTACCGGGAGTCAGTAAGCAGCGGATTGATGAGGTTATTGAGCTGGTCGGGCTTGGTCAAAGAATTCATGACAAAGTGAAAACTTATTCCCTAGGTATGCGTCAGAGACTTGGAGTGGCTCAGGCGCTACTAAACCGACCGAAGCTACTGGTTCTAGATGAGCCGACCAATGGGCTTGATCCACAAGGTATACGTGAGCTTCGTGACTATCTGCGCCTACTCTGTCGTGAAGAAGGAACAACTGTATTTGTCTCTAGCCATTTACTTTCCGAAATGGAGCTCATGTGTGACAGTGTAGCCATTATCCAGAATGGACACCTGCTTGAGGTAAAACAGCTAAAAGAGGTAGGCAATGTTACAATGCCTATCGGAGAAACCTTGTTTGAGGTTGACGATGCCGAAGCTGCACTTGCTCTCATAGGACAAGGAACATTTAAGAGCGGTGGGCTTGTAGTTGAGGCGGCGCGTGAAGATATTGCTGAGTTTAATGCCAGACTAGTGGCTGGCGGGATTAAAGTGTACAGTATCAAATCACTTGCCCGTACGCTAGAGGATCAATTCTTAGAGGTTACAGGAGGTGAAGGAATTGAGTAATTTTACAGCGTTAATACATAATGAGAACATCAAGATATATAGTCGTGCTCGCACATGGATTATGCTGATTATTCTAGCAGTGTTTAGTGCGTTTCTTCCGGCTCTTATGTATTTCACAACGGATAACCCTGCATCACGTTTAGGCGTTTGGGACAGCTTCCAAATGATAGTGAGTGTTGTATTCTTCCTGAATACGATCTTCGTTGTTGTTATAGCCGCTGACTCCGTAGCGGGCGAATTTACCTGGGGAACCATCAAAATGCTGCTGATTCGCCCGTGGAGCCGTTCCCAGATCTTACTCTCAAAATACATTAGCATTGTGTTGTTTAGCTTGCTTTGTACTGCAGTATTGATTGTTTTTGGTTTAGCTGCATCGTTTATTTTCGCCTCACCAACTGGAGACACACTGTCTTCGATTGTAGCTTGGAGCCCTGCTGAGTATTCCTTTATGGATCTCCTATGCCGCTATGTCACTCTTTTCTTGACGGTTACGCTTGCTTTTATGATCTCTTCCGTATTCCGTGCAAGCGGATTGGCGATTGGGTTATCTATGTTTATCATGTTTGCCCAAGGTATTTTCGCGGCTTTGCTTAATCCGGATGTGTTCGAGTGGGCCAGATATTTAATTTTCACTCATATGGATCTAAGGGTCTATATGGGATCTGATGTTGGTCCAGGTGGTGCTACACTAGGCTTCTCCATTGCTGTGCTAGCAGTGTACTATGTTATATTCTTGTCTGTTTCCTGGTATGTCTTCCGTAAACGGGACGTTGCTGGATAAAAATAGGCTTAACCGGCTTCAAGCGTTCCTTCTGCTTTGGAGGAGCGTTTTGCTGTCTTGTCCTTTTTCGTATTACTTTTGAGCTCACCTGCTTGTTCAGAGGTGGGCTGTTCTTGCATGGCGATGGACCCATTAAGCAGGCTGCCCTCCGTAATACTAAGTGCTCCTGCAGAGATATTACCGTGTAGCTCGCCAGTACCAGTCATAATGAGCCTACGGTCCGCGGTAACATCTCCATATACTTTACCAGCGATAACGATCTCTTCTGCTCTAATACTGGAGCGCACCGTGCCTTCCTCACCTACAGTGACTACACCACTGCATATAATTTCTCCGCTAAAGGTACCTTCAATCCTCAGGTTCGTATCGCAATGTACTTTACCCTCGAGCGTACCCCCATGCCCGATGAGAGAGTCAGTAGACTTGATAGAGGCACGCTGCTGCCGCTTGTTCCACATGTATAAATTCCTCCTATTTCATATATTTTGACATTAACGTTTAGGGTTTAACATAATCCAATGGATCTACAGTTTTATTCTGCTTCACTACCTGGAAATGAAGATGAGGTCCTGTGCTTCGACCAGTGTTTCCAAGTAAGCCGATCTTCTGCCCCTTGTTAACCTTGTCTCCCGCAGATACATTCATTGCCTGCAGATGCATATACCAGGTTTCAAGCCCATTCGAATGCTTAATCACGATATACTTGCCTCTCGCACCCATCTGCTCGGAGGTAACGACCTCCCCATCTGAGGCGGCATATACAGGATCGCCTAAGTTCCCGGCAATATCGACACCTGAATGGAACGCGGATAAGCCTCTGAAAGGATCTGTTCGGTAGCCGAAGCTTGAGGAGATGACCCTAGAATCGGTAGGCCAGAGTACCGCTGCATTTAGTCTGGCTTTTTCAGCTTGAGCTTTTTTTGCCTGTTGATTGGCTTGAACGTTATTCGCATGCTCCGCCAGAGTAATAGTCTGAGTAATACTTTCCACCATTTCATCGAGCATACCGTGGATCTCTTCGAAATCGTCTTTTGTTTCCTCCACTAGAATCAGCGATTCGTTCTGATAAGACGCGATATATTCTCCGCCTACCTGTGATGTGATTGTAGCTTTAAAAGATGTCTCATTAGGGATTGGTACAGCGTAACGGCTCGATAAGCCTAAGGTTGAATTTGAAGCGGTTGATCCCGTTTTTGATTCTTTTGTTTCAGCAGCGGAGCCTTTGCTTTTGTTAATCAATGATTGCAACTCCTGTTCCAGCGCATTTACACTCTTCAGCTTGTCTTTAATATTATCTGCCTCTTCGGATAGCTCGCTAACTTGAGTACGAAGCTGCATAAGATCCTTATCCTTGTCAGCGACCTTCATTTCCATGCGGAGATTGGTTAGTGATAGTGCGGCTGCCTCAGCTTCCAGTTGTGAGATCGACTGTGAGGCATGGAAATGCATAGAGGTGACCAGACTGGAGAGGGACAGGGCTGCTGCTGCCGGCAAGGCGAACGCAAGTGGCTTGGAGATCTGGAGTTGTTTGACGGGGCGTCCGGCATCCCTTACGACGAGCAGCGTAATCCGGTTATGATCTGGCTGACTCTTCATGGCTTCTCCTTTCTGCGGCATATGGCAGCCGCCTTACGATACACAAAGCTAACGACCTTACTTCCATTAGGCTCATCCCGAATTGTCTTACTACTCTATGTATTCCATATCTTTCAGGAACATGACAACGGTTTGTTTGAATAAAGAAAGAGAGTTACGGCAAAACCTGTACTAGAGTCGCCGCAGCGAGTCTATTGCAACTGTTTTATTAAATGGAGGGGGTAGTGAATTGAAGACGTTTGCGATAATTCTAAGTCTTTTTATTATACAGATCGCGGTAATTGTATTTATGGAGTTCCGTCGCCCGCAAAGGGCTATAGCGTGGTTGTTCATTTCATTCTGTTGTCCGCCACTTGGTCTTGCATTCTATTATTTTCTGGGCCGTGATTATGGTAAGAATCGAAAATTGAACAACAGATGTATTTCACTCGCTCGTGAAATTCGTTCGCATGTCACTGGCAATATTAAGGTAGTAAAGGATGTTACGGAGATTGGAAACGTTCAGTTTGAGAATAATAAAGGTCTGTTGGATTTGCTCTCAAAAATCTCTGAAGGACCGATTACTGGTCACAACAAGAGCAGGATATTGTCAACTGCTAGAGAAGCGTATGATGCTATGCTGGAAGCTTTGGAGGAGGCGAAAGAACATATACACATGGAATTCTATATTTATCGTAATGATGAGATTGGTGAGCAATTCCAGGATGTTCTGATTCGGAAGGCGCGTCAGGGCGTTAAGGTGCGCTTGCTTTGTGATGGTCTGGGCAGCCATCAATTAAGCCGAAGATTTATTCATACGTTGAGAAATGCGGGAGTAGAGTTCCACTTTTTTTTACCGCCGATTAGTTCTCTGTTAAAGCGTCGATTTAATTTCCGCAATCATCGGAAGATCCTGGTGGTGGATGGGCTCGTTGGCTTCACAGGTGGCATGAATATAGGGGATGATTATTTGGGGAAGGATCTGAAAATGGGATATTGGCGAGATACTCATCTTCGTCTTGAAGGAGACTCGGTATATTATATTCAGTATGTCTTTTTAAAGGATTGGAGATTGGCCTCTGGCGAAAGTATGAGTCATCCGCGTTTGTTCCCAAAACATGCTTGTGAGGCGCAAGAAGCTGTGCAGATTGTTGGGAGTGGTCCGGATGCTGCATTAGACGCTTCTCAAGAGATGTATTTTGCCGCCTTATGCGCAGCAAAACATCGGATTTGGATTACATCTCCGTATTTTATTCCTGATCCTGCCATCTGCCGGGCTTTGAAAAGCGCAGTACTCCGTGGAGTGGATGTAAGAATTATCATTCCGGCAAAGCCTGACAATCTGCTTGTCTATCATGCTTCTTTGTCTTATTTAGAAAATCTACAAGATGCAGGGGTGAAATTCTACCGCTATACGAAAGGATTTATGCATGCCAAGATCATGATTATCGATGATCTGCTCGCTACGGTGGGCAGTGCAAATCTGGATATGCGCAGCTTTTATTCTAACTTTGAATTGACTGCTGTACTGCTACATCCGGAAGCTATATCTTCACTTGTCAGAGGGTTTGAGAAGGATCAAAAGCACAGTGAATTTATTGATCCTGTAAAGTTTAAGGAGAGAGGGAGAATTGTCAAACTCGGTGAAGGGCTGTGTCAGTTGTTATCTCCGCTATTATGACTGGAAAGGGGACTAAATCTGAATTTTTCGAAGGATATAACGTGTTCCATTCATTATTAGGGCTTATTTTGTGATATAATAATTGTATAAGAAGAAATGTAAGAAAGTATAGATTTTAATTATACTTCCGAATGTTTCAAAACTATACTGTTAAATTGTAGGGGGAGTTCTATGAATGTGAGTCCACAAATGATTGCCAAAGAGGAAAAGAACAAGCTGCAGAAGACCGGGACACATAAAATGGCTAAGTTCGCACAGCGAATGATCATGTTATCCATTGGGGCAGCAATGATGGCCGTTGCACTAGAAATATTCCTCGTTCCGAATGAAATGATTGATGGTGGGATTACTGGTATCTCCATTATTTTATCATATCTTTTCGACATTCCTCTGGGAATTTTATTGACACTGTTAAACCTTCCGTTCTTGTTAATTGGTTATAAGCAAATCGGTAAGACCTTTGCCTTATCTACCTTATATGCAATCGTACTTATGTCTATTGGCACCTCATTGTTGCATCACGTAAGTGCCTTTACGGTTGAGCCCATGCTTGCTGCCGTGTTTGGTGGTATCATTCTTGGTGTTGGTGTAGGGTTAGTTGTACGTTTTGGGGGATCTCTAGATGGTACAGAAATTGTTGCTATTCTTGTAGCCAAGAAGCTTCCCTTCTCTGTAGGTGAAGTTGTTATGTTCTTCAACCTGTTCATCTTATCCGGAGCTGGATTTGTGTTCGGTTGGAATAATGCGATGTTCTCACTAATTGCGTATTACATTGCATTCAAGGTAATCGATATTACACTTGAGGGTCTAGATCAGTCGAAATCGGTATGGATTATCAGTGATCAATTCCGTGATATCGGTGAAGCTTTGACGGAGCGTCTTGGACGTGGTGTTACTTATTTAGATGGAGAAGGCGGATTTTCCGGGGAGAATAAGAAAGTAATCTTCGTGGTTATCACCCGTTTGGAAGAAGCCAAGCTTAAATCTATTGTTGAAGATTGGGATTCAGATGCATTCATCGCAATAGGTAACATTCATGATGTTAAAGGTGGCCGTTTCAAGAAGAAAGCAATTCATTAGCTTGAATTATAAGGAAGTATAAGTGTCACGCTATACTGTATCCTTATTATTCTCGCATAAACGTTTACCGTCCTAAAGAGGACGCCGCAGGCGTTTTAGCTTGGCACTTTAGTATTATTAACTGAAAGAAGGTATTTTTACGAATAATGAAGCAATAAATACGGTGAACAAGACTCGATATTCCGTATTCTTATACAATATACCTTCTGTCCTTGAGTGGGACGCCTGATAAGCCCGTAGCATGAAGTAATGCTGCGGGCTTATTGCTGTTTTTTGGTTCATTTTTTGTGGCAGTTTATCCATCCCTATGGAAGCTTAGCAATGAGCTGTTTAACGGGTTGCGGTGGCACTTTTTCCAAAAGATCTCCCATCCGTTGCAGGCGTTCCTCAATATTGAGCAGATGAAAATCAGTAGGAGACACGTTTTGCTGAACCTCTTTCCAGAGCAATGGTGTGGATACTGTAGCAAGTGGCCTGGCACGTGGTGTGTAAGGTGCAGCTAATGTTTTACCACTGTAATGCTGGAGGTAGTCAAAATAGATTTTATCTCCGCGATTCTTCTTCAGACGCTCCAAGGTGAATAAATCGGGGTGCTTCTCGGTGACATAACGACCGACAAAGTGACCGATTTTTCGCAATCCATCAAAAGTAACGCCAGTCTCGATGGGAACTATGATCTGCACCCCGGTAGCGCCGGACGTTTTGGGCACAGAAGATAAACCAAGGGAGGTTAAGACCGTCCCTACGATTGCAGTTGCTTCCATGATACGGGGCTCGACCTCACGTGACGGGTCTAGATCAATCATCCATTCACAAGGCAGATCGCTACCTACATAATGCAAAGAAGGATGGAACTCCAAAGCAGCCAGATTACCCAGCCAGATCAGCTCAGGTAAACCTTGCAGCTTGATATAATTAATATTCTCGTGAACAGCGGTTTGGACAAAGGCCGGAAGAGGATCAGGTGCATTTTTCTGATAAAAGGACATTCCAGAGATACCATGCGGATAACGTATTACGGTTAGCAGCCGATCTCGACAATAACGCAGCAGGTAGGGAGAGAGGGCGGCGAGCTTTTCCAGATAGATCCGCTTCGTAATTCCGCAATCCGGCCATAGCAGTTTCTCTGGGTTGGTGATGGTTATCTCTTGGCCGCCTACGGTAATTGTGCCTTTAATGGCTGCTGGCATCCTGAACCTCCTCTCTGTTATAGGAATGAGGGTATTATGTGCTAGTCTGTTCCTTTTCATGAAAAAAATATTTCCAAAGTGTCCCTTTTGGACGATCATAGGAGTTATAAGGTTATACGGTTATGTGAAAGGGGAGTTTGCTGATTTTGGACGGGATTGAACACACCGTCGTTCGGGTACAGGCAGGCGAGGTCGAGTCCTTTGCCCTTATCGTCGAAGCTTATCAAAAGCCGATTTACGGCTATTGCTGCCGGTTGCTTGGGAGCCGTACGGAAGCGGAGGATGCGGTACAGGATATTCTGGTGAAGGCATATCAGCATATAGGCACGTATCGCCCTATCGCGAGCTTCTCTTCATGGCTATATAAAATTGCCTATCATCATTGCCTCAGTCTGATCCGCAAACGTCAAAGACATTTGAAGATTATGGCACTTTTTCAACCAGATCCTCCTGCAGAAAGCCCGGAACAGTTGATGGACCGTTACATATTTAACGAACATCTCTCCTTAGCCCTCTTGAAATTGAAAATGGATGAGCGAAATCTGTTAGTTCTGCGAATCTTTGAGGAACAGAGCTTCCCGGAAATTGCGGAGATCCTCGATAAAAATACGGATGCAGTGAAGAAGAAATACAGGCGTACGATTACGAAGCTTGGCAAAATACTACATGCTCATAAAGGGGGGACGGAATGGTGGGGCAACGAAGCTTTGTTGAAGAGAAAATGATAAAGAAAATGGACACATTGGGGAACAGTGACGAACTAGATGTAAAAGCAGCAGTTATGAAACGGGTTAGGGAAATTCACGATCAACAGAAAACGATGGACGGAGAAATGACGAACTTCAGAGACGAGCTGAAGCCGTTCTCAGAGCCGGGAGATCCCGTTATGCAGAAGCAAGAGAAGACACTCTCACATCCATCTAAATTTAGAAAAAGACTTCTCTCAGGGGTCTCCGCAGCTGTATTGCTAGGGATGATTGGATGTGGTGTTCTTCAGTTGTCTGGTCATGAAGTTTTAAAGGAACAGGGTAGCCGGTTTGGGATTGACATCATACAACCTTCGGATGGTGTTATTACACTTGTGAACAGCGGAGGGAAGGCGGTTGTGCAGACGGTGCACTATAATACCTCTGTTCCCACGACCTCTCCTGCGAGAGAGAAGTATCTGAGTTTATTAGCGACTTATAAAGAGCAGGTGCTTGCTCGCTTGAACGCTGGGGAAATGGCTGCTTATTATGTGAATGATACTGAATTTACTAAGTTGACCAAAGGTTTAGGTTATGGAAATGAATTGCAGTTCGCTTTTAATCCTCCTGTGCATTCGAAATATCAAGACTTCGTAAAAGAATTACAAGTAGCTGGTGATTTCTGGACAGACCTGCCTTCCAAGCTCGCGAATGGTTATGAATTTGAGCAAGGGACTTTCAATGCAGCTTCCCCTTACAAGTCGATAAATACGGAATATCAAGAAATACTTGAACAATTTCAAAAGAAAGCTAAGGATGATAAAACCGACCAAAAGCTGTTTATGGAGAATATAACTATGGATGGTATAGAGAGTGCAGAAGTTACCTACCATAAGGGGAATGAAAAAATCACACTAACCTTAATGCAGAGTGCTTATATGGGTTATACATCGCAAGCATCCATCTTGGAAGGTCAGACTGCTGAAAAATGGTCTCTGACAAACACCGGCAAAGAGGCGGTTTTTATTGCTGCGAGTACAGAGCAGGGCGCGCAGGCTTGGCCTTCTCAGAATCGTTTGTATTGGTATGATGAAGCCAGTCAGATGATTCGTAGTCTACATGATGAACTGAATAACAGTTTGACCCGTGAACAATGGGAAGTGATTGCCAACAGCTTTATTCGCTAGCAACTGCTGTTCTAACTGTACATTACGAGGAGCTTTCTCAAAAGTAGTGAATTCTACTTGGGACAGCTTCTTTTTTTGTGAGAAAATGTCCCCTTTGCCCATACTCAGGTGTTATAGAAGTGTAGTTGAAAAACAGGATGAGATTACATTTACCATTTTAGAAGGAGATGATTAGAAACTTGAAGCTCAATGATACATTTAGAAAAACACTGATCGCACTCTCGGCAGCAACCTTGCTGGGAACAGGAGTGGTCGTGGGGGGAGATGTACCAGGCTTGTTCCTTTCAGTTGCGGCGGCATCAGGACAGCAGGCTGCAGCACAAACCGATCAGAAGACCCAGAAGGAATTGCAGGCACTAGTAGCTGGAGTGAAGGAAGGTACGCTGCTGGCTTATTACGTAAATGATAAAGTCTCCAACCCACAGGATTCAATTAGCTTCTCCGGCAAAGGATTTGTTTTTAAAGACTATAAGTCCTTTGCAGCTAAGTTTAAAGCGCTAAAGGGCCCGTCTAATCTGCAGCCCGGAAATCTTCCTAAAGGCTTCAAACTGGAGAGAGCCGTCATTTATCCGCCGGCTGTGGCAAACGATTCAGAGCTGTATTTGCAATTAGAGCAGGGTCTAAAGGCAGCGGCGGCAGGTGATCCCAATAAACAGTTGTTCAGCAAGATTATCAGTTGGAGCCAGACGAACTTGTCTATGCAACTGTATGCCAAAGGAAAAGCCAATTTTAGCATTGTAACTGGAGCGCCGCCCGCCAAACTTCCCGAAGGAGCGGTGCCTTTTGTACGAGCTTCGGAAACTAAGAAAGAACTGACGGTCAACGGTAGGAAAGTAATTCTTACAACCGATTCGGCTAAAGAAGCAAGTTTCAACACTAAGCTAGTGTGGCTGGATAAATCAGGCGCAATACAATATACCCTTTCAGACAATCGGGTCAGTAAGCTGACGACAAATGAAATGTTGGCTGTAGCTAAAAGCATGATCAAATAACCAAGGGTTAAGGGAGGATATTATAATGATGATTAAAAAAAGTGCGGCCATCACGGCTTTGAGCCTGATAGTGTTAATGAGTGCGGTAAGTGGAACAGCAGGCGCAGTGCCTTCAGGGAGCAATAATAAAAGCAAAGGTACGGTTCCGGTTGAGCAGAAATCACCACCGGTATCGCCAACGATTAAGGATTTGATTGCCAAAGAATATGCTGTTCCCCTACAAGCGGGAGAAATTAAGGCCCTCTATGTTAATGACAAAAAATCTAATCCTGAGGAAGATTTGAGTGTAAGCTATATGCCATACAGATTTAGCTCTATAAACGAAGCAGCACAGAAGCTATCTGCATTAACTGGGAATTCACTCCTGATACCCGCTGCTCTACCAGACGATTATAAGCTACAGGACGTCGTTTTAAATCCAGTGCTTCCGAAGTTTTTCAGTACAGAGTATAAAACCCTCAGAGATCAGGTGAAAGCTAAAGCACAAGCTGCTGGTAAAAAAGTGATTTCACAAAGCTTAAAGTGGAGCGATACAGAAACCTCTATCACTTATCTGCGAAATGGGGAGAGATTGAATTTAAAATCAGCTCCAGCATATACACTTCCGGAAGGTGTTACTTTAGCGCAGCTGCCTGGTGACCAGGATGAAAATTTGACCATCAACGGGGTTGAAGCAGTCTACACGGTGTTTGGTCCTCACCATGGAGATCTAAAAGTCCAGCTTGTATGGTCCAGTGCGGATGGAAGTATTGATTATAAGCTTACGAATACGAAAAATACTGCGCAGACTAAAGCAGAGCTGGAGGCTATTGTGACGACTCTTACAGCGCAATAAGAAACGTCCTCCCGATAAATTCGGGAGGACGTTTTTTGGGAAAGATTTTATCCTTTTTGCTCCATCGTGCATAATTCCGGGGGAAGATCTACTCTAGCTTGAGTAACAGGCTGGCGCAGAGTGCCTGAGGTATTCCATTCCAGAAAATGAACTTTGAAGACAAGCTTCGGTTTTATCCAAAAAGCACCCTTCCCTCGCTGTGGAACTGCTGCAAAGGGCATCTGATCTATTTTCAAATGATGTGCTTCCGCAGTTAAGTCGCGTTTATCCTGTACAGTCAATTTTCCTGGCCCGGCATGTCCGATATAATGCAAATTTCCTTTAACATCATACAGCCCAAGAAGTAGCGCATTGACGATGCCGTCTCGGAACGTTACACCCCCGGCTACTGCCGTAAGATCAGAAATGATTTTGCGTTTCTGCCAGCGTTTATCTTTTCCACCGGGAGCATAAGTACTGTTGATATCCTTGCAGACGATTCCCTCTAAGCTCTGACTCTGAGCAGCGGCGAATAATTCTGATGGATCGGTATAACTTGGCACAGCCTGAACATGGGGATGCGGCAGCAAAATATCACTTAGCAGCTGCTGCCGCGAGAATAAAGGCTGATCCATCGTCGATTGGCCATTGTAGAACAGAATATCAAAAATCATATAAATGACAGGAACCTGATGCCTAACGACGGAAATGGTGGAGCCATTCTTTAAGCTGTCCCTCCGCATTACCTCGTGAAATGTGGGTTTGCCGTCCTTGAGTGCAATGATTTCACCATCAAGAATAACGGAATCAGCCTTGCAGTAAGCAGATACATCAGTAAGCTCAGGATATTGCGCTGTACGATAGTTGCCACGTCTGTTAATAAGCTGAGTATTGCTTCCGTCGTAATAGGACAACATGCGAACGCCATCCCATTTAATCTGTGCGATCCACTGGTTGCCTGCTGGAAGTTGCCCAGCCAGTATGGGTTCAAAAGGAACAATAGGCTGAAGCTTCATGAGCAGAGCCTCCTACGATACGGTTGTTTTGCTTTTTGCACTGCGACGTTTCGGTTTTGGTGCGATGACTGGAATCGGCCCGGAAGCCTCATTGTGCTGATCGGCAGGTTCGGCGGTGGCTGTTTTGGTCTTGGATGTTTTTCTTTTGGCCGCAGGAGCCGCTTTAGACTTAGTCTTTGTGGTACCTGCTAAAGAAGGACCAGGATCTGTAGGGATATGCTGTACAGCCTGAATACTGGCCTGCAATGCAGCCATTAGATCAATCACATTGTTTTCCTGTTTGGCAGGAGCAATATGAAATTCCTCACCTGCAATTTTATGTGAGATTAGATCAAGCATACGCTGGCGATAATCATCGGTATATTTTGCCGCATCAAAGGGCGTGGATAGCTGTGAAATGAGCAGCTTGGCCATATCCAGCTCTTTATCATTCACCGTTCCTGCTTCGGGCAGGCCAGGCACTTGTGAGACCGGTCTCACTTCATCAGGATAAAAAATAGTCTCGATGGCGAGACAATCCTCCAGCACACGAATAGCAGCCAGACTGCTTTTGGAACGAATCGAAATTTTGGCGATGCCAATTTTACCAGTTTGACGCATGGCCTCCATAAGAAGCCGATATGCATTTGTCCCTGCTTGATCCGGGGATAAGTAATAGGTTTTTTGAAAATAAATTGGATCGATCTCCGTCAGATCAACAAAGTCGAGAATGGTAATGCTTTTGCTGCTTTCGTCGGTCAATTGATCCAATTCCTCTTTGTCGAATAGAACAAACTTCCCTTTTTCATATTCATAACCCTTGCCGATTTCTTCCCAAGCCACCTCTTTGTCACACACCGGACATTTACGTACATACGACAGTGGGCTGCCGCATTCCTTATGGATATAACGCAGAGAAATGTCCTTGTCTTCCGTAGCGGAGAACATTTTAACCGGAACATGCACTAGCCCGAAGCTGATGGCTCCTTTCCAAACGGTATGCATGAGAAACGCCTCCTGATCTAAGTTATTTGCTTTGGGTTAGTATGAGGCAGGACAGGCTTTTCTAGCCGGGTGCATTTTTTGTGAAGCATGGGAAAATATATAATCAGGCCTTTAAAACTAAGGAGGAGAACACAAAGGAATGGAACCAAGAGGTAATGATTGGAGCGATGCACTAAGCGAGCAGGATATTCCGGCAACAGTTGTGGATTGGGAGAGCATTATTGCTTCTCCGAAAGCAAGCCAGGTCTCGGACTCGGAGAAGCTTGATGCGGAATCAACCCTCGAAGAAACTTCGCCATTAGAATCGTGAGATTTAGGAAAAATAAAGGAGGAGAACAGTGATGGACGTCAAACGAGCACAGGATATTTATGCTTCTAAAGAGACGGTAAGTGTGCATTTGGATGGAGAACCTGTATGGATTGAGCATGTGGATGCACAGAACGGAATGGCTACGGTTCAAGTGGGCTCTCGACCAACGAATACGCATACGGTAGGCGTTGAACGGTTAGAGGAGCAAGATCATTAACAAGGGTTTGTTCGAAGAGCTGAGATAAGATAAATCACACTTTTATAAAAGAGACTCTTTATGCTTATTTTTGCGTAGAGGTCTCTTTTTCTATTGTTGGCATACTGGCATGGGAGATTGAATTGGGACAGTTGTTGCGGTGGATGAAGCATACCGATATAATTAATAGTAATGGTTTTTGGCAGGTATATTTTAAAAGGTGGTAGTTGTAGTTGGACAATACAGACGAAACGGTGTTCACTTACCGTTCTTACAGCCTCCAGGATACGGAGTTGCTTGCAGCTGCTCTAGCTACTGCTTCAACGCCAGGGATGATTATCGGTCTGGATGGCGATCTGGGCGCAGGAAAAACAGCCTTCTCACAAGGGTACGCTAGGCATCTCGGCGTAAAGGGGATCGTAAACAGTCCTACTTTTACAATTATTAAAGAGTACGAGGGCCGTCTGCCCCTATATCATATGGATGTATATCGGATTTCGCTTCAGGAAGCGGATGAGCTTGGACTCGATGAGTATTTCTACGGGCAAGGAGTGTGCTTGGTGGAATGGAGCAGTATTATTACGGATTTAATGCCGCCGCGGCATATGCATATATACATGGAAACAGTGGGGCCAGATGAAAGAATGATTACGGTGACCGGAATCGGGGAGCCGTATGGTGAGCTTTGCCGGCAGCTGATCCAGAAGTGGGGTTAAGGAAGATGACGAATCAGAATACAGAGCCGCGCAAGCGGCTTTTAGCGCTGGATACATCAACTGCAGTATTAGGCGTGGCAGTTACAGAGAACGGGGAACTACTGCATGAAATAAATGCTTCCGGAGAACGGAATCATTCGGTGCATTTACTGCCGATCATTGAGCAGGCGCTGCAAGCTACAGGAACTACTGCTGCAATGCTGGGCGGGATTTCTGTTGGTGTGGGTCCTGGATCATATACAGGAACACGTATCGCAGTTACCGCTGCCAAAACGCTGGCATGGGCATGGGATGTCCCAGTTGTCGGTATTTCGAGTCTACATGCAGTGGCGTGGGGCGGATATCAAACAGCCCTCAAGAATAACGTGACAAAAGAGTCGGAAAAAACTAACGACAATATGGGCTACGGACCTGATTGGATCATTCCACTAATGGATGCGCGCCGAGGACAGGTGTATACAGGATTATTCGCAGCTGAAGGAAATAATGCTCCTAGCCGTCTTGAGCCGGATGCTATCCGCCTGATGGCAGATTGGGTGGAGTACTTAGCTGAACGTTTAGGACAGGCGTCAGTCGAGGGCAATAAGCCCGCTGCTCTTTGGTTTGTTGGGGAGACTGCAGTTCATGGCAGTGAGGAATCGCTTCGTCCACTGAAGGATCTTGGTATTTCTATTGCGGTTCCTTATGAAATGGAAGGCCGCTGGACAGGATTTCTTGGAGAAGCGCGGGTTCAGGTAGAGAAAGATGATATCCATAGCTTGACCCCTAACTATACTCAGATTACAGAAGCGGAGGCCAATCTGCGGTTAAGCAGAAAAGGGGGCTTAAAGAAATCATGACGGAAGCGGAATCATTGATAGCTCAAGAGGCTGAACTTGTTTTTCGTTTGATGAAGCTTACGGATATTCCTGACATTCTTATCATTGAACGGGAAGCCTTTACGATGCCTTGGACAGAGGAAGCTTTTCGCAACGAGCTGACACATAATCATTTTGCAAAATATATGGTTATGGAGCTGGCAGGTCATATTATCGGTTATGCCGGTATGTGGGCCATCGTGGATGAGGCGCATGTGACGAATATAGCCCTGCTTGAAGCCTATCGTGGACGTAAATGGGGCGAGCGTCTGCTTGAAGAGCTTATGAAGACGGCATCTTATGTGGGGATGAAATCCATTACGCTTGAGGTACGGGTATCGAACGAGGTAGCACAGAATCTATATCGTAAAAAAGGCTTTCGTTCTGCTGGCACACGCAAAGGATATTATTCCGATAACCGCGAGGATGCGCTCATTATGTGGGCGGATCTGCCAGAATACGAGGAGCACGGTCATATGGAAGGAAGCGTGGAATTGAAATGAAGACAGAAACGGGCGCAGCTCAGCCTGTACTAATACTTGCTATAGAAACGAGTTGTGATGAAACGTCGGTAGCTGTGGTCAAAAACGGCTCTGAGGTGTTATCAAATATCATCTCGAGTCAGATTGAGACGCATCGCGCCTTCGGTGGCGTGGTACCAGAAGTAGCTTCCCGTAAGCATGTAGAGGTGATTACGCTTGTGATAGAGGAAGCACTCGCTACAGCTGGGGTTACCCCAGATCAGTTATCGGCGGTTGCGGTTACGCAAGGCCCAGGTTTGGTGGGGGCTTTACTTGTCGGGGTAGTAGCTGCCAAGAGTCTTGCCCTCGCATGGGGGAAGCCGTTAATTGGCACACATCATATTGCAGGACATATTTATGCTAACCGTTTAGTGGCAGAGTTGCAGTATCCGTGCATGACACTAGTGGTGTCCGGCGGACATACTGAACTGGTTCATATGGAGCGGGAGGGTGAGTTTCGAATTATCGGACGTACCCGTGATGATGCGGTAGGCGAAGCTTATGATAAAGTAGCGCGGGCACTAGGATTCCCTTATCCCGGCGGACCCCACGTGGATCGTCTGGCACGCGAGGCGACTGAGGTTGTACCGTTGCCACGCGTATGGCTGGAGCCGGGTTCTTATGATTTTAGCTTCAGTGGCCTAAAGTCGGCAGTGCTGAATGTTGTGAATCAAAGTAAGATGAAAGGTCTTACGCCAGATGTGGCAGGCATTGCACGCGGGTTCCAAGAATCTGTGGTCGAGGTGCTGGTGGAAAAAGCGGTGCGCGCTGTTAAAGCTACTAACTCTAAGCAGTTATTGCTGTGCGGAGGTGTTGCTGCTAATGCTGGATTGCGCGCAGCATTGATCTCACGCTGTGAAGCGGAGAACATTGAGCTTATTATTCCACCTCCGGTATACTGCACGGATAATGCAGCTATGATTGGAGCTGCTGCATACGTGAAGTGGCAGCATGATGGCGGTACTCCGCTGGATATGGTTGCAGACCCTGGATTCTCACTGGAACATTGGTCTGTATCCGCCTATTGACATCATTTGGAGCTAACGAGTATAATCAGTTCAATTATACAAGGAAACGCGATGAGCGGAAGTAGTAAGGATACTCTGGGATAAGAGAACTGCGGGTAGGTGCGACGCAGTCGAAGGGGACCTGAACTCGTCTGGGAGCGGAACGGTGGAAACATTACCGGCAATTGTCGCCGGAACGTTCGTACACCGTCTACGGGTAACCTCCGTGAAAGGGTGGTCGAGTATCTAACATACTAGACCTTTAGAGTGGATGTTCAATTGGAATCGGCAGTACTTAACCGGTACAGAGCATCAACAAGAGTGGTACCGCGAAGGTTAACAGCCTGTCGTCTCTTGAATGAGATGGCAGGCTTTTTTGTATGGATTTTGCGTAGTGAGTAATGTATATAATACACGCTAAGAACGGGAGTAGTAGGGAATGATGGTGAACAGAGAGCTGCGGGGTGGTGCGACGCAGTCACCGGATGTCTTGAATCTCGCCCGGGAGCGGAGCGGCGGAAAGAAGAGTACGCTGCCTACGGCTGTCCCCGTTATCGGACCTTTCAAGAATATCCTGACATCCTCAGGATGGACCGGGAAGAAGAGCTGGACGCAGCTTAACGGCTTGATTATATTTATAGCCTATGCGTCAAAAAGAGTGGTACCGCGGAGGGGTAACCCGCCGTCTCTTTATTAGAGACGGCGGGTTTTTGCGTTCTTATTAAAGCGATTCGGGTTACGGACTCGGCGCAATATAAGACGCCAAGAGTGAACCTTCTGCACATTCCAAATTGTGCAGAGGATTCATTCGTATCAGCTGCCGGCAGCAGAGGGTGGGGAATTTAGCAGGACCACAAGTCGACGTGTGGTTCTGCGCTGAAGCATAGGCTAGGGTAAGGAATCCAATAAGAGGAAAACAGGAGGAATTCAGATGATTATTCCAGTAAAGAAACGTATACAAATTTTCGATACGACTCTGCGAGATGGTGAACAGGCTCCGGGTGCAAGTCTAACCCCAGAGCAAAAAATACTGCTGGCCTATAAGCTTGCGGATCTGGGTGTTGATGTGATGGAGCCTGGATTTCCGATATCGAGCCCTGGTGATTTTGCAGCAGTACAGACGATTTCTCGTAAGGTGCGAAATGTGGAAATTTGCGGTTTTGCACGGGCGGTTAAAGGAGATATTGACGCGGCAGTCCGGGCAACCCAAGATGCTGAACGCCGGCGGATTCACCTGTTCATCTCCTCTTCTGATATTCATTTGCAACATCAATTGCGTATGAGCAGAGCTGAAGTCGTAGCCAAAGCCCGCGAGATGACGGCTTATGCGCGTCAATTCTCTGATGTCGTTGAATTCACAGCGATGGATGCTGCGCGAACAGGAATCGATGATCTGATTGAAATGATTGAGGCTGTTATTGAGGAAGGCGCTTCTATTATCAATTTGCCCGATACGGTCGGTTACGCATTGCCACATGAATATGGGGAAATGTTCCGGCGTGTGCGGCTAGGAGCAAGAGGTGGAGAAACGGTAAGCTACAGTGCCCACTGTCACAATGATTTGGGGCTGGCTGTAGCCAACAGTCTGGCAGCCATTGATGGAGGTGCGACACAAATCGAGGTCACTGTCAACGGAGTCGGCGAGCGTACAGGGAACTGCGCGCTAGAAGAGCTTGTGATGGCGCTAGAAACCCGCGGGGATGCGATTGGAGCAGAAACAGGCATTGTGCTCGATAAGCTGTATGATACTTCGCGGCTGATCAGTGGAGCGATGCATTTTCCAATCGCCTATAACAAACCAGTCGTCGGAAGAAATGCCTTCCAGCATGAGTCAGGGATTCATCAGGATGGTTTGCTGAAGGATCGTAGCACCTATGAGATTATGGACCCAGAGCGGCTGGGTATCCCGCGTAGCATGATCATTCTGGGCAAGCATTCTGGCAGACATGCGCTGAAGGACCGGGCAGCGAAGTATGGTATTACGCTGGAGCCTGCGGAGCTGGATGCACTTTATGAATCGTTTAAAGAGACCGCTGACCGTCAAAAGGTTGTCAGTGATGACCAGTTACTGCAAATGGTGAGCAGTACTACTGGACAGCAAGCTCAGGTCTATGAACTGGGTGAGGTTCAGGTATTGGCAGGTAGTGCCCAGCGCCGGGTGGCCGCGGTTACGGTTCGCCATTTGAAGTCTGGACAGGAAACTTCTCATACCAGTACTGGGGATGGTCCGCTTGAGGCCATTATCGCTGCTATTGGGCAAGGCATCTCAGAGGACATCGATTTTGCGGGACTTGAGCTGCATTCACTTGGAAGTGGAGAGAACGCCCAGGCGGAGGCGGCTGTGATGGTAGAGTGGGAAGGTCTTAAATTTAGAGGCACAGCTACGCATCAAGATATTATCATGGCAGCAGGGATTGCCTATATTGCAGCCTGTAACGCTGCCCTGCTCTCAACACAAATCGTTTAATATACATCGACCCGCTGTCTGATTTAGAGATAGCGGGTTATTTTTTAGCTTATGATGACAGGTTTTAGGAGGGGTTATGTCTTTTGTCAAGTTGTGGACAACGTTATCCACATATTCTCTACGAATTGTGTAAAAAGTGCGTAAAATCAGCAATGTCAGCTCTTTTTAAAATGCCTTTATAACCATTTTTGTTAGCAATGAAACCTTGTGGGGATTGTGGATAATGTGGATAATTCAGTGGATAATAATTCCTGGGAATTGAAAATACCGATTTAACGCTTAAAAAAAGCCCCTAAGGGGCTTTTTTAGTAGGAAGTTATACACGGAACCTGTGTATAGAGCTGTGGATAACTATTTATGAACAAAATAAGAAATATGAAAAAATATTTATGAAGTGGATTTTACATTATTCGTCAGCAAGGATTTCCCATTCGTTAAATAAATCGGTAAGCTGAGTTTTTTTGTTCTTCAGATCCTCTTCATGACCTTGAAGTGCTAAATAATCCTGATAAACTTCAGGTTTAGTCATTTCATTCTCTATAAAAGCGATCGACTCTTCTAGTGAGGCAATGCCTTCCTCTAGCTCAGCAATACGCCGCTTCCGGTTACGTTCTTCACGCTTGGCTTGCTTGTCCGCTTCGAAGGAGGAAACAGTGTTTTTTTCAGGGACTGCAGCATCCTTGTTGACGTTTTTGGCGGCTAATTCGGCGGCATCTTTCGCAATTTCTTCTAATTCTCGTTTTTTCTCGATATAGTCATCGTAGTTGCCAAGGTATTGATCGATCCCCTCGGGATGAAGCTCCAGCACCCGTTCAGCCATTTTATTGAGGAAATAACGGTCATGAGAAATGAAGAGCAATGTGCCCTCAAAATCAATTAAAGCTGATTCTAGAACCTCACGGCTGACTAAATCCAAATGGTTGGTTGGCTCATCTAGGATGAGCATATTTGCGCCGCGCAACATGAGCTTTGATAATGCAACGCGTGCTTTTTCGCCGCCACTCAGCGCAGATATCTTCTTAAGAACATCTTCACCGCTGAAGAGAAAGTTGCCAAGGATCGTACGGATTCTGGCTTCCTCAATCATTGGATATTCACTCCATAGCTCTTCCATTACTGTGTTCTTTGGATTGAGGCGGGTCTGTTCCTGATCATAATAAGCGACCTTTACCTTAGTACCCCAATTCACAGTTCCAGTTGAAGGCTCACGGGTTCCGGTCATACACTGCAGCAGTGTAGATTTGCCAATACCATTGGGACCGATGAGTGCAGCAGTTTCTCCCCGGCGCAGTTCGAAAGAAGCGTCCTTGAACAAAGGTGGACCATCATTAAAGGCAACCGCAACATTACGGACTTGCAGCACTTCTTTACCAGACATGAAGTCTGGCTCGAAGGAGAAGCTGGCTTTCTTCAGATCGCCCATCGGCCGATCAATACGGTCTATCTTCTCAAGCGCTTTGCGTCTGCTCTGCGCACGTTTCGTGGTAGATGCTCGCACAATATTTTTCTGAACGAAATCTTCCATTCTTGAGATTTCATCTTGCTGTTTCTCATACTGCTTCATCCGTGCTTCATATTCGGCAGCCTTCAAGTCTACATATCGGCTGTAATTGCCTGTATAACGCCGAGATTGATGACGCTCGATCTCTACAATAGTAGTTACAAGCCGATCAAGGAAATAACGGTCATGAGATACGACAAGAATTCCGCCAGCATAACTGCGTAGATAATCCTCAAGCCATGTTAATGTTTCAATATCCAGATGGTTCGTCGGCTCATCCAGCATTAAAAGGTCAGGAGCCTGAAGCAAAATGCGGGCTAATGCGAGTCGAGTCTTCTGGCCACCACTAAGTGTGGAGATAGGTGTATCCGGTGGGAACTCGCCGAAGCCCATACCATGCAGGACACTGCGGATTCGTGTATTCATTTCATAACCGCCGTGATCCTTGAACCAATCTGATCGGCGGGCATATCGTTCGAGCAGTTCTTCGTACCGTTTTGGGTCCTCTGCCAGCTTAGGATCGGCAATGCTTACTTCCATCTCTCTTAGCTCAGCCTCGGCTTCGATCAACGGTGCGAAAACTGCCATCATTTCTTCATGAATGGTTTTGTCAGATTGAAGCCCGCTATTTTGGGCTAAGTACCCGATAGTAGTTTCTTTTGATTTATGAATTTGACCGCTGTCATAGGACATTTCACCAGCCAGAATTTGCAGAAAAGTAGATTTGCCGGCACCATTAACACCCACGAGTCCGACTCGTTCCTTTTCATTTACCTGAAGGCTTATGCCGTCTAGTACGTTCTGTATACCATATGATTTTGTAATTCCTGTCGCTTGAAGAAGCATAACGATGAAACCTCCACCCTTGCATATTTCGCCTTGGTATTTATACCTCAGCCGTATGAACAACTTATTCTATAGTTTACATGAAAAGCGTTTCCCAAGCGAGAGCTCGATATATCGGTAGTAGGGAATAACGAGCTGGTCCAGAAACACAGTTCTATCCACCTTGGCGAACCGGGGAGAAGAGTGGTAAACTGGATTTACAAACAAGGATAAGCTTGGGATAAATATAGGGGGTTGCCGGGCGATGTCAAGCAAGGAGTCGGTGATCTCCAAAGCAAAGCAAGAACTTAGAACTGAGAAGACCATCGCCCGAAACGAGCTCTCCTCGGACCAGCGAAGGGAATTGTCTTTTCTGGTTTGCAAGCATGCGACAGAGTGGCTGAAGACGAAAGACATAGCCTCACTGATGGCTTATGTATCTTTCCGTTCTGAACTCAATACCGACGCGCTTCTTACACAGGCGTGGGAGGACCAGCGTAGGGTACTGCTGCCGCGTGCCCTTCCTGCAAGTGGTGCAATGAGTGTCCATATGGTAAACGCGTGGAGTGAGCTTGAGCCGGGGGCGTATGGTATCCATGAACCTATTGTATCCAGCAAAGATTCACAAGAGACTAAAGTGGTTACACTACCGGATGTTGTGTTTGTTCCGGGGCTGGCTTTTGATCTTCAGGGAGGCAGGCTTGGTTACGGCCGAGGATACTATGATCGATTGCGTGCGTCATGGGAGACGGAAGAGCATGCCGCTGCTAAGCCCCCTGTCTGGATCGGGCTAGCCTTTGGTATGCAACGGGTTCCGAAAGTGCCCATGGATGAGCATGATGCCTTTATGGACATGCTGATTACTGAAAATGGCATTGTGCACTGCCGAAAAGGAGAGTGAGCCGTGGAATTGACCCATTTTAACGAGCAGGGAAGAGCTCGTATGGTGGATGTGAGCGAAAAGGAGATTACGAAGCGGACAGCTGTCGCGCGGGGTAAGATCAAGATGGCTACTGAGACACTTAGTGCCATCAAGGAAGGCAAGATCAGTAAAGGAGACGTGCTTGCCGTTGCTCAGATCGCTGGAATTATGGCGGCCAAGAAGACGTCTGACTGGATTCCGATGTGCCATCCGCTCCCACTCACCGGTATTGACATCCGCTTCTCCGATAACAGCGAAGATGAACTTTATATAGAAGCAACAGTCCGTACTACCGGAAAGACCGGAGTAGAAATGGAGGCATTGACCGCTGTTTCTGCCTCAGCACTAACGGTATACGACATGTGCAAGGCTCTTCAGAAAGACATGATTATCGGACCAACGCTTTTAGTGTCTAAAAGTGGGGGCAAGAATGGAGATTACGCGCTTGAACCATGATCAGAGCTGACGTTCAATGCGCTGAAGCATGTACAGCCAATTATACATAGAGAGGGAGGACAAACCTATGGCGTGGAAAACAGCAATCCTAACGGCCAGCGATAAAGGGGCCAGGGGCGAACGGGAAGACACGAGCGCCCAGGTTATTCGGGAGCTGGTGGAAGAGGAACTTGGAGGCGAGATCGTTGAATATCGGATCGTGCCCGATGAACAAGATGAGATTATCGCAGCTTTGATAGAACTCACAGATTATTTTCAAGCAGATCTGGTATTGACTACCGGAGGTACGGATTTAGCGATTCGCGATGTGACTCCGGAGGCAACCCGGCGTGTAATTGAACGGGAAGTGCCTGGACTTTCAGAAGCGATGCGAAGTACGGTGATGCAAAAAAACCGTGCGGTGATGCTGTTCCGCGGGATATGTGGCATACGCGGACGCACGTTGATTGTCAACTTACCGGGCACACCGAAGGGTGTTCATGAGAATTTGGCAGCCATTATGGATCAACTACCTGAAGCGTTACTTATGGTAACTGGCCAATACCGCCAATAACATTGTCATATTCTTGTCACGTCACAAAGATAAACTATTTATAAAGATAGTGGATGTAACTGTGACATAAGTTATGGTATTATTAGATTATCGTAAACGATACCATGATCGGATAGACGGACAAGGAGGAATAATAATGTTAAGTGGAATTGGTACTCCGGGTATTATCTTGTTGGTTATACTGGCACTGCTCCTCTTTGGCCCGAATAAACTGCCAGAGTTAGGCCGCGCAGTTGGACGAACCTTCCGTGAATTTAAGGAAGGCGCACGTGAAATCATCGGCGATGGTGATCCGGTGAAGAAGAGCGAAGCTCCTGTGCCGACGGCCCCGCAGACGGTCGCTGCAGATATTCCTCAGGACAAACGCCTGCCGGAATAATAAATTTTTAACAATGGGGTAATCTCTCAAGTCTAATAGACTTAGGAGATGCCCCTTTTTCAAAATATAAGAAAGTATAAGTTTTCACACCATACTTTATGTCTTATATTTCTCGCTTAAACGCTTGCCGTCTTTATAAGGACACCGAAGGCATTTATGCTTGATTTGCTTGCTGCTTTCTGCAGAAACGGGCACAGCTATACACAAAGTCGGTGTGGCGTTTCTATTCTTGTCATGGGATGGTGTCAGGATGTCTCTCGAATCGGAAGAAATGTCGGTGGTGGATCATCTCACCGAGCTGCGTAAACGGATTATTTATGTGCTGATTGTATTTATTGTGGGATTGGTAGGGGGGCTGTTCTGTGCCAAGCCAATCTACGATTATTTAATTAGTACAGATCTAGCGCAAGGTTTTGTTCTGCATGCGTTCTCATTCTGGGATGGTATCGGAATGTATATGAAGATTGCAATGGCGGTTTCATTAGTCATTTCAGTTCCTTTTATTGCATACCAGCTGTGGGCGTTTATTAGTCCGGGGTTACGGCCGGAGGAGCGTAGTGCAACACTACGTTATGTACCCTATGTTTTTGTTCTTTTTCTAATCGGTCTTTCTTTTGCTTATTATGTTGTATTTCCAATGGCGCTTTCGTTCACGATCTCTATCACCCGGAGTATGGGTCTGGAAGAGACCTACGGGATCGCGCAGTATTTTAACTTTATGTTCAGTCTAGTGTTACCTTTAGCGCTGTTGTTTGAGCTACCGCTACTGGTGATGTTTCTGACCAAACTGAGGGTTCTTAACCCGATACGCTTGCGTAAAATGCGTCGATACGCCTATTTCACGCTTGTCTTTATTGCTGTAGTCATCACTCCTCCGGATTTCATCTCGGACTTTCTGGTGACGATTCCACTGCTTGTGTTGTATGAGTTCAGCGTATTCCTGTCCGCCTTCGTCTATCGCAAACAGCTTGCTGCGGATGCGGCACGTGAGGCTCAGTACACCAAGAGTGAGGAATGATGATAAGAGGGCTGTCACTAAGTAGATTTTTCTACGAAAGAGACAGCTTTTTTGTTTTCAACCCCCGTCTTTTTGAAATGTTCGGGCGTAGGTGATACAGTTGAGACTAGTAAAATCATACGCATATTTTCACACCCTGTGGATAGAATGTATAGAGTGTGTGCCTAGGACAACCAGTGAAACGTTATTTTTTACGAAAACAAATGCGAATTTGTGTAAAAGGACTTGAAATCCGGGCTCAAGTTGAGTATCATAAAAATTGTTGTTAGCACTACAAGCTGTCGAGTGCTAATACTTATGGAAAATATGAGATGGACCAGATATTCATAGTGTCCAATTGATATTTTTCATAAACACCAGAGATGTTGAAGTAAGACAGGTAAGTTCTAAACTATGTTTTGAAGCAAAATAACATAATTTTAAAGGAGGCTATTTTTTCATGATCAAACCTTTAGGTGAACGCGTATTGGTGCTACCGAGCGAGCAGGAGGAAACCACTTCATTCGGGATTGTGCTTCCGGACTCCTCGAAAGAAAAGCCACAAGAAGGAACTATTATTGCAGTAGGTAGCGGAGCTTTGAAAGATGGAGTACGTGTAGCGCTCGAAGTAAAAGAAGGCGACCGTGTTCTTTTCTCTAAATATGCAGGAACAGAAATCAAATACGAAGGTAAAGAATATTTGATTATGAAAGAAAGCGACATTCACGCGATTCTTGACTAAGCGAGAGTCGATTATAAGCTAAACCTAAACTACTTAAAGTAACGTGATATACAAAAAATTCTAGGAGGTAATTACACAATGGCTAAAGAAATTAAATTTAGTGAAGAAGCACGCCGCTCTATGTTGCGCGGTGTAGATGCTTTGGCAAATGCGGTAAAAGTTACACTTGGACCAAAAGGTCGCAACGTGGTACTTGAGAAGAAATTTGGTAGCCCGCTTATCACTAACGATGGTGTAACTATCGCTAAAGAAATCGAACTTGAAGATGCATTCGAGAACATGGGTGCTCAACTGGTTAAAGAAGTTGCTACTAAGACTAACGATGTAGCCGGTGACGGTACTACAACTGCAACGGTTCTGGCACAAGCTATGATCCGTGAAGGTCTGAAAAACGTAACTGCAGGCGCTAACCCAATGGTTATTCGCAAAGGGATCGACAAAGCAGTTCGTGCAGCGGTTGAAGAATTGCAAAAAATCGCTAAGCCAATCGAAGATTCCCAAGCTATCGCTCAAGTAGCTGCTATCTCTGCTGCTGACGAAGAAGTGGGCCAATTGATTGCTGAAGCTATGGAAAAAGTAGGTAAAGACGGTGTTATCACTGTTGAAGAATCCCGTGGATTCGCTACTGAACTTGAAGTCGTAGAAGGTATGCAGTTCGACCGCGGTTACATTTCCCCGTACATGATCACTGATACGGACAAAATGGAAGCTGTTCTGGAGAACCCATACATCTTGATCACTGATAAAAAAATCAGCAGCACTCAAGAAATCCTTCCATTGCTTGAAAAAATCGTTCAACAAGCTAGACCGCTTGTAATTATCGCTGAAGATATCGAAGGCGAAGCACAAGCTATGTTGATCGTGAACAAACTGCGTGGAACATTCAACGCTGTTGCTGTTAAAGCTCCTGGCTTTGGCGACCGCCGCGAAGCTATGCTGCAAGATATCGCTGCCCTGACTGGTGGCCAAGTGATCACTGAGAAGCTCGGTCTTGATCTGAAGAGCACTTCCATTGAACAACTGGGTAACGCACGTCAAGTACGCGTAACTAAAGAAAACACAACAATCGTTGACGGAAGCGGCGACAAAGCGGACATCAATGCTCGCGTAAGCCAAATTCGTGCGCAACTGGAAGAAACAACTTCCGAGTTCGACAAAGAAAAATTGCAAGAGCGTTTGGCTAAATTGGCTGGCGGCGTAGCCGTTGTCAAAGTTGGTGCTGCAACTGAAACTGAATTGAAAGAGCGTAAACTTCGCATCGAAGACGCCCTGAACGCAACTCGCGCTGCGGTTGAAGAAGGTATCGTTTCTGGTGGTGGTACAGCTCTTGTGAACGTATATAATGCTGTTGCTGCTGTAGATGTAACTGGCGACGAGAAAACAGGCGTTAACATCGTGCTTCGCGCGCTCGAAGAACCAGTTCGTACCATTGCAGCTAACGCTGGTCAAGAAGGTTCCGTTATCGTGGATCGCTTGAAAAAAGAAGCTATCGGTATCGGCTACAACGCTGCTACTGGCGAGTGGGTGAACATGTTCGAAGCAGGTATCGTTGACCCTGCTAAAGTAACTCGTTCCGCGCTTCAAAACGCTGCATCCGTAGCGGCTATGTTCTTGACTACTGAAGCAGTTATCGCTGACAAGCCTGAGCCTGAAAAAGGCGGCGGCATGCCTGATATGGGCGGCATGGGTGGAATGGGCGGCATGATGTAATAAGGGTGACAAACCCTTATTACATCAAGGGTTTCCCGCAAGGGAAACGCCGTTTGACCATAATGAATAAAAAGAGGCTTCTCACAAGTTCAAATTGAACTTTGTGAGAAGCCTCTTTTTTAGATCGTCAAAACCGAAGCAAAAGTTAATAAGTAATAACAGTGAGGTGACTTGTGATGGCAATTTCTCGGGAAGAACTCCTTCTTCTGTAACAGCGGTGAGGTTTTTTTGGCGAATAGATGCTGAGGCATTATGTAATACAAAAGTAAACGGGTAGGAGCCGAACGCTCCTACCCGTTTACCTTTATTATCTGGCAATGACCGTGAAATCGTATTATTGAATTTTCACTTTGTGGTTTTCGTTTACAGGGATTTTTACATACAGAACATTCTCTCTCGAATCGAAATAGTAACCACTTTCCTGTTTGTTCAATTCTTCTGTACTGCCGGCTTTGGCATATTTGTTATTAGCCGCTTGCACTTTATTCGGTTCTTTAGCATTATGCAGTTTAAGCGTGTAGGAATTAATATCGGATGCATACTTTTGAGTCTTTTTGTCCTGCTCGAACTCAATGTGGTTACCTTTCTTCTCCACGTGGAATTCTGTTACATTATATTCGCCTTGTTTGTAATCCATCGTCTCAGCATCATCCTCGTAGAAGCTGTAGCTCGCCTTATCGTTTAGATAGGTATCGAGAATCAGGTTCTCCAGTTTCTTCTCATCCGTGTGCTGCTCTACTTCCTGACGAGGGATGATCGAATTATTTTTCACGAAAATAGGTAGTGTTCCAAGATCAGCTTTAACTGAAATGGTCTGGTTACCGTCAAACTCTTTTCCTGTCCAGTAATCCACCCATGTCTCGCCTGCCGGCAGGTACACTTCACGGCTCGTTTGACCTTCTTGTACGACAGGTGCAAGCATGAGTGAATCACCGAACATGTACTGATCTTCAATGTTGTAGGTTTTCGCATCATCCTGGAACTGGTAAACAAGCGGTTGCTGAACCGGTTGACCGTTTTTGGCTGATTTATTGAATTGATTGTACAAGTACGGCATCAGCTCGTAGCGCATCGAAATGTATTTGCGGCTGATATCTTCGACCTCTTTGCCGAATTCCCAGGGCTCCTGTCCGCTTCCGAGTCCTGATTTCGCGCTATTGTCATAGTGGTCTCGGGCAAATGGTAGGAAGGCACCGACCTCGATCCATCTTGCGAACAGTTCAGGTGTCGGAACATTGCCCGGCGATTTCGCAAAGCCGCCGATATCATTGCCGACAAACGGAACCCCGGACAAACCGACGTTGGCATTCATCGGAATCGACATTTGCAAATGCTCCCAGTTACTTACGTTGTCTCCGGTCCAGAGCGCCGCGTAGCGCTGCGTTCCAGCGTACATGTCGCGGGTTAACACGAACGGACGGGTATTCGGTTTATTTTTCAGAGCACCGTTATAAGTTGCTTCCGCTTCATCATGTCCGTAAAGATTGTGGTATTCCGTATGCAGTTTCTTTTCTCCATTGTCGCCTTCAAATACAATATCCAGCGGCATCGTATGGAATGGACCGTCAAAAACAGCAGGCTCGTTCATGTCATTCCAGATCCCGTCAACCCCTTCGTTATAAAGAGTACCCAGATTGTCAGCCCACCAGTTGCGGACATCCTTCTTCAGGAAGTTCGGGAAAGCGGATTTACCCGGCCACACTTCACCGATGAAAGTGGAACCGTCCGGATTTTTTGCCCAATAGTTATTTTGGGTTCCTTCTTGGTACATACGGTAGTTTTCGTCCTGTTTGACAGCAGGGTCATTGATTGTAACCGCGTGGAAACCTTGGTCTTTCAGCGTCTTAAGCGCTTGTTTATATTGATCGTTCCAAGTGAACACGCGGTAGCCATCCATGTAGTCAATGTCAAAATGCATCGTATCGAGCGGAATTTGTTTCTCACGGTATTTATTGGCCACACTCACCAGTTCTTCCGGTGTATATCCCCATTTGCTTTGATGGAATCCCAGCGACCACATTGGGGGAGTTTCCGATTTTCCTGTAAGCTCGGTATATTGATCGATGACATCACCGATTTCCGGACCGTTGATAAAGTAATAAGTAAGCGTGCCGCCGTTAGCGTAGAAATAGTAATAATCGTCTTTTTCACTGGCCATTTCATAATAGGAGCGATACGTGTTGTCGAAGAAAATACCGTATGCTTTGGTATCTTTCAGCCCTATGAAGAATGGAATGGAGGTATATAGATATTTGGTATTTTTGTTGTAAGAGTAGGCATCCGTATTCCACATGCCAAGACTTTTGCCGCGCTTGTTCAGCCCGCCCGATTGTTCACCGAATCCATAGAAGTTTTCATTGTTGTCCGTTTGCTTAAACACATACGGCTTGCCGTTTTCATAACCTACACCTTGTTCCGCATCTTCGTTGATGACATTACCCTCCTTGTCCAAAAATTTGACGCCGAACGGGCTTTTATTGATCTTCACTGTAATTTCATTAGTGGATAGAATATATTCTTTATCCGTTTCTTTTGATTTAAACTCAGGTGTTTTCCAATCCTTCTTGGCAATCCCCGGAGAAACAAATTCTGCTTCGCCATTTTTAACTACCGAGATTTTCGCCATGTCTTCAGTGAAGAGGCGGATAAAGCCCTGATAGTCTCCTAAATTTAGCTTCACTCCGTTTTCCAAAGCTTCCAACGATTGTACGGATAATGGCTTAAGATTCTGTTTGTCTAGCGGGGTATCCGCCTCTGGCTGCGTTTCCGCAAAAGCCACGTTCGCCGGAAGCACTGCCGCGGTCGTGCCTGTCAGCAGACTCAAGCAAATGGCAGCCTGTGCCATTTTTTTCGACGTACTCAAAGTCCTCACCTTTTTACGCATTGATTTCCCTCTCCCACTCTGATTAGTTTAGAAAAACTGACATCCTCTACCCAAAGTGAAAACCCAGGTTTTTGGTGCCCACTACCAAGTTAGCAAGGAAAAACGGCATGAACAATGGGGATAACCTCCTATGGGCTTCCTTAACAAGTTGATTAACAGGAGAGAGAGGGTTCTCATATAGGTAGATCAATCAAAGCAAAACTAGTCCTGACATGGATTTATGCTTGTTCAAATTTTTTTTTGAGGATTAAATTTGAAGTTAATCATTACCGAAAATATGTATATATATGGATAAATATAGTTCTATAGGGCTACGGGTTAGACATTTCAAAAAGTACATGATGTGAAGATCAACCTTTTTTATTATTGAATTTCGTAAATTAAGACACTTAAACATACTAATTTTGGGATTATTGTTTGGTTTTGTTAAAATTAAACTTTGACTTGTCAAATTTTAGGTAAAAATAGGAGGGGGTAATATATTATGCCTTTATGAAAATATAAAACACTTTATTGTTTGGGAACGATTACATATACGTGTTAGCAAAGAAAAATGTGAGATGGCTTATCATAATTGTTACTTGAGACATTTGATTGTAGAGCTATTTTTCGGATAATGTTAAGAAACTATGGATAGGAGTGAGAGAAATGAGAAGTTTCAGAATGATGCGGCTGGTCATGGCTCTTGCGTTCAGCGGGGTTCTATTGATGATACCGACTTGTGGGAATGCTGCTGACAACGTTGCTGATTTTCGAAAGGATGTCCATATTCAAAGAGGTCCACTGCTCGAGGAGCTGTCTACGGATAAGGCGGCTTATAAACCTGGAGAGGATATTCAGTTTAATTTGAAGCTAAAGAAGTCTGTCCGCAGAGGAACGTTTCATATCCGTTATTTGCACATGGACCGGATCATAAAGGAAGAAAGACTGAAAGCGGAAGGCGATCAATTGACTTGGAACTGGAGACCGCCTGGGGACGAAGGGAGAGGCTACTTGGCCGAAGTGTTCTATGAGCAAGATGGTAAGACGGCCGATCACATGAATATTGCTGTGGACGTTTCCTCCGACTGGGGAAAATTTCCCCGCTATGGTTACTTGGCAGATTTCCCGGCCATGAATCAGGACGGGATGTTCCGAGTCATCGAACGTTTAAACCGGTTCCATATCAATGGCATCCAGTTCTACGACTGGCAATATAAGCATCATGAGCCTATTCCCTTCCAAGACGGCAAGCCTGTGCGGGAATGGAAAGATATTGCTAACCGTTCTGTAGCGTTCGATACGGTAAAGGGCTATATCGACCTGTCTCACAATCGCAACATGAAGGCAATGAACTACAACTTGCTGTTCGGGGCTTATGTCGATGCGGAAAAAGACGGTGTGAAGCAGGAGTGGGGATTATTCAAGGACCCAATCCATATGGATCAGGATAAACACCCTCTTCCGAAAGAATGGGCAAGCGATATTTATATGTATGATCCCACTAATACGGAATGGCAGAACTACTTGATCGACAAGGAACTCAAGACGTTCGAGGCACTACCCTTTGATGGTTGGCATGTGGACCAGTTGGGAGACAGGGGCGCACTTTGGACCTATGACGGCAAAAGCATCAACATGGCTGAGACTTATCCTGCATTCCTGAATAAATCCAAAGAGAGGCTGGCTGTGGATTATGTTATGAACGCAGTTGGCCAATACGGTCAGGAATTCATTGCCCGTGAAGCTCCCGTCAAGTTTCTGTATACCGAGGTGTGGGGTAATCACCCGGGTTATCAGAATTTGAAAGAAGTGATTGAGGAAAATTCAAAGTACAGCGGGAACCAGCTAAACACGGTATTGGCCGCTTATATGAATTATCATTTTTCCGATTCACCGGGCGAGTTCAATACACCGGGGATCCTGCTGACGGATGCGGTGATTTTCGCTTCCGGAGGATCTCATCTGGAGCTTGGAGAAAACATGCTGTCCAAAGAATATTTCCCTCATAAGAATCTAAGTCTGTCTCCGGATTTGGAAGAACAGCTGATCCACTATTACGATTTTCTGGTAGCTTATCAGAATCTGCTGCGGGATCACACGGAAGATTCCATACTGAAAGCCGAGGGAATGGGAGAACCAGCCGTTTCGGATCAAGCCGAGCAAGGTAAAGTGTGGTCCTTCACGAAACGGAAGGATGGTAAAGACATCTTTCATTTCATTAATTTCACAGATGCTTCCACTATGGATTGGAATGATGACAACGGAAAGCAGGCGGAGCAGACAGAGAGGCTGAATGTTAAGGTTTCTGTGAAAATGGAAAAACCGGTTGCCAAAGTATGGTTCGCTTCCCCTGATTATAACAAGGGCTCACCGCAATCTTTAGCGTTCTCGCAGCGGGACGGCATATTGCAATGGGAGCTGCCCAAGCTGAAATATTGGGACATGGTGGTTGTGGAGTATAAGGAGTAGAGGGCTCATTTCCTGCAAATGACATTGGTATTGCATCTTTCATCGTGTACACTCTTAGGAAGAAACAAAATAGGAGGTACTATGTTTCGAAAATTCAGGATATCAAATCGCTTCACGACTAAAATCATACTGATCCTCCTGCTCGTTATTTTAATCCCGATCATTTTTACTAGCTGGTCCTTCTATTGGGTAGCCGACTCCATCCTGAAGAAAAACGTACGGGAGTCCACCCTTCAAATCGCCGAGCAAACGGCGGAGTCGCTCTCTTTTATTTTAAACGTAGGAGTAGATACCTCCGATTTTATTTCCAGCGATCCAAACATTCAACGCGCTGCTTTGCAAGTAAACAGCAGTCATTCGTACGAAGCAAACAGGAATTCTCAATATATTAATACTTTACTGAACAACTATGTCTATTCTAATTCCTTCGTCAAAATCGTTTATTTATTGAAAGAGGAGGGGAGAGGGTGGGGCAGTGGTACCTTTTCCGACTCTGGACTTAAGCAGTTACGTCTTTCAGATATGGAATGGGTGAAAGACGTCAATAGAAAAGACGGAGAGCTGGTTTGGCAGGGTCTTCAGTATGACCATTTCAGCGGAGGCGGTGTCAATACGGACCTGGTTTTGCCTGTCGGAAGGGTTCTGAAGGATTTTGATACCATGCGTAATATCGGACTGGTGCAGGTTCAGTTGGACGGGCAGTCGATTCTGAATACGATCCGGCAGCCGGAACTCGGGGATACGGGAAAGTTTTTCGTTGTGGATTCCAAAGGGAGACTTATGATCGATTCCAACCTCGAAATGATTAACCAGAAAGTGAAGGATCAGGGCTTGTATCAAAGGATTGTGAGCGATGACGCAGTGGAATTTGAGTTTGACATGAAAGGGGTGCCTTATTACGGGGTTAAGCAGCTGCTGAGCAACGGTTGGATGATTGTAGGGACTGTTCCGGTCGATGAAATCAGCGGACAGCTGGAAAATCTCCAGACCTGGATATTGTTGTCTTCCGCAGTTTTCTCCATGATTGCTATCGGTATTGGGCTTTTCATAGCAGGATGGGTGACCAAACCCGTAAAACAACTTACCCAAAGTATGCTTCACGTTCAACAAGGAGACCTAAACGTAAGGGCGATCGTTCGAACCTCTGATGAAATCGGCTTTTTGAGCAAGCAGTTTAATAAAATGCTGCAGAAAATCGGGAATTTAATGCAGCAGGTGGAGGATGAACAAAGCGAGAAGCATCATGCTGAACTTCGGGTTGTCATGCACCGGGTTCATCCCCACTTTCTTTATAATACGCTCAGCACACTGCGGTGGCTTATTGATTCTGGCCAGAACGACCGGGCATCTCAAGTTTTGCACGCGCTAAACCATTTGCTCGAGGCTAATATGGGCAAAAGCGGGAGTATGATACCGGTGGAAGAGGAACTGGATATCATCCGGAAGTACTTGATCATTTTGGAGCTTCGCTACGAGAAAACATTTGATCTGGAGCTGGACGTTGAACCGGGTTCTGAGAAGTTTATGATTCCCCGCATGCTGCTGCAGCCATTGGTGGAAAACGCCATATTTCATGGGATCGTACCCAAAAATACGGGTGGCCGGATCTCGATAAGAATTTGTACGTGTAGAGGAGACTTGGAATTTCTCGTAGAAGATGATGGTTTAGGCATTGGGGATGAAAAGCTAAAAGCATTGAACGACCCGGGGACTGCTATTGAAAATGGAGAAGTTGGCATCGGTCTGCGCCATATCTATGACTCATTGCGGCTTTATTATGCCCGAAATTGGGAATGGTCTATCGTAAGCAAAACCGGCCAAGGAACCGCAGTACGCATTTTGTTAAAAAAACTTGTGGAATCGGCATCTGAGAACTAGCAGATCAGGGGGGATATCATGTATAGAGTTCTTATTGTAGACGACGAGCCTGTCATCCGCAACGGTATCAGTGCGTTTATCAATTGGGAAAAGGAAGGGATGACGGTTGAAGACCATTACGCGAACGGTGAGGAGGCATTGTCTGCTTTAGAAAGTCTTTCCTTCGATATTCTTATCACAGATATCAAAATGCCTTTGCTGAATGGCATTCAACTGATGAAACAAGCGTTGGTGCTTTGCCCTTGGCTAAAGGTGATCCTCATCAGCAATTATAGTGACTTTGAATACGTAAAAGAAGGACTTAAGCTGGGCGCCGTCGATTATTTGTTAAAGCTGACCTTGAAGGGGGAAGACCTTCTTGCCGTCCTTCACCGTAGTATCTCCATGCTGGAGGAGGAAAGGAGAAAGGATTCTGAATGGAATTATTACCAACAAGGGGCTCTCTATCTGGACCGAAAGCGTGTAGAACAGGAAATCAAAAGATACATCGTCCAAGAACAGACCTTTCCTGAGTCTACCGTTTGGGCTCCAGTATGGCTGGAGGATTCCTATACCTGTGTTTATCTTATGCTGGATGCCGCTGAGGAATGGAGAGAAAATTACGGATATTTGTATGTGCAGTTGCTGCTTGAGGAATTACAGGAAGCGTTCTATTTGCAGATAAGGGAAGGATGCGCACTGCTGGTGTCCGAAAGCAGCCTGTTTGTCATCTTTCCGGATCTCGAAGGGGAGGTTGAACAACAGCTCGGCCATTGGAAGCAGCAGCTCGAAGCGAAATGGGGAATTTCGACGTCGGTCGGCTTCGTCAAAGAGCAAGGAGTGTGCCGAATTCTTAAGGGATATGCCGAGAGCAGTTTGGCCTGCCAAAGACGATTTTTTGAAGGGCTGGGCGGCTTGTATCGAGGGAGCCGATCGGAAACCAATCCTGTTCAAACGTTAACAGATAGAGAACTAAATCATGATTGGGCTCCCTTCTTTGAGATGATTCATAACGGTGATCCGGCTTCATCCGCGGTTGATTTTGCGCTTGAACGCTGGAAGAGCGGGATCTTGAACCCGGGAGAAGTACAGCTAGAGGCGTACACCCTGCTTACAGGTGCTTATCAGCCGCATGAAGACGCAGGAACCCTACTCTCTGAACGGCATGAACTGCTTTCCAAGACAGAAACATTGGAACAACTGGCATCATTCATGATTTGTGAGCTGGAGGAGATGGGCAAGTCTTTTATTCCTAAATTGTCCGATAACGGTTACAGCGGGCAGCTAATCACGAAGGCGCTGGAATATATAGCAGCCCATTATACCGAGAACTTGACGCTCCAAAGCGTAGCAGATATCGTTCATCTCAGTAAAAGTTATTTCAGCCATTTATTCAAAAAACAAACCGAACGAAACTTTATCGATTATCTGATCGAGCTGCGGATTCGGGAAGCGAAGCGGTTGCTTACGCAAAATGACTGCCGGATTTACGATGTGGCTGGAGCCGTGGGATTTAAGGACGTAAAATATTTCAGCAAGGTGTTCAAAAAAATAACAGGACTTACTCCAGTAGAATATAGGGAAAGCATGAAGTGACGTTCCAGCACACCGATTAAGAAAGGAGAATTACCTAGTGGCCATCCGGTGGGTATCCTTTTTACTGACTCTAGTGTTAACGGCGGGGTGTGGGAGTCCGTCCGTAATCTCGGATCCAAATAATGTTCAAACGCTCCACGGAAAGGATACAACCGTTATTACCTTCTGGCATACCTACAACGATGCAGAAACCCGGCTGTTAGTGCAAGAATTGATTCCGGCTTTTGAGCGCAAGAACCCGGGCATTCGGGTCAATTACATTAACTTAGCCAACAATAATGAACTAAAGTACAATTTGATTGGACGGGCCTCCTCCAATCGTGGTCCGGATGTGGTACGAATGGACATCTCTTGGGTGCCAGAGTTCTCCCATAAAGGGCTCCTTGAACCATTAAACGGGTTCCCGGGATTCGAACTTCTGCAGCAAGCGTTTCACCATAAGGACATGAGCGTTGGTTTTTATAAGAATCAATATTACTCCCTGCCGCTTAATTTATATACCAAGTCGGCCATTTTTAACCGGGAGCTTCTGGAGCGGGCGGGATATTCAGAACCTCCACGCACCATGGATGAAGTTCTGGAGCTTGCTTGTACGCATCACTTCACAATTGGCTTGGGGGGATTGGAGGCTTGGGATACACTTCCGTACCTTTTCAGCCTTGGAGGCTCGTTTATGGATGAGAATTCCACCAGGGCTTCCGGATTTTTGAACAGCAAAGCCACCATCCGGGCGGTAGAGAAGCTGGTTGGTCTTTATAAGAAAGACCTGATTCATCTTTCTACGGTGACCCTAAACGGCGATAACTGGAGGGAAGTACGGAACGGAAACATGATTTTAACGGACGAAGCGCCGTGGTTTTACAGATTGTTAAAAGACTCGGAAATCAAACAAGCACTTCAGCAGACCGTACCTGTACCTTTTCCAAAGGGGAATGGCCCGTCTTCGATTATTGGCGGCGAAAACTTAGTCATTATGAAGGGCAGCGAACATCCTGCGGAAGCGTGGGCTTTTATGAAATGGATGACAGGAAAGGAAGCTCAGCTGATCATGGCACGAGCCGGTTTAATCCCGACTAACAAGGAGGCGGTTAAAGCGCTGAGTCTAGACAAGGATTTTTACCTTTACCCATACATGGAAGCTATGGATGATACCTTTCTGCGGCCGACTGTGAAAAACTGGAGCAGAATCGATGAGGTGTATACCATGTACCTGCATAAAATATTTATGGGTGAACTGCCTGTTAAGGTTGGATTAGATCGTGCGGCGGCTGAAATAGACAAACTATTGGAAGATTCTGATTGACATATCTTATTGAACGCACAGGATCTTAATGTGCATGAAGAGTAACGAATTGGGGACGAAAGCTATCATCAAAGAGCAAATTGATGGTATATTCGCAATGCTGTTAATTTAGTGCGATCCTTGAGAAGATAAAAAAGATATTATAAAGTATTGAGATTTAATAAAAAATGAGGGTTTATGTTATGCCAAAAAACGATAATATGCTGGCAATTCTTTGGATGCTGAATTCGGGTGTGAAATTGACTGCAAAACAAATATCCGAAAAGTTAGAAATAAATATAAGGACAGTTTATCGGTATATTGATGCACTATGTGCCAGTGGAGTGCCTATAATATCCGACACAGGTCATAATGGCGGGTATAGCTTGCTGAATAATTTTATCAGAGCACCTCTGCTATTTGATATTGAGGAAAAAAAGGCACTCCTTCATGCTGCTGTTTTTGCAAAAGAAGCCGGATACCCTTTGAGTAAGGCATTAGGCAATGCGACAGCAAAATTGAAAATGTATTCGAATCAGGAGCAGGAAAGTATACTAAGCCGTCATTTAGCTGAATTTGAAGTTATAAACCGTATGGGAGACCCTTCTGTTCAGCCAGTATTGGTGGAATTGGAGCAGGCTGTAGCAAACGAATTCTCTGTAGAAATTGATTATCGCACAAGGCAGGAAGAACAACCCAAGAATAGGGTGATAGACCCCTATGGATTGGTATACTGGAACAATAAATGGTATACTGTTGCATTTTGCCACCTAAGGAATGAGATTCGCAGCTTTCGAGCAGAACGGATTCTACAAATCAAGCGTACTCAAAACATATTTAAGCGTTCCGAAGCATTTTCGGCCCGTGAATTTTTTATGCAAAATCTGTTACCAGATTTAGCGGGTAAGGACGGGTTAATTTCTTTAATTATCGGAGGCAGGTCAGAGGCATTGGATGACTTATGCCTACATTGGTTTTTGGGGCATCATCTAAAAGAGCGGACATCAAATCAAGCAATCTTTTTACTTGAGGAAAAATCAATTCATACCTATGTTCCTTATTTTCTCTTATCCTACGGGAAATCCATTCAAGTAATCGAACCACAGAGTTTGAAGGAAAAACTTGTTGGTGTTGTGTCGGAGTTAATGGAATATTATCAACTTTAATAGCTTCACTGACAGCAGATGTCAGTGAAGCTATTTTATAATGATGATAATCATTGATTACCGATGAATGGTTGGTATCACTTGATGAATTGTAAAATAAGGAGAACTTGCAAATGAATAATACGGTATATCTTTATGTGTTTGACACAATGTCAGACTGGGAAATAGGTTACTTAACTGCCGAACTGAACTCGGGAAGATATTATAGAAAGGGGCTGGCCCCATCAAAAATAGTTACCGTGGGAATTGAAAAAACTCCTGTGACTACAATGGGCGGATTGAAAATACTGCCTGACATCAAACTAGATGAGTGCAGCATTGAAAGCACAGATACATTGATTTTGCCCGGTGGAGATACATGGACAGAAACAATTCACCAACCCATCTTAAAAATCGTTGAGAAGTGTTTAAAGGAAGGTGTATTGGTTGCAGCGATTTGTGGTGCTACAATGGCACTTGCCCAGACAGGATTGCTGAATTCACGTTGGCATACAAGCAATGATCTGGAATACCTTAAAATGATCTGTCCCACTTACACGGGCGAAAAGTATTACAAAATGGAGTCTGCTGTAACTGATGGAAAACTGATCACTGCATCTGGAATAGCTCCGTTGGAATTTTCTGTACACGTCTTGAGAGCTCTGGGTGTGTTTTCTTCAAATACATTAGATGCCTGGTATAGTCTTAATAAGTCTCATGAATCCAAATATTTCTATGAGTTGATGAATTCAATCCAATGAAGGTATAAGCACACAAGTCATGTGGAGTCGGTTTGCTTGTTGGTTTATAAGGAATTGATTGAAGTGTTCCCATTATAATAGGCAAGCAATACCAACTCAAAAGAAGCTAGGTTTGTCGATACGGCGCCTAAGCAAAACGTCATTAAAGGAAAAGTCAGCTGGTTGGCGTCGAACAATGAGTCCGAGCTGAAAGGATATGCCCTGTTTGCGGATAATGCAACCAAGCGTTATTGACCTCAATGTACTCATAACGTAACCCAACGAAACTAGAACGGGTATAAAAAACAAGTGCCAGACCACGATTTTTCGTAGTCTGGCATTTCAATTCATGGGAGCACATCGTACAAAGTTTGAATAATAGGAAAGCTTGATCCGGCGATTTAATTGAAAGAATACAGCCTAATGTACTGTGGTAGCTGTCTCGAAGGGTTATCGGTATAATAATTCAAAGGACTTTCATTTCGCTCTTATAGTAATATGAATTTTGACCTTCATTCTTTACCTCCTCTTAAAAGATCCTGTTTCATCCTCATTCGCATCCCATATTTTTCTAGCTTGATACTTATACGCTTATTCAAACGTAAATTAGTCAGTTTTGCAATACTTTGTTAAGAACAACAACCCCTTTCCTTATATTGTTACTGGAACGCTTAACGTTTCCAAAACAATTAAGGAAGGGGTTGTTGCTTTTATGGAGCAACTGTATGTGTACACAACCGTTTATAGCCTATGTAATAATGGCACGTTACCACGCGTGAATTCCGGCTGAAAAATGAAATGAAGGTAATATTAAATGTCAAAGTCCCTTTTTGTGTGCAATTCAATAAAGGTATATTTTTCAAATAAAAAAACAAAAAATATTTGCAAGGATTCTTATTAGTCAATCGTATCAAGTATAGAAAGGAGAAAAAATGGCCCAATTACCGATTGATATCAACGAAAATATTTCAGCTGCACTCACCCAATATTCTGGCCTTGTACGTCGAATATGCTTTATATATCTACATAATAGTGCAGATGTGGATGATGTTTTTCAAGAAGTATTCCTGAAGTTGTTACAAAACAACTCCCGCTTTGAAAGTGCTGAACATGAAAAAGCATGGCTAATAAGAGTTACAATCAATAAATGTAAGGACATCTTAAAAAGCTTTTGGCGAAAGAAAATGGTTTCAATTGAAGGTATAGAAATGCCATTTGAAGATCAAGCAGAAAATGAACTCCTGCAGGTCGTTTTATCACTTCCGGACAAGTACAAGGATGTTATCTATCTATTTTATTACGAGGAGTATACCGTGCCTGAAATGGCTCAGTTACTAAATAAAAAAGTAAATACCATTTATTCTCACTTACACAGAGCAAGGGAACTACTTAAACAAAAGTTAGGAGGTAAAGAACATGATTACACGCTTTAAATCTGCGATAAATCAAATTAAAGCCGAAGACGCTTTAATAAGCAGAACTGAAGTATTTCTAAAAGACGCATTAATTAATGAGAATACTAAAAACATAAAAGTAAATAATTGGGGGACATTCTTTATGAAGAAAAAGTTAGTAGCAGCTGCTTGCATGGCAACCTTAATCGTTGGTGGAAGCGGTGCGGCATACGCCTATTATCAAACACCGGCATCCTACCTTAGCCTGGACATTAACCCTAGTGTAGAAATAGGAGTTAACGCATTTGATAAAGTTGTAAAAGTTGAAGGAATTAATGACGACGGCAACAAGATATTGGCTAAAATAAACATAAAGGGTTCTAATGTTACTGTAGCTATCAACATGCTGGTTTCATCTGCCGTTGATAATGGTTTTATAGCTGATAACGGTTCATCTGTTGTTTCTCTTACATCTGAAACAGATAATTCAAATACCGCAGCCAAACTTGAAAAAGATGCTGAAACCGGAGCAAATCAGGCTTTACAGGAGACCGATAAAACAGCAACTGTTATAAAAGATAATGTTGCGCTTGCTCGCAGGGATCAGGCGAGAGCTTTAGGTATCACCCCTGGAAAGCTTAATCTTATAAATAAGCTTCAAAAAGTTGATCCAACCGCTACTGTAGATGAGTATAAAGATGCAAGTGTCAAAGATATAATGAAAACTATAAAAGATAGTAAAGACAAGCTTAAGAATAACGCTGATAATAAAGATGAAAATAAAGATCAAACTAATAGTACAGCCGACAATAATACCACTACTAACACCACTACCACTGGCACTGCCGCAGACTCAAGCGATGCAAATAATACAAATGCAGCTAAAAAAAATAATGCATCTAAAGCTAAGGAAAAAGAAGATAAGATAAGCGATGAGGACAAGGATAGCAAAGATAATAATACCGCCAGTGTGACCAATAAATCTAAAAAAGATGATGATGAAGATAATGATAAAAATAAAGTAGAAAACAAAAACCAGGGCGCAACCAAAAGTAATACTACAGCTCATGGAAATAATAATAGTGATGCAAATGCAAATGCAAATGCAAATGCAAAAGCAAATGCAAATGCAAAAGCAAATGCAAAAGCAAATGCAAAAGCAAATACAAATGCAAATGCAAATGTAAAAGCAAATGCAAATGTAAAAGCAAATGCAAAAGCAAATGCAAATGCAAATGCAAATAAGAATAGTGATGAAAAAGATAAGAATGAAGATAATTAACTAAAGCAAAATTCTCCCTTGAGGAGAAGTATGGGCTATGTTTTTCTGACAACGAAAAGCATAGCCCTTTTTTATTTCATAAAATGGATGTAAAATAGTTCGTTGAATTTCAGCCTAAATGAAAAGAAGACACCAGGAAGTGATATGCTCCCATCATAGTAGACAGTAGAAAAAACAAACGAAGGGTAAATTCGATTTAAAAACCTCGAGTTGGGTGAATACGCCCGATCGTATTAGAGAACTCGGCGGTGCTATCTTCTGCGATCGTCGCTATGATACGGTCTTTGTGTATCACAATGGGGCGGAATCTTACTATGGCGCCAGGGGGTTCCGCGGCTCGCTGCGGGTCTGAATTTATCCCATAACATTTGGGTAAAGAATAAAGCCGTGTCCCGATGTACTCGAGGCATGGCTTTGTTGTGCATTTGATTCATTTGTTAATATGCTTAGCTCTTTCACCGGGAAGCGCAGATTGAATTTACCCAGGAGTATGCTTCTTTCGGGGTTATGATATACTTTGTTAGACAGGTTAGTTTACTATTTCGGGATAAAGAGTTGTCCCGGTATTTATAGAGAGGTTATTGATATGACTAAACATTTTTGGCGTGATTTACCACGGCCTTTTTTTATACTGGCGCCCATGGAAGATGTAACGGATGTTGTTTTTCGCCATGTTATAAGTGAAGCGGGCAGACCGGATGTGTTTTTTACGGAGTTTGCGAATACAGAGAGTTATTGTCACCCGGAGGGGCACCATGCTGTGCGCGGGCGTTTGACTTTTACAGAGGATGAACAGCCCATTGTAGCTCATATCTGGGGAGATAAGCCGGAATACTTCCGTCAAATGAGTATCGGGATGGAAAAAGAAGGATTCAAAGGCATCGATATTAATATGGGTTGTCCTGTAGCGAATGTAGCAGAGAACGGGAAGGGAAGCGGCCTGATCTGCCGTCCCGAACTCGCAGCGGAGATCATTCAGGCCGCCAAAGCCGGGGGACTGCCCGTCAGTGTAAAAACAAGGCTCGGTTTCAGTGACATAGATGAATGGCGCAGCTGGTTAACCCATATTTTGCAGCAAGACATTGTGAATCTGTCCATTCATCTGCGCACCAGAGAGGAAATGAGTAAAGTACCTGCCCACTGGGAACTGATTCCGGAGATTAAGAAGCTTCGTGATGAGGTGGCACCAGATACACTACTGACCATTAACGGGGATATTCCTGACCGTCAGACCGGCCTCAAGCTCGCTGAGCAATACGGTGTGGATGGTGTTATGATTGGGCGCGGTATTTTTCATAATCCGTTTGCTTTTGAGAAGGAGCCAAAGGATCACAGTAGTGAGGAATTGCTTGATTTGCTGCGGCTGCATCTGGACCTCCATGATCAATACTCAGGACTAGAACCACGTTCGTTCAGACCTCTTCAACGATTCTTTAAAATATATGTTCGCGGATTTCGCGGGGCAAGCGAATTAAGAAATACCTTAATGAATACAAAGTCAACCAGTGAAGTGCGTGCGCTACTCGATGAGTTTGGAAGCAAGGAGCCTGAAGAGTCGGAGGAAAGTGGGAATTAAGCTGACAAGTTAAAATAGACAAAAGACGTGAACAGATTGAGGATCGGCTGAATGGAGAGGGGACAAACCCGGAGCCAACAAGCCTTTCCTCTGTTTTTATATGGAGGGAAATTACATGTCCTGGAGCAAATTGAAGCAACAACTGGAGAGCTTTCTCTGTCCTGCATTACATGGAAGGGTAGAATACCGCGCACCAGGTTACCGTTATCTGCCTGATAAATCAGGGATTTGTTATATCTCGGTAGATAAAAAGAACGTACTCAACATGAGTGATAAATCGAACTCTATTAGATGGTATCAAACGGAACTAGAAATTAAGAATGATCCAGACATTCATATTCCTATCAGCAATGACGAAATTGAAGCGGTCAGAATAGCTACCAAGGGGCCAGTTCCGGAAGATCGTCTAATAGTAATGGCTAGAAGTAGAAAAAGTTCAGAACATGCCAAAGAGCTTTTGGCAGCACAGGCTTCATTAATTAAATCGAATTTTATCATTGTGGCTAATAAGTTTCTGACTACTCCTATAGAGGAGAGTATGGAGAGCGAGGAGATTCTGTTGAATGTTCTAGCTTTGGTGGACAGAAGAGTTGGGAAAAAGCGAATTTTAAGCATGTCTGAGAAGATGAAGTTAAAGCATCCGATTGTGCAGTATTTTTATGAGTTGCGGCGTAATACGTTGTGAGGTGAATGATTTTTACCTGCGAATGATCATAGATGGGCAAGGGGTCACTTAAACCCTATTTGATTCAGGTCGTCGGCTTTTCATTTGTTGGGTATTTTATTGTATTATTTTGATTCTTATCTTTTTTGACAGATGTACAGACCATGAGTGCTAATTCCTAGTATGCTTTTTTCTCTGTATGTTTGAAAATGATAGCTTAGCCAAAAATTGAACTCGCAATAGCAAAATGACCCCCTTCTTCAGTGGTTACTTCCCTTATCCGGGTACTAACCATTGCGGCGAGTATATTTCTTGGGCAGAAGATTTCTATGCTGGACTACCCTGCAGTTACGTTACGATCCATATTCAAGGTGCAATCCATTAGCTGTTCTTGAGGCGTTTGTTGAAGAGTCGAGAACAAAATTGCTGCAAGCGATTCTGCTTGATCCGCAAGCTCCAACATTTTATCAAGCTTGTGCGATGATCGATGAAATGTGTGAACTGCAAAAAGATGTGCTGCCAAGACTGGAGTGGAAGTAAGAAGTTAGATAAACGGCCTCAATCTGATGGAATTCAGGATTGAGGCCGTTAAACTTTTTATATTTGAGATGTCTTACTTAATTTCTAAATCCAAAAAAAGGTTGCACCAATCGCCGCACCTCATCGGTTGAATTCGTCTCCATCAATTGATTTTTTAGTTCGTCGGCACCATCAAATCCACGAATATAGATTTTGAAGAAGCTCCGAAGTGGATTAAATAGACGTGGTTCATGTTCTTTTGAATATTTATCGTGAAGATCTAAATGAAAAAGTAGTAAATGAAGAAGTTCCTCCACACTATGTTCTTTAGATTCTAGTTCAAAAGCGTATGGATTCTTGAAAATACCTCGGCCAATCATGACACCATCCACGCCGTATTGTTCGACTAATTTTAAGCCTGTTGCACGGTCAGGAATATCTCCGTTAATCGTTAACAACGTATTTGGAGCAATTTCGTCGCGTAATTTTTTGATTTCGGGGATGAGCTCCCAGTGTGCATCTACTTTGCTCATCTCTTTTTTTGTACGGAGGTGAATGGAGAGATTTGCAATATCTTGTTTGAATATATGTGTTAGCCACTCGCGCCACTCATCAATTTCACTATAACCCAATCTTGTTTTGACACTAACTGGTAGGCCACCTGCTTTAGTCGCTTTAATAATTTCTGCTGCCACTTCAGGATGTCGAATTAATCCAGCACCTTTTCCATTGGTTGCGACGTTTTTTACTGGGCATCCCATGTTTATATCGATACCACGAAAACCAAGTTTTTTCATATCCATGCTCATTCGTTCAAAATATTCCGGGTTATTGCCCCAAATATGAGCGACCATCGGTTGTTCATCTTCCGTGAACTTTAATCGAGTAAGCACACTTTCTTTTACTTTTACTTTAGGGTGACAGTAATATTCTGTATTTGCGAATTCCGTGAAAAACACATCCGGTTTTGCAGCTGCACTAACCACGTGACGAAATACAACATCTGTGACATCTTCCATAGGTGCCAATATAAAAAACGGCTTTGGTAAATCAAGCCAAAAATTTTGTTCGTTACTCATTAAGTGCTCCTTCTTTTACAACATTTTGCCCATCATACATAGTATCATTTTTTTTCGCTTGCTGCACAAAATTGTAGAGGGTCTCTTTTTTTCTATAATCGCTCGGGGTTATACCAGTACTGTTCTTAAATAAACGATAAAAATACGAACTACTAGTAAATCCAGTTTTTTCTGCGATATCAACAATGGTACATTCAGAGGTCTTCAGCAGCTCTTTGGCTTTATTCAACCGAATTTCACTAATTATATCGGGTAGTGCTTTTGTAGTTAATTGTTTATATAACCGGCTCAAATAGATTGGAGACATCGAGAGCTCGTCTGCAATTGAATTTATGCACAGGTTGGAATTGCTATAATCTCGCTCAATAATTTGATGTACTTTTCTAATGAGGTCTTCTTGTTTTGTACTTCTTTTCTCTTCGAGTTTTTCACTTATTTCTTCAAATATCTTGAAATATGGAGTGTTGATTTCTTCCATGGTTTCAACATGATTTGGTAGTAAGAACGTTGTATCGAATTCGGGTAATGTTAAAATCGCATTGTTCTTTTTTAATGTTCGCAAGACGTTATTAACAGTAAGTGCTAAATGCGATACGACAAGTTGAACAACGGTAAAAGAATATTCTGATATTTCTCCTACGATATCAATATAGATGCTCCGTGCCTTTTCCGCATTTCCTGACATCAAGGATTCAATGAACTGTTTTTCTTTGTGAACTGGAAACATATATTCTTTGGTTTTTAAGTTCATAATGTCAACCGAAAAGAGGATGCTGCCGTATCCTTTGAATAATCGATGGTAAGAAGCCTCAAGTACTTGCTTGTAGACTAAGATGCATTGCTCAACGGATTCCTTCACAGGACTAAAGGTAATCGTGATGGATAATTTTAAATGTTTGGTGATTGACAATTGCATAAGCTCTGCCATTTCAATCAGCGAATCCCGTTCCGTTATATAAAGCGGATCATGAAAGTTTAGCAAAAGTAAAAGACTATCATCCCCCATATCAATGGCTTCGACTTGAAAGATCGGTGAGGAAATTTCTGTGCAAATGTTCATTATGGCATATTTGAGCAATTTTATATCTTCTTTGTATTTCTCGAGGACTGCGGGGAACTGATCGATCCTTATCAAAACAATCAGTGATTTATTATTAACCATAAGCTCTGAATTGAAGTAATGTAATTTTTGTTGCAACACCTCAGCATTATTCGTTTCTCTACCCAAAATCGTATTTCTAAGGAAATCCTGCTTGAGAATATGTTGATGGTTACGTCTTTCTGTTTCCAGGGTTTTGAACTTGCGTATGACTTTGTCAATCGGGCGATATACACTATGGGATAAAGTTAACGAAATCAACAATCCTAAGAGAAGAATGCCAATACTGATAAAGAGTATTCGATACCTCATTTCATTTATTTCTTGAGTGATATTGCTATAAGGGGTAATCCGAACATATTTCCAGCCTAATGAATCGGGTGTAGTAAACGTTATTAAAGATTTAACTCCTTCCACAGTGTCTACAAAATATGTAGATTCTGAAGTATCCTGAATAATTTTCTGTATATAGGTTTTATCAGATATATCAGTTAGCATCTCTTGCTTATCACTACTGGAATATAATATTCCATCCTGATTAATGATAAACGTGTTATTCTCCGAGATCTCTTTCCCCGACTGATCCATTCGCAGGCCTAACCATGATGCCGAGATATTGACAACAACAGCTGTATTTAAATCTTTATTATCATCAATGACGCTATAACATAAGTAAGTGTAGCTTGATACTGGAGTGGTCTGAACCGAACCGATGTTATAGGTTCTGGGAATCGGTTGAAAGGGGCGATGTTCTTTGAATTTCATAAAAAGGTCTAGAATTCCATCATCATCCAGTTCGGACTTCGGTTGAATTCCGCTTCGTGAATTATTGGAACTAATATAGAACTGATTGGATTTCGCATTATATACATAAATGGATTCAATGAATGGTAAGGATGCGCGATAGTTATCAAGTTGTTGCTGTGCAAAAATGACATCATAGATATTCAAGTCCGCATAATACAACAACTTAGATACCGCAGAATCATAGTAAATCTGGGAGGACAGTGAGGTAACAGTCTCTGTCATAGTAGATAATTGTGTTTTAATTTGATTTAGACTATTTGAATCGGAACGATAAACTTGTTTAAGTGCGATGCTTGTAAAGTTCATATAAAGAATAGTTGAAGTTATCAAAAGGGTAATAACAACACATCCAATAGAGCCAAGGAGTATTCGGCTGTAAACTTTTTTATGCTCTTTAGACCAATGTTTTATCATTTGTTGAAACCCCTTTCATCGCTGGTCTGAGTATAAATCATCAGTATGGTGCTTTCAATCAAATTTATAAATCCAGCAGCCGAAATTAGGTTAAATGTAGTGAATATTCACAAAAGTACAGAAATTTCATACTTCACAAATACCGAGATTGCAGCAATGTGTGTCATTGTACAGTATATTATCGAATCCGCTTCTTCTATGATTTGGAAGTAAGATTCACGAGCAATTCTATTCAGGAGGAGGTCAGTCATGTTTAAGAAGAAAGGTTTTTTTTATGAATTAAATAAGAATAAAATCATGTTTTTGATGATAGCACCGACCCTGCTTTTTTTCTTAATAAATTCTTATGCTCCAATGGTCGGCATCTATTATGCATTCACAAGTTATGATTTTGCAGGTGGTTTATTTGGAAGTCCGTTTGTAGGATTAGACAATTTTAAATTTTTAACGCAATCTGGAATTCTGTTGAAGTTGACAATCAATACGCTTGGATACAACGTGGTTTTTATCATATTAGGTAACGTGGTATCTATAGGGGCAGCAATCCTATTAAGTGAAGTCCGAGGGAAGCTATTTAAAAAGTTATCACAATCCATTATGTTTCTACCCTACTTCGTTTCGTTTGTTCTGATTAGTGTTTTAGCGTTTAACATGTTTAATGCTGATTCCGGTTTTATTAATCAGTTACTCAAATCGTTCGGATTGGATCCAGTAGACATATACAATACACCATGGCTCTGGCCATTTCTGATTACAGCATTTTATATATGGAAAAACTTAGGTTATTCCATGGTCATTTATCTTGCATCCATCATGGGAATCAGCGATGAGTATTACGAAGCTGCCAAAATTGATGGCGCAAATATTTTTCAGCGAATCTGGTATATTACCATACCTATGCTGAAGTCAACATTTATCATTCTGCTCTTATTTGCACTCGGAAGCATTATGAAAGGTCAATTCGATCTGTTCTATCAGCTTGTCGGGAACAACGGAGTGCTCTTCAACGTTACGGATATTGTCGATACTTACGTTTATCGATCTTTGAAAGTTAATTTTGATATTGGTATGGCAACTGCTGCTGGCTTGTATCAGTCTATCTTCGGATTTGTAATGATTATGACAGTGAATTATATCATCAAGAAAATTAATGATGACTACGCATTATTCTAAAGTAGGGAGGAGGGATTACATTGGATGACAACATTCTAAGTTCTAGAGTTTTCCGAATGATGGCTTACCTGATTATTATGATTTTTTCTTTGCTCTGTCTCTTTCCTTTCCTTCTGATCATTTCAGGCTCATTGACAGCCAATGAATCCATTATTCGCGACGGTTTTCACTTGATTCCTAAAGTGTTCTCGCTGGAAGGTTATGAAATGGTATTTATTTTTCCAACTCAGCTAATCAAGGCTTATAGTGTTACGGTTTTTGTAACTGTGGTTGGAACGCTGGTGGGATTGTTTCTTATTACGATGGCAGGTTATGTGCTGCAGAGGAAAGATTTCAAGTATCGCAATCCATTGTCCTTCTTCATTTATTTCACAACGCTGTTTGGAGGGGGGCTTGTGCCCTGGTACATCATGCTGACTACATACTTTGGGCTGGCAGACACCTATGCCGTACTGATATTACCTGGTCTTATGACACCTTTTCTCATTATTTTAATGAAAAACTTTATCAAATCTGCGATTCCGGAAGAATTATTCGAATCAGCTAAAATTGATGGCGCGAACGACTTTAGGATCTACTACAGTGTCGTGCTGAAGCTTGCTATGCCTGGCATAGCGACTGTCGGTCTGTTCCTTGCTCTAACGTACTGGAACGACTGGTTCATGTCTTCCTTGTTCATTAATGACGCTAGCATGTATCAGCTTCAATACTATTTGTATAACACGATCAATACCATGATGTTCGTTTCTCAAATGGCCACTGGAACTGGGGTAACCCTAGGGCGTGAAATTCCGACAGAATCGACCAAGATGGCTATGGCGATCGTCGTTACAGGACCAATTATTTTCTTATATCCGTTTGTGCAGCGATATTTTGTGAAGGGATTAACGATTGGTGCGGTGAAGGGTTAGTACCGAAAGCAAACGAAAGAAACTCGTATGCGATCGGCTGACATAGATCATTCAATTAAGGGGAGGGTTAGTATGAGAAAAGGAAAAAAGAAATTGTTAACGATCGGCACTTCTTTATTCTTAACTGCAAGTTTGTTTGCTGGCTGCAGTGGTAATGCCAAAACTGGGGAGACTACGTCAAATACCAGCACGGAGGCTCCAACTGTAAAAGAAGAGGCTGTAAAAGAAGCAACTGGAATCGACACATCCAAGAAAGTGGAGCTTCAGTTCTATATGCTGGGCGATGCCCCAAAGGATTTAAAGCTCATTCAGGATGAAGTTAACAAAATGGCATTAGAAGATTTGAATGCAACCGTCAAATTCAACTTCACAACCTGGACAGACTGGGATCAGAAGTATAAGCTTCTGTTGTCCTCAGGGCAGCCGATTGACCTGATCTTTACGGCAGAATGGACGGATTACCAGTCATATGCGAAGAAAGGGGCTTTCCTTCCGCTAGATGATCTCATACCGAAGGCTGCACCTAAGCTGCAAGCATATGTACCGCAGGATTTCTGGGAAGCAGTCAAGGTTGATAAGAAAATTTACACCGTTCCAGCGATCTGGAAGGAGTATGTAAATGAGGGTATTGCCTATCGGGAAGATTTGCGCAAAAAGTATAATTTGCCAAAACCGGAATCACTCGAAACTTTAGAACAGTATTTGGAAGGTATACGCAAGAATGAACCGGATATGCTGCCTCTGGCGGATACTGAGGTCAGTCATACAGAATCCATCCGTCAAATGACAACTAAAACTGTGAATACCAACGATACCGTTCCATATGGACTTAACATCATGTATGACACTCCAAGAGACGTAACCTCCTATTGGGGCTCTCCGAAGCATTTGGAAGATTTAAAAGTGTTCAGGGGATGGCAAGAAAAAGGGTTCTTTATGAAGAATATGCTGAACATTAAAGATAGTGGTCATGATATATTTGCCAGCGGTAAAGCCGCAGCAATTTTAGGATCTGAGAATCCAAACCGCTTTGGTGATTCTGTTGTCAAAGTGAGAACACTGCACCCGGATTGGGAACTAGGCTATTCCCCATATCCAGATATGAAAGGGTTCTCTTCACCCGTTCACCCGATTCATAATGGCTTTGCAATTCCACGCAGCAGCAAAAATCCAGAAAGAGCGCTTGCTTTCTATGAGAAGATGGTCACTGATAAACGTTACAATTGGCTGACGCAATACGGTATTGAAGGTAAGCATTTTGAAATTGAGGATGGAAAATATTATAAAATGCTTGGTGATGTCCAATCAAACGGCTTCGCAAGAGAAGGTATGAATGGATGGGCATGGAGAAATCCGGAGTTCATGTTGTTTGATAAGAGCTATCAAGCTGTGCTAGATATGTTCACTGAATTAGATAAGATTGCAAAGCCAAATATTTTTCAGGGATTCCCAGAGGATTGGACGCCTTATCAAGCAGAGAAGGCAGCCCTTTTACAAGTTGAAAAGCAATACTTATATCCTTTGAATGATGGTTTGGTTAAGGATGTTGAAGGCGGCTTGAAGTTATTTATGGAAAAGGCCAAAAAAGCTGGTCTCGATAAAATTCAAGCGGAATACACGAAGCAGTGGATAAAGTATTTGGATGATAATAACATTAAGTAAGCTAGTCTAGCGTTACTTAGAGAGAACAACAGGACTAACGTCCTGTTGTTCTCTACTACAAAGGTGGAATTTTTATGAAGGTTCATTTTCATGGAACAGCTGCATTTGAAGGAATCCCTTCCTTATTCTGTCATTGTGAGACTTGTAAGCAAGCCAAAGTACTTGGTGGGAAAAATATCCGTACACGCACTTCGGTCTTGATTGATGAAGTACTTAAGATCGATTTTCCGGCGGACACCTTACATCATTCCATTCGTGATTCTGTAGATATGGATAAGGTTCGCGATTTATTGTTTACACATTCACATTCCGATCATTTGTATCCTGAAGATTTACTGATTCGTGCGCTTGGTTATGCTCAATTTAATGAAGAGGAAGAACTTCATCTATACGGTCATGATTTGCCTATTAAGCACTGTAGTCAATTGCTTGCCACGGAAAGGCATCGCTTCCAATTTCACAACTTGAAGCCCTTTGAAACCGTACAAACACAAACAGCTACGATTACGCCATTGCTTGCCAATCATGATTCTAAAGAAACTTGTTTATTGTATTACATTGAAAAAGATGGAAAAAAAATTTTCTATGGTCACGACAGCGGCTGGTTTCCTGAGCAGACATGGACATGGTTGAAAGGGAAAAAGCTGGATCTTGCTATTCTTGAATGTACGACTGGGAATGCCCCACATTGTGAAGTTCACATGAATGTTGAGGATACTCTAAAAACACGGGAATGGTTAGTCGAGAATCATGTTATGCAAGCAGAAGGGCGAATCGTAGTCACTCATTTCTCTCATAATGCTCATCTGTTGCATGAAGATTTGGTTCATATTTTTGAGCCGAATGGGATTACAGTAGCATTTGATGGGATGCAACTGGACATATGAGTTAGCGCATAAGTGAAATGAGGATATTTCTATGATTTCAATGGCAGTCTTTTTAGTTTTATTTTCAGGTATTACACATGCGGTATGGAACCTATTTACAAAGAGAAGTCTGAATAAATACGTATTTCTCTGGTCGATTCATATTGTTGGTACACTTGCTCTATTACCTTATTTTATTATTGAGCTGCTCCAAGTTGAGCTTCATGCGGAGACACTTGGCTATATGGCGATATCTGCATTATTTCAAGGGTCGTACTTCATTTTTCTCTCTAAATCGTATTCCTATGGTGATTTATCGCAGACCTATCCAATCATGCGAGGTACTGGTGTCATGCTAGTGACCTTGTTAAGTGTTTTGTTATTCGGGGATTCCTTAACTCTAGTAGGCTGGATAGGCTTTTGTTGTATCATAGTAGGGCTCTTTATTATTAGTGGAATCGTTAATCGTCATGCAAATCAAGGGGAAACGACTCATTCTATATCCATTCTTTATGCAATTGTAGTAGGGATGTGTGTTGCGGGCTATACATTAATGGACAAACTAATTGTCCAGCAATTATCTCCACTATCAACGCTTGAATTATCCAATATTAATTATGTAATCGTCGCTTTCTTCATGGTTATAAGAGCCGGTCGTAAACAAATCATAAGGGAATGGCAACAAAACTGGAAAATGATCTTGATTGGTTGTATTTGCTCGCCAGCTTCTTATTTTATGTTTCTGATGGCGATGAAGCTTGCTCCATTAGCTTCCATTGCGCCAATACGAGAAATTGGAACTGTTGTAGGTACGATTCTTGGCATACTTGTACTAAAAGAGAAGCAAGGCGTGCGAAGAATTATCATGTCGGCTGTGATTACCTGTGGGATCATCTCCATTGCCATATGGGGATAAGTTGATTTTACTAGAATTGAGGACTTAAAATTAATTATAAAATCAAAAAGTTCATAAAACTCAAAAAGTATCATGGGCGGAATGATGTAATAAGAGGTTTGAGCCCTTGTGTAGCAAGGGTTTTTTCTTGGAAATACGTCATTTGACCCTATAGTGTAAAAATGGAAGGCCTCTCGTAGTAATACGAGAGGCCTTCCATTCTGTTAAGCATTAGATAGTACGATTGAAATGATTCTTGATTAGAAGGAACGTTATCAGCAATAAATTCACAGGTGAGTATGCCTCATTCTAATTCTTGCTCTAAAACAGTTTTTACTAAACGACGTACTTCATCTGTTGATCTTGTATCCATTAATTGGTTTCTTAGTTCGCCTGCGCCTCTAAATCCACGAACATAGATTTTGAAAAAGCGCAGAAGTGGTTTAAATAAACGTGGCTCGAGTTCATTTGAATATTTATCATGAAGATCCAACTGTAATAGAAGTAAATGGAGAAAATCCTTCGCGCTATGTTCTTTAGGTTCTTTTTCAAAGGCAAATGGATTGGTGAAAATGCCGCGGCCAATCATGACGCCATCAACGCCATATTGTTCTACTAATTTTAATCCTGTTGCGCGGTCAGGAATATCTCCATTAATAGTTAACAACGTATTTGGAGCAATTTCATCGCGTAATTTTTTTATTTCAGGGATTAGTTCCCAGTGTGCGTCTACTTTACTCATCTCTTTTTTTGTACGCAGGTGAATGGAAAGGTTCGCAATATCTTGTTTCAATATATGTCCTAACCAATCGCGCCACTCGTCAATGTCAGAGTAACCCAATCTTGTTTTAACACTAACCGGCAATCCACCTGCTTTTGCTGCTTGAATAATTTCGGCTGCAACTTCAGGATGTTTTATTAATCCAGCACCTTTTCCATTGGATGCGACGTTTTGCGCTGGGCATCCCATGTTTAAATCGATACCACGAAAACCAAGTTTTTTCATATCAATACTCATCTGTTCAAAAAATACAGGTTTATCACCCCAAATATGAGCGACAATCGGTTGCTCATCTTCTGTGAACGTTAATCGACCACGTACACTGTCTTTTCCTACAGGGTGACAATAACTTTCTGTATTAGTGAATTCTGTGAAAAACACGTCGGGTTTTGCAGCTTCACTAATGACGTGACGAAATACAACATCTGTGACATCTTCCATTGGTGCTAATATAAAAAAGGCTTCGGTAAATCAAGCCAAAAGTTTTGTTCGTTACTCATATTATCCCCTCTTGTTGCAATATATAAAAACGATATATGCTAATAGCATAGTCCTTTACCCATCATACATAGTATCATTTCTTTTCGTTTAATGCACTTAAAACCCTTGTAAACACTGCACATGGAGGTTCGACTCCCCTTGCCTCCATGTGAAAAACCGTCAATCAAGGTTTCTGCGGATTGTAACAGATCACATCCTAGGTTAATATGTTCCCGCATACGAAACATATGATTGGATAATTCCATTAGCACATTTTGACCACGAACACTACTAACACATCAATTTGACTTGAAAATATAGGACTGAATTTTAAGGGGATTCGGATAGAAAACCTATAATAAGACCTGAAAAACACATACAACTCATCTAATATCATGGGCGGCATGATGTAATAAGGTTTCCTGTAAGGGATACCCCAGTTGACCACATTGTGTTATTTATGTCCCGATAATTTAAGACGACACCGCGTTAATGTTGTATGTATTTATGTGCAGTTCCTATACCCTTCTCTATTTCCTTTGAAGCACCGTTTATTTTCATATAAGGATTATCAACTAGTAGGAACTTTTTCATCTTCAAGCAGAGCTCTGAGTTTAACAGGTTGAGTGGCAGCAGTTAGCTGAACTGATGCTTTTAAAACCGGAGTATTCGGTAGTAATTGTTGATGTACCACTGCTTCTTGTTGGCGTGTTATTGAGATATCAATTTCTTTTTTTTTCGATCAGCTTAGAGCTTATAAGAGCATCCCCAAGTTAATGTTCTGCTCGAGTACAACTTTCAATGCCGGAATAGCGAGAAGGTCTTTTTTTGCTCCGTAAATTTTCCATACCCCAATCTGTGGATTGTCCTGTTCACTCGGCACTCCATATTTGTTACATTAATAGGATCAATAAAGAATGCGCTTACTTTTCGCGCGGCAAGGGGGCGGCATGTTCGGTTCGTTGAGATATCAGACCAAGATTTTTTTGATGCTGTCCGTCTTCTTGTTCGCTGTGCTTACTATTATTAACGTCATTTATTATTTCCGTAATGAATCGTTGATCGAAAATGATTTGGCGCAAAACAAGCAGCAGACGACGATCAAGCTTCAGGAGCAAGTTGACGACATGCTGGAGGAAATGGACAAACTTTCAATCTCCGTTAATGCATCCAACTCGATTATGGGCGTGTTGAAGGGGATTGCGTCCAATTCCGAAGTGAACTACTTCACCGCACATCCGGAAATTAACGCGGAGGTGCGTAATACGCTGTTGTCTTTCACGTCGCTGCAGCCGCTTAAAGGGAGAATCAGCATCGTCAGCCGCTTCGGCGATTATATGGGATTAAGTAACAAGATGGATAACGTGAAATCCAACAAATTCCAAGTGCGCGCCAAGCCGACGTTCCGGGAGTACTTGGCCATGGACGATTATAAACGGTTTTTGCCGCCCCATCCCGACCCATGGTCCGAATCGGGAGATCGAGTTGTTTCGATCGTACGGCCGCTCAGGGATAACTACAACGTGTACGGATATGTGGAGATCAGCTATTCGGTCATGGAGCTGGAGAACCTCTTTTTTTTCCGTAACGACCTGTCCTTCGGCAACGTGCTTATTCTAGGTCCCGATCGCGGCGTATTGTTCAGCAGCTTAAGTCCGGTCATTGCCGGTAATGTCGAGGAGAACGACCGCTTGAATATGCCGCTGGTTGAAGAATTCGGGCATTTCCGAATGCAGTTTTCCGGGACCGACGAGATGGTGTTTTATTCGAAGCTGACGGCGGCGGATTGGACAGTGCTGCTGATCGAGGACGTATCCGTTTACCACAGGCCTATCGCGTATTTGCGCTATAGCTCCGTTACAATTTTTTTGTCGGTGATGGTCGTGTTGCTGCTGACTCTCTATCTCTATACCAGCCGTGTGACAAGACCGCTAAGGAGACTGAAGGATTCACTAGCCAACGTCGACCTTGCGAAGCTGGAGCTTCTGCCCTCGAAGCTGAGAACCTCCAACGAAATTACGCTGCTTGGTGTAGCTTTTCAAGGTTTGCTCGACGAGCTGAAGCGGACGATGCGCCAAGAGGAGATGGCCAAGCAACGAGAGATGGTCGCGCAGATGAACGCACTACAAGCGCAGGTCAATCCTCACTTCCTCCATAATACGCTGACAGTCATTGCGGCCTACGGCAAAAGCTCGGGCAATCCGAAGGTTGTGGAAATGTGCATCGCGTTGTCTGATATGCTCCGATACACCATGAAGTTCGACAGGAAGGATTCTACCGTCGGGGCGGAGATGGAACATGTGGAGCAATACTTGACATTGATGCGGAGCAAGTACGAAGGATTCTTGGAAATTGAAATGAACATTGATCCGGATATAGGACCCGTTCCAATTCCGCGATTGTCTCTGCAACCTCTCGTTGAGAACGCATTTCAGCACGGGTTCGCGGGAATCGATCCGCCGTGGAAGCTTGCCGTGTCGGGGATGGTCAGCGACGTCACGTGGACTGTCTCAATAGTCGATAATGGAATCGGCTTATCGCCTGAGCTACTGGAGAAGGTTCGGCAGCAAATTGGGCGATTGAGAGGCGACCCCGGATCGGAGACGGACTGTCTTGCAGAAGAGAAAGGTGCGGGGGGAGGTATACCGATACGCGAGGGCAATGGTATCGGCCTTATGAATGTGGTTGCCCGGCTATACTTATTTTACGGTGATGCTGTAGAGGTAAGGGTAGACAGAGCTTCGACAGGCGGCGCGGTTTTTACAATAACGGGGAGGCGATAAGGGATGAACCGAATAATGCTGATCGAAGATGAACCGCCCATCCTTTATATGATTAAGGAAATGATCGAGTCTTCTCCCCTAGAATTTGTCGTGTCATATACGGCGTTCAACGGGGCGAAAGCACTAAAGATGCTGGAGGAAGGTGCAAAGCCGGACTTGATCGTGACAGACATCCGAATGCCGGTTATGGACGGACTTCAATTCATGAGGGAGCTGTCCGAGAGAGGGTACGAAATCCCATGCATCATCATGTCCGGTTACAGCGATTTTAACTATGCCCGAGAAGCCCTACAGCAGAATGCTTGGGATTATTTGCTTAAGCCGCTGAGGGAAGACCATCTGGAGCAAGCGCTGGCGAAAGCTTCCGTTATGCTTCGTAAGCGAAAATCTAAAGCGGAACGAGTCTATATGAAACGGGCATTGCAGCTCGCCGACGACTTCGGGGAGGAACAATCCGTAAATCCGGGATATCTACATTATCAGTTGCTGCTCATAAGGAGAGGACCCTACCGAACCGGCACATGGGAAGATCGTCTATCTTCGCTTGGCGATTTCAATCGCCACTGGGACGATGACGTCTTGGAGGCGGTGATTAGCCCCGAATGGAAGGCAGATCCTGTATGGTGGATAAGCGGATGGGCGTCGAATGAGAGAATCATGGTTCGCGCCTTGATGAATCCGCAATCGGGAGTCATTCTCCGGGAGGCTGCAGAATCCATGCTAGCCTCATGGTCTTCCCATGCGGAAGCGGATGAAGTGGCCATTAATATGGCTGTTTCCGTGTCCGTTGCCGAGGAGAGCCTTGCGGTTACGCTTCGTACGCTCAGGGAAGCATTGCCCCGCGAGACGAGGTTTGGTGAATCGCGCGTATGGATGCAAGGTGATATGCGCCGTCCTGGCTTCGTTTTGTCGTCTGAGCTGGATCAGGCCTGTCGTAGTTTAACTCATTCGGCCGACTATGAAACGTTCGAGAAGGCTATGCAAGGATGGGGAAGAGAGTGGCGTAAAGAAGACTATGGGCAGCCCGAGGTGGAGAGTTTATTCGCAGCGATCGTCCGTTCCTTCCATGCATATTGGCCGAAGGAAATCGCTTCGACAATTGCTGCTTTCGATGCGAACGAGCTTGTATCCGGGTGCCGAACACTGGATGAAGCGGTAAAGCAGTTCTGTGGATATATAAAGGAAGGATATGCAACTTTGGTCAAGAACCGCCCTGACCGTTCGGCGAAAGATTTGATGGAGGACGTACGTCGTTACTTGGAAGAACATTTCATGGAGTCGATCGGCAGCGACAAGCTTCAGCAAGTATTCGGCTATAACAAGACGTATATCTCCAATGTGTTCAGCGAAGTCTTCGGCATGCCGCCTGGCAAATATTTGGCGAAGCTCCGCATCGACAAAGCAATCGTACTTATTTTTGAACGACCAGAACTGTCGCTCCGCCAGATCGCGGAGCTCGTCGGCTACGAAGACAGTCTGTATTTCAGCAAGGTATTCAAAAACGCGACAGGGCTCAGCCCGAGGGAATACAAGGAGAGGTGGGAGAAGGATGGGCAAAACAGGGGGATATAATGTGTGGTTCTTCCGTATTTTCGCAGGGCTGCTGCTCGTCTTTGCAATGCTCTTCCTCTTCGGTTGCAGCGCAGACAAGAATGAGTCGGAGAGCATGATGGGGAAGACGCAGTCGGTTACGCTCACGCTGATGGCCAACCAGGATTGGACGGTCAAGCCGATTATTAAGCGTGCCATTGCTCTCTATGAGGACCAGACCAGCAACCGGATTGAGCTGCAGGCTCTTCCGATCGACACAGTCGATACATTAATCAGCAAGAGGGTCGCAATTGGCGAAATTACGGACTTGGTCATGCACTTCGGAGGGGCTGCACTCAGCGACTTACATCCTGAGCGTAACTTTTTCGATATGAGCGGTGAGGAATGGGTGGAGGACCTGACCGACGAGGTGAAGCCGCGCCTGTCCAAGGATGGCAGACTATACGGCTTACCCCTGTGGGAGGCTTCCACCAGCGGCACCTTGTATAATAAACGCATATTTGAAAATCTGGGCTTGCAGGTTCCTGAGACGCAGGAGGAATTTTTTGCCTTGTGCGAAAGGTTGTTGAAGGCAGGCATTGTTCCAGTCTATTTGGCTAGCAAAGACGTATGGCCGTTAATGCCTCAGTTCGGCATGGATTACTCAGCCGAACGGACGCCGGGATTGGTGGAAGCGCTAAATGCGAACAAAGTGAATTTGGCCGATGTGCCGGCTGTCCAGGAAGTTGTCGATTGGTACAGGACGATGTATGTCCGCGGATATTTCGGTAGCGATTCGTCGAACAACAACTGGGACGGCTTGCCGGCCGCGCTTCATAGCGGTGATTACGCCATGGTCATGTCATGGGACGTATATTTGTATTCCGATCTGGAGGTGAAGTATCCCGGATTGTCAGAGGATTTCGGTTTAATGCCCCTCTTTGTAGGTGGTAAGGACGCCAAGCTGTACGAAGGACCGAATGCAGCAATGATTATGGTGAACAAAAATGGAAACCATGCCAAGGAAGCGATGGAATTCATTCGTTTCCTTGCTCAGCCCGATGTCTTAAATAATGTTTACCGTAATCTGAAGACGGGAACGTATTTTGATAGTGTGACGACGAATCAGCTAACGCCTCAATATGTCCAAAATAAGGAGCAGATCGTTAGTCTGAGTTCTCCCTCCATCACTCCGTTTATCGTGGGGTACAACCAATATGAGATGGCCAAGTGGGTTCAGCAAGCGATGACAGGTACCATTACAACACGGGAGGCGCTGAACGGTATGGACAATTACCGCAAGCAGGTAGCGATCGACCGTGGCATCCCCGAGTTTCAATATCCCCGCTAAATGATGTGAGATTTCCATATCAACTCATGTGGAACGTCCATGTGCGCCTCCTTCAGCGCGTGTTACGCTATTTTTGCAAACGCTTCATATATGTTCGAAGGGGGATTTATCTATGAAGAAACCGGTCAACAGAACTTATTCTCTACTAAGTATGCTCCTCGTATTTACCATGATGCTAGCCGCATGCGGTACATCGAACGGGGGCAATAAGCCCGAAGCCAGTACATCAGCAGAAAACGATAAACCGTCCGCGACTTCGAGCAGCGAAGAACCCGTCACATTGAAATTTTGGACTTGGCATCCGTCTGCGGATCTCTACAAACCAGTTATCGAAAAATTCGAGGAAACACATCCAGGCATTAAAGTTGAGCTTACGGTCATGGAGAGTAAAGACTTCCAGACAAAGATGCCACTAGCGCTCAGCACACAGGAAAACCTAGATGTCGTGGGCGTTCAGACTGGAGCAATGCCAAAGCAAATTCAGGAGGATCTGCTGCCGCTAGAAGATCTACTATCCGAAACACGTCCGGATTGGCAATCGGTTATTAGTGAGAATAGCGTTGTACAGGCAAAGTCCCAGGCAGACAGTCTGAAGTTCTTGCCGATGGCTTCCGTCGGCTCGATGGTTATGTATTACAACAAAGATATTTTGGATGAGCTTGGTTTACCGGCACCGCAAACTTACGCGGAGTGGAAGGCCGTATCTGATAAGCTTCGTGAGACGAAGAGCGACAAGTTGTCTGTGGCCGTCGGCGGCAAGGACGCATGGATTATGGATGAGCTCGCCTGGACGATTGCTGGTCAGCAATCCGACCTGTTCAACCAGTGGCGATATAACGGCAAGAAGCTGGACGGACCTGAGTTTACGCAGGCAGTTGCTGGCTTCCAGAAAATTTTCGATGATGGCATTATAAGCAAAGACGACGTGCTCGATATGGACTACACGTCTTCCCGTACCGCTTTTACGTCCGGCCAAGCGGCATTTTTTATCCAAGGAACTTGGGAGGCGAACCTGCTGCTGGAGAGTTTCCGTAAGTCTAACCAAGTGGATGTGGGTGACATAGGCGTTCTGCCGATTCCGGCTATCGAGGCAAATGGCAAACCGTCAATCCGATCCTTCATCGATCTCGGTATTGCCATTCCGGCGCATTCCACACATCCGAAGGAAGCAATGCAACTGATCGACTTCCTCGTATTCGGTGAAGGCAATGACATGCTTGCCTCAACGTTCGCCTTCTCGACCAACAAGACGAGCTTTACGCCGGATGCTAGTCTGCTGACGACGCCGACAGCTCAGCAATCCTATAAGACGGTATCTGATTTGCTCAGTTCCCCGTCGGCCGACCGAAACAACAATTCTCCTTTCTCCGATGTAGCAGGACAGCAGCTTCAGAAGCTGCTCATAAGCAAACAGACGCCTGAAGAGACAGCCAAGGCCATTGAACAAGAATTCCAGACGGGCAAATACCCGAACGAATGATAGCAATGCCGGAGCTGCAGGTCACCTGCAGCTCCAGGCTTGCTAACCAGGGAGAGTGCATCTTATGAAAATCTCAGGCAGAGAACATGTTGTCGGGTTTATGTTTATCGCGCCGCTGCTGATTTTGTTTGCTGTGTTTTTGGTCTATGGATTTTATTTTATCGTGAATGCCAGCTTCTACGACCAGACGCTGTCGTTCAGGGATGCGACGTTCGTAGGTTGGGACAACTATGTCACCGCATTGTCGGATAACAGATTTTTGCGTTCAATTGTCAATAATTTGATTTATTCGGCGGCAGCTATTCTTATCAGCTTGTCGGTCGGATTTTTGATATCTGTCATATTGAACATGGGAATTAGAGGCTCCAAGCTGCTTGGCTCGCTGTTTTTTATTCCGTCTTTCATGCCGCTAGCCCTGATAGCGATGGTATTCTCCATCATGCTGGAGTTTCGCTTTGGCACGCTGAATCAGCTGCTACACGGTATCGGTCTTGATTTCCTTGCCCAGAGGTGGTTAAGCGATCCTACACTCGCTTACATGTCCGTCATCTCCATCTCCGTGTTTCTAATCGGGCTGTCTATGATGTACTATAATGCGGATATGACTACGATTAATACTGGCATACTCGAAGCAGCCGTCATCGATGGGGCTGGATTTGGGCGCATGTTATGGAACGTCTTGTTTCCGCTCCTCAAAAACGCTCACAAGACGATAATACTGTCCACGTTGCTCGGGAGCTTCCGAGAATTCGAGAGGGTGTTCTTGCTTACACAAGGCGGCCCGGCGGGTACAACGGAAAATTCGAGTGTTTATATCTATTCCTTTGCCCGGTCTGCTGGCGCGAATATCGGTTATGTCTGCGCGGCGTCCGTCATCGTGCTCCTTATCGCTCTGGGGATATCCGTCATCCAGCTTATCGCTTATCATCCTCGGACGGGAAAGGGGGGAAGGGCATGAATTTTTCTCTCGCAAACCGCAAGCAGAAAAGAATCATTAGCATATTTTTGTATGCTTTCGCTCTTGTTTGGGTGTTTCCGTTTTATACCGCTATCCGCAATTCGCTAAAAGTGAACGGGTTTCAGAATTACGTAGATTTGTTCACTAGTGATTTGAACGGCATTTCGCTTATAGGTACTTTCCGGAACTCGGCGCTTATTGCGATCGGCTCGACGTTTCTGCTGCTGTCGATAGGTGCGCTGTCTGCCTTCGCTTTCTCCAAGCTTCGCTTTTTCGCGAAGGAAGCTATTTACATAGCGGTTCTACTATGTCTGGCCGTACCTGGTGTTGTCATCTTGATTCCATTTTATTACATTCTAAAAAATTTGGATCTCTACAATACACTTTGGTCTGTCATCTTTTCGGAAGCGGTTCTTACATTGCCGTTCGCTGTCCTGATGCTGCGGAATTACTACGACAATTTGCCACCTGAGCTGATGGAGTCGTCTTCAATTGACGGGGCTTCCAAGATGCAGGCCTTCATACACATTTATTTGCCGCTATCCACCCCTGCGTTAATTAATCTCGGAGTGCTTTCGATCATGTGGTCATTCCAGGATTTTCTGCTCCCACTTATGTTCCTGACGGATAAGTCCATGCTGACCGCTACGGTTGCCGTCAATACGCTGAAGGGCTTATTCGGCTTCTCTCCAGCCGACCTGGGGAAATTCAATGCGGCGCTAGTTGTACTGGGGCTGCCGGGTATCATCATCTTTACGTTTGCACGCAAATTCATAACAAGTGGAATTACTTCTGGAGCAGTCAAAGATTAGGTAAATGCTTATGCTGCGAGCCTACACATTTAGGAGGATGAAACGATGAGACACGAAGAACAGACGCAGGTCAATTGTTACGTTAGTCCGTATGGGGACGACCGTGCTCCGGGAACAGAGAGCGAGCCGTTCGCCACCTTGGATCGGGCAAGAAGGGAACTTAGAAGTACGGGAACCGCGGGGGGGCGTTCGGCAACGGTTTGGCTTCGGGAAGGCACGCATTATGTGGAGGAGCCGCTCACGTTGACGGCGGAGGATTCCGGGACGGAAGAAGCTCCGATTCGCTACGGGGCCTACCCTGGTGAGCGACCTGTTGTTAGCGGAGGGATGCGGCTGCACGGGAATTGGGAACCATACCGGGAAGGCATCTGGGTATGCGAAATCCCGGAGTGGCGAGGCGTCTCGAAGGAGAGCTTGTTCACCGAGCTGTTCGTTAACGGAGTGAGGCAGACACGGGCCCGCTATCCGAATAAATTAAATGGCGGACCTACTTATTTGCGTCCTCTCCATGAACCGGCTACGTGGCCTCACGCTGAATTCGCCTTTGATCCCGTCACATTTACCGGCAAGAATTGGGCGCATCCGGAAGATGCGGTCGTGCACATCTTCGGCAAAAACCAATGGGGCAACCTGCAATGGCGCGTGAAGGAAGTGGACCGCGAAGCGGGCTTTATCCGTCTCGGCGACGGAGGCTATCAAATTAACGACATTATGCAAGGAGCCGATGCCACCGGCATTGACCAGCATTCCGATTATTACATTGAGAATGTGTTCGAGGAGCTAGATGCGCCGGGCGAATGGTATGCGGACCGGGAATGCGGCCTTCTCTACTATTATCCGCATGATGGCATCGATCTCAGTACTTCCATTGTGGAAGTGCCAGTCTTGGAGAGCATCGTCTTATGCAGAGGAACGCAGCGGAATCCCGTCCAGCATGTAATATTTAACGGACTAACCTTTAGGCATACGGCACCGACTTACCTTCAAGCGTACGAGGCGCCCTCGCTAGGAGACTGGACTATCCACAGGGGAGGAGCCGTCTTTCTGGAAGGGGCGGAGCATTGCGAGATTGCATATTGCCGTTTCGACGCGGTGGGGGGAAATGCCGTGTTCATGAACCTTTACAACCGGGGGAACCGGGTACATGGCTGTTGGATGCATGACATCGGAGAAAGCGGCATTTGTCTGGTCGGCTCTAAGCCGCTCACGCTTGGTAGCCAACATGCTTACCCTGCCGAAATTACGGTCAGCAACAACAAAATTCACGATATCGGCGTATACGGGAAGCAGACGGCCGGCGTGTTCATCTCGGTCAGTAGAGACAATGTCATCAGCCATAACGAAATATTCCGACTGCCGCGAGCAGCTATCTGCATAAACGACGGCACTTGGGGCGGGCACATCATTGAGTTTAATGATATCTACGACACGGTTAGAGAGACCGGCGATCACGGCCCCTTCAATTCATGGGGACGAGACCGATTCTGGTGCCTGTCCCAATCCCACGGACCCGCGTCGCATGGCGCAGGAGATGTCTGTCTAGATGCCCAGAATCCGGTCGTCATTCAGAGCAATCGGTTCCGTGACCGAAAAGGATGGGGCATCGATCTGGATGACGGCTCCTCCAATTACGTTGTGCGGGAAAACTTGTGCATCGGGGTATCGATTAAACTTCGGGAAGGCGATCACCGAACGGTCGAAAACAATATTTTCGTGAATGGTGCTAATCCTCCCGGCATCCATATCGGATACGAGGGGAACAGCGACCGATTCATCCGGAACATCGTTGTTGCGAACAGTGAATGGGATAACCCAGAGGTCGACATCGATTTCCAGAAAGGTGCTTCCAAAGGCGTATTGTATGAGTTCATCGGCCCTCCCGCTCATGGCGGATGGGTGCGGGAGCTGGATGGCAATGTGTTCTACAACGATGTGGGACGGTTTCTTGCTACCGTCCATTATCGTCCACTAGGGAGCCGGACCGAAACGTACGAATGGTCCGAGTGGCAGGCGCTGGGTTGGGATGTCCATTCTGTATTCGGTGCCCCGTTGTTCATCGATCCCGAGGGAGGAGATTATCGCGTTAGACCGGAATCCCCCGCACTGGCGCTTGGATTCCGAAACTTCCCGATGGATCGTTTCGGCTTGGAAGATGATTTCCCTGACTTCGGCTGACTTCGGAGAGGAAGACGTGGACATTCATTCCGCTAACGAGGGTATTTCGTAAGATCGAACCCGTATTTCGTTGGAATAACGGAATGGATGGACCGCTGTCTCTTCCAAATCGCCTATCACTCGATCCTCCCCCTTATGAACAAACCTCCGTAGTCTCATAATCTGCAAGTCTGTTAATTGTTGTCCACTTTTATTCTAGCAGCACGAAGCCAATCGTTGAGACGTTCTCACTATATCCTTGCTTAATGCTACTAATGGAAAGCGCTTTCAATTAACTGAAGGGAGGTGCAACTGTTATGTCATAAAGGATTAGCTTCTATCATGAATGAAAATAAGAAGGAGGCGAATGGAAAATGAGAGCAAAAAAGTGGTTGGCGATGGTATTGGTGTTAGTTTTGGTTCTTCCTTTCCTGCCCGCGGCGAATGTGTCAGCACAAGCCCAGCAAGGCGGAACGATTGTGCTTAACCCGGCAAGAACGATCGATAATTTGGAGATGCTGCCGGCGGCGGCGGCGGAACGGGACGATGCGATCACCATATTTAACGCCGGGGTGCCAAAATATTTTTGGATCAACAATTTTGGTGCAAGAAGCAGCGATAGTTTGAAATGGACTGTGCGTTCGGATTTGAACGAAAAGACCGATTATTTTGTTTGGCTGCATTTAAAAGCATCGGCAGGCACGCAGTTCAAACTGACCGTTACGCAATCTCAATCCTCTACAGAAACGAACTTTACTAAATCCCATAATGGTTGGGAAGTAGCGGAAGTTGGCGCACTGAAAATCCCGCCAGGGGAAAGTACGATCACGCTTACGAAGGTGACAAGTGCTAATCAGAATATCTCCATTAAAGGGCTCGATATGATTCGCCTTTCCGACAAGGCGGCATACTTGGACAGGGTGGCCTCTTATAAAACCGATGGAAGCGAGCAACGGGCCGAATTCGCCAATTCCGGCTACGGTTTGTTTTTCCAGTACGGCACATGGGGGTACCCTCAATTCGGATCGAAAAAGAACGCGGAAGATTCCACGAATGATTTTGATGTCGAAGCGTTTGTAGACATGTTGGAAGATACGGGCGCAAACTTCGTCATCTGGTCGATCACATGGTGGCAATACAGAATGCAAATGCCTGTACAGGCGGTTGACGACATCATGGGCAATTCTTCGCTGACGACGGAACGCAATCTAGTGGGTGAAATCGCCGCGGCTGCCAAGGCCAGAGGCATCGACTTTTACTTGTATTACCACCAAGGCATTCAGCAGGAGCCAGATTGGAAGGCGAAACAAAATTGGCCAAACGATTTTACAAAATACGGAGTCGGGGATCGCAGTACATTTATTAATAACTGGGAGCAAGTCGTTACGGAGATAGGCACAACTCTGGGAACGAATTTAGACGGCTGGTTTTTTGACGATGGCTGCGTCTATTATCCTGCGCCGTTCGAGAGAATGGCCAGCGCGACGAAGGCGGGCAACCCGAATCGGATTGTATCTTATAATTCCTGGGAAGGGACGAAGATCACCGAGTTCCAAGATATGATTTTTGGCGAAGGCACTTGGGGAGACATCACGGAGCCTACGACAGACGGTATATTCCAGGTGGGCAGAGAAGCAGGCCTGCAGCAAGTGGGGATGCCGATGTTGAATAACGATAACTGGGGCATTACGAGCCAGAACGAAACGATTGATCTGACGGTTAATACGAATACGTTGATTGCCAAAGTGAAAAGCGCGTCAGAGAGAAAGGTGCCCGTTGCCCTTAACATCAAAATGTGGGAGGGCGGCACGATCGGTGATTCCACCATTCAAGCTCTCTTTGCGTTGAAGAAAGCGATCCATCAAGCAGAGTTCGAGCCGGAAGTGTTGGTGAACGATAACGACACCCGGATCAAGTACTCGGAGGATACCGGCTGGACCTATGGCCCGGACATCTACAGCGGTTACTATAACAATGATACCCATTATTCCAAGAATACGGCGGCATCACCATCCGTCGAATTTGAGTTTACGGGTACCGGCATTGGTGTTATCGGCAAAAAAGCGCCATGGTCGGTGAATATGGACGTCTATATGGATGGAGATATCGTGACGGGCACAATTACGGGCAGCGGGGCCTTTAACGGTACACCTGAACAAAACCAATTCGAAGCTTACAAAAAGACGGATCTGTCATACGGGACCCATCAAATCAAAGTGGTGTATAAGTCCGGAGCCCAAGAGGCGCAATTGGATGCATTTAAGGTTTATAACAATAGCGGTGAGCCGCCTGAAGACATATATTCTGTAAAAAAGTTGCTGATTTCCAGCGAAAGCGATGACATGGGATTATCATCGTCTATGCAAATGATGGCTTCCGTCATCCCGCAATACGCAAGCGACAAATCAGTCGAATGGTCTGTCACAACTGTTGCCGGTGGTGCCACAACTCTTGCCGCGATCGACAGCAATGGATTGTTGACATCCAATCAGACTGCGGGAATGGTTAATGTTATCGCCAGAGCCAAATCAAATGCGGCTATCGTTGCGGAGAAGCTCATAACGATCAAAGTGCTGCCGAAAGTGACAACGGTCTACGGAAACGACCCAGCTATCGTGAAGACTGGCAAGTGGACGACTAGAGATTCCAATAAATCGATCGATTCAACAGTGGCGGGAGCAACGGCCAGTCACAGCTTTACAGGCAATTTCATCGAATGGTATGGCGTTATCGGCGACGATCACGGCATTGCCGATGTCTATATCGACGGTCAATACGTAACGAACGTAGATCTGTATTCGACGAGCCGAGAAACAGGAGCTTTGCTGTTCCGTTCGGAAGATTTGGGAGGCGGTCAGCACACGATCAAAATTGAGGTGCAGGACAGCAAAAACCAAGCGTCGTCGAATAGCTATGTAGAGGTGTATTCATTCCGAATTGAAGAGTCTGTTAATAGTGCATCTACGGACAAAAAGGAGATTAAAGATTTAATCTATTATGTTGAAGAACAGAAATTAACGCTGGATTATCCCTATCTCATACCAGTGGTCAAGGAAGCTATCGAAAAAGCGCTGGAAGAAGCATATGTAATCTATATGAAGGATGATGCATCCAAAGTAGAAATCACGGCTGCCTATGAAAACCTTCTTGGGAAAGTGCATTTATTGAGTTTTACAGGCAACAAGACGGAATTGAACCACTTGTATAACTTATATGAGGACTTCGCGCAAGGCGATGTGCAAGACGAAGTATGGGGAGTATTTCAGGCGGCATTGGCGGTAGCGAAGGAAACGTTAGCCGAAGTGAATGTATTACAGGCTGAAATCGATCTGGCAAAAATTGAACTACAAAGTGCAATCGATCGTTTGGGTACGACATCGCCAACCACCTATACCGTAACATTCAACAGCAATGGTGGCAGCGATGTTTCTACCCTGACAAATGTTACTAGCGGCAGCGCGATCACGACACCCATTCCTGCCAGAACAGGATATGTCTTTAACGGTTGGTATAAAGAATCGACATTTAAAAACGCATGGAATCTTTCAACGGACAAAGTAACGGGAAACATTACTCTGTATGCGAGATGGGTAGAGAATACACCGACAGGACCAACAGAACCAACACAACCAACACAACCGACACAACCGACACAGCCGACACAGCCGACACAGCCAACACCATCAACACCAGAAATATCGAAAGGCGGAATTGTTGTTGAAAATCTAAAACCGAACAAAGCCGGAAATGCAATTCTAGAGATCGGTGAGCGGGATATGGATGCGGCTATAAAAGCTGCTGAGGTCAAAAAAGATGGAAGTAAGCAAATAACTATAAGTCTTAATAGCAAGGAAGATATACAACAATATACGATAACCATACCTTTAGATTCGGCAGCAAAGGAAAAGGCTGATATTGTGCTGGGAACAGCAATTGGTAGCGTTACATTACTGAATCATGTCGTAAAAGAGCTGGCAACTGATAAAAACAGCAAGATCGATTTGATCATAAGTATTGCTGATAAAAATCTTTGGACTAAGGAGATACAGCGACTTGTAGGAGACAGACCGATTGTAGATGTGAAACTTTTGCAAAATCATAAAAAAACAAATGCAACCGCAAAAGTGTCTATAAATTATGATCCAAATGAACAGGAATGGGCTGATTCTGAACATATTGTAGTTTATGAAGTAGCGAATGACGGTTCAATTGTGATAAAAGCGAATGGCAAATATGATGCAGCAACCGGAACAGTTACAGTATCAGGACAAGCAAATGGAACCTATGCAGTAGGTTTTGTTAAGAAGACATTTGACGATACATTAAACGTTAAATGGGCTGAAAAACAGATATCGGTACTTGCATCCAAAGGAATAATAAATGGAACAAGTGAAACTAGCTATTCACCTGAAAAGAGTATAACAAGAGGGGATTTCTTGAAGCTGTTAGTAGATATCCTGGAGCTTAGCGCTGATGCCAACAATAACTTTCATGATGTGGCAGAAGATGCCCACTATTTTAGGCAGATTGCAATAGCCAAGGCATTGGGCTTGGCAACCGGTGCAGGAAACAATCATTTTTATCCGGAATCCGAGATTAGCAGACAGGATATGATCGTACTGATAGATAGAGCGTTGAAGATTGCAGGGAAAGCGCCTAGCCAAGGGGATAAGTCTGACTTGGATTCATTTGCCGATGTGGAGAAAATTTCTGGTTATGCATTAGAGAGCATAGCGTCATTGGTAAGAGAAGGAATTATATCGGGCACCGGCAGTGGAATTGATCCGAAAGGAACGACAACCAGAGCGCAGGCAGCTGTAGTGCTTTATAACTTGTATAAAAGATGACCGCCAACGTCCGGAATAAATTTACGGGGAGTGAATGCAGTGAAAATAAAAATGATTAGCACGATACTATCTGGGGTTATTTTGATGGCAGCGATTTTCCCGAGTTTTTCTTCTGTGCATGCGATGAATCCAGATAACGGCATCCAGGAGGACTTATTATATCTTTCTGAAGAGCTAATCCTGAATGGAAATGATGCAACGAATGTTGTATCTAGTAGGTTGGATTTACCCAAAACGATTGGAACAACGACGACTGTCGAATGGACATCAAGCTTGCCTGATGTGATTAATGCAGATGGCTTTGCTATAGGGTCTAATGCATTTACATTTGAACCTGTACAGGCACAAAAAGTACGACTGTTTGTTGCAATGACTGAAGGAGATATTCCAAGCATTTGCGAATTCGAGGTTTATAATACGAAAGAAGCTCAACCGGTTAAATATACGGTTAGCTTTAACTCAAACGGTGGCAGTGCAGTTGATTCGATTACAGCGATACCTAAGAATACGAGCATTACTCTGCCGTCGCCAACCAGAGATGGATATGTTTTTTTAGGCTGGTACACGGACAACAATACTTTTGCTCATGAATTTACTAACCGAACACGAATAAACGTAAATACAGCTCTTTACGCTAAATGGATTGATACAACTTCAGTAAGGCATACTGTAACTTTTGAAGTCTATGGAGGTAGTGCGGTCAACCCGATTAAGGGAATTTTGCATGGTGAAACAATGTCTATGCTTCCAACATCAACATTATTGAGCGGCTTTGTATTTGAAGGTTGGTTTTTGGACGACAATACATTTGAACATGAATTTACAACCGAAACAGCTGTTACTGCAAATGTTACCGTATACGCTAAATTTGCTTTGCGAAGTACTCCTGAGGTGAATAAGGCTTTGCTTGATGCCAATATTGAATTTGCCCAAAAACTGAATGTTGATCAATATCTAGAAACAGGAAAAGCAGAGCTCTTAGATGCTCTTGCAAACGCTGAAGAAGTATCCGAAAACCCGAGCGCACTTCAAGAGGAAATTGATTTAGCAAATCATAATCTTAAATACGCGCTTTATAGAATGAGAATGATACCAAGTAAGGACAAACTAGAAGAGTTAATTAGCAATTAAAGTAATCAATAGTCGGCGATATGGTGGTTAGCAGTGGAAACTAGAATGAAATGCAAGCAAACGGGCGGGACATGATCCATTCATGTCCCGCCCGTTTCCGCTGATGCGTTTTTTTTTTACTTCTGCGTATCAGTTAGTTCTCTTGCAGATAAGTCCGAATAACGTACTGTAATCAGCAATATCATTCGTACAAAAATGACCCTACCGGTTTATTGTATTTTTGCTCGTTAACAATGGATACTCGTGGCGACGACCACGTACCACTTATTCAGCAAGTTATGAATCGTGGTCTGCATGTCGGCGGCATGATGTAATACAGCAAAAAAACCTTGTTGTAACAAGGGTTTAGCTGTAAGGGGAGTCGATTTCCCTACATTTTCCCACATAAGGTAAAATGATTAGAAGCTTCTCATAAGTTCATTGAACTTGTGGGAAGCTTCTATTTTATGCGCAATGGGTGGTGAGTCATTGTGGTACAAAAAATAGGATTGCCCAATATAGTCTAAATGAGTATTATGAGTAGATATGTTCTTATAAAAATAGAGATAAACAGGATGGAGAGCACCATGAAAACATCACGACAGAACGCATTGATTTTTTCGTTTACTTTTATGGCTTTTATTCTGGGTACGACGGAGTATATTATTGTTGGTTTACTCTCGGAGATATCCTCGAGCCTCGGAGTTACGCTAGCGACAGCTGGGGGCTTGGTATCTGGTTTCGCGATCGCTTATGCAATTGGCACACCCATTATGATGTCTTTGTGCAGCCGTATTCCGAAACGGATTACGATTCTTGTGTCGCTTGTATTGATTCTGCTACTGAATTTGTGGAGTGCTATAACTGGAACCTACAGTATGCTGCTGGTGACTAGAATAGTTACTGCTGTGCTATGTGGTTTTGTTCTTTCTGTAGCCATTACGGTAGCGAATGAAGCGGTTGATCCGGAGAAAAGAGGCAAAGCAATCGCTACAATTTTGAGTGGCTTCGCTGTTGCGAATGTATTTGGTGTACCGATCGGCACTTTTGTAGGACAGTTTTTCAACTGGCCTGCAGCATTTGTTCTGAATGGGGTGTTAGCTGGAATTGCCATAGCGCTAAATTATGCCTATATTCCACGCAAACTACCGAAGCCTGTGCCCAGCTCACTCAAAGATCAGATCGAACTGCTCACGAATGGGCGCATTATTCTTGCATTTCTCATTCCGGTTACGGCAGTGGGAGCTGTATTTGTGATGTACACTTACATTACACCATTACTGGAGCAAGTGATGAATATTCCTAAAAGCTCAGTTAGTGGCGTATTGTTTGTATACGGGATTGCCACGATTGTCAGCAATTGGATTGGAGGCAAGGTTGCGTCCGGAAATGCGGTAAGTAAGCTTAGATTCGTATTTCTTATACAAGCTGTGGTCTATATCGTCTTTAGTATGACCGCATCGATCTCGATTCTTGGAATGATCGTACTAATGATGCTAGCCGTAATGTCGAGTATTGTGAGCGCACCGGCCCAGCTCTATTTGATAGATTTGGCCAAGCAGTTCTCACCACGATCGAAGGACCTTGCTGCATCGTTGAACCCAGTAGCGTCTAACCTGGGAATCGCAGGTGGATCCGCGATTGGTGGAGTGGTTGCCCAGCATGGAGGATTAATCTCCCTTCCTATAGCTGCTTCCATCCTGGCGATATCGGCATGTGTGATTGCGTTGATATGCTATAAGTTGGATCAGCAAAGTCAAGAAGGGGTTATTGCTCAGCATCATAACTTAACCTGAGGAGAAGTCATAGAGGTCGTCGGAAATAATCCGGTGGCCTTTTCGTATATCAAAAATTAATCTAGTAAAACAGCATAAAAAGGATCCGTCTACAGGGATAATTCCGCAGACGGATCGAGAGTTATTATATGCAAATCTAACCAAGAACAGTAGTATGTAGAGAAACATTTCTCTAATTAATGATTGACTATAATTTTAAAGATGTTATAATTCAAACATATGTTACTAATATAACAATCTATATTGGTAATATAACAAATGAAATATCCTGGAATTATTAGAAGGAGGAGTGTGATTCAGAACAAGTAATTGTTCCTGTGAGTTATTGGGGAAAAACCTGATTTGTAGCGGAAACAGAGGAATTGCAACTTATACCGATACATATTAGGAGCACTAATTAGTTGCAGTTGTACGCACCCAGAGATCGGTTATTCATCCATCAATGGTTATGGAGGAACTAGTTCTTTGTAGTGTAACAACAATTGTTAGAATAGTAACATTTTTATCGTTTTATAATTATTTATTAAGGGAGAAGTGAATAGAATGGACGTTAAAGATATATTAGCAAAAGTAGATCATACCCTGCTTGATGTTACTGCTACATGGGATGATATAAAGAATTTATGTGATGATGCGATGAAATACCAAACGGCCAGTGTTTGCATCCCAAGTGCTTATGTTAGAGAAGCTGCAAATTATGTAGAAGGCAAAATAGCAATATGTACAGTTATCGGATTTCCGAATGGTTATAGTACACAAGCCGTTAAAGTATTTGAAGCAACGGATGCAATTACAAATGGAGCATCAGAAATTGATATGGTGATCAATGTGGGCTTCTTAAAAAGCGGATGTTATGAGGAAGTTTACGACGAAATACATGCCATTAAAAATGCATGTGGAAGTAGAGTATTAAAGGTTATTGTTGAAACCTGTTTACTCACCCAAGAGGAAAAAGTGAAAGTATGTGAGCTTGTTACAAAAGCTGGAGCTGATTATATCAAAACATCCACTGGATTCTCAAAAGCTGGAGCAACCAAAGAGGATGTCAGCCTGTTTGCACAGAACATAGGTCAGAATGTGAAGATTAAAGCAGCTGGAGGCATTCGCTCTTTGGATGATGCTAAAGCATTTATCGATTTGGGTGCAGAACGATTAGGAACTAGTGCCATAGTTAAAATTGTAAAAGGGCAGGAAGTATTGGGGTATTAGATATGGTATAATTCTGATAATTATACTTTATTATTAGTAGTTAGGATGAACCGGTATGGATAAGCAAGAGAGAGTAAATACAATTGTATCAATCCTAAAAAATAAAAGTGGCGCATCTATCAAAGAACTTTCACATCAACTTGATGTCACAGAAATGACTGTTCGCCGAGATATTAAATATCTAAAAGAAAATAAAATCGTGCAAGTTGTTTCAGGTGCGGTTATTTATAATGGTTCTGACCCAAATGAGAATAAACAAGATGAATATGATTTGACAACTCAAAAAAATAATCGAGCATCAGAAAAATATAATATTGGTAAGTTAGCAGCTTCACTAATCGAGCCTAACGATATTATTTTTATTGATATTGGTACAACAACCGCTCAAATTATCGAACATATTCCGTCAAATCGTTCTGTAGAGTTTGTTTGTTGCTCTATGAACGCATTAATTGAGATTCATAAAAAAGGATTTAAGGAATTCATTCTTATTGGTGGTCATTACCGTCCAGAACTTCAAATGTTTGAAAGCAGAGAAGGGTTGGATTTAATAAGTAGAACACGAACAACAAAAGCATTTATTTCTGCTGCAGGAGTTAATGCTAAATTAGGCATCACTTGCACGAACAGTTGTGAAGTAGATACAAAAAATGCGGCAATTCATTGTGCCCTTGAAAAAATTTTAGTGATTGATTCCTCAAAGTTTGATACGGTTAAATCCACTTACTTTGCTTCGTTAAATGATTTTGACGCTATTGTAACCGATAGAGGCCTATCAGAAGAATGGATTGAGAAAATCAAACAATTAGATATTACTCTATATCTAGCTTAGAAATTCAGCGTGTGCCGATACTTAATCGGTGCGCGCTGTTTGTTTTTATACTTTTAAACTACTTTCTTATATGTTATAACTAATGCTACATTCTGAAGATCATTTGGCATTTGATTCGTTGAGGGGAGATTTAGTTTTTGTATTCACCACAGACACAAGACAACAAGAATTCTTTATATATTATTTTACTCATTACGGGGATTGTTCTGGTAGCCTTTAATTTACGGCCCGCTATTACCTCGGTAGGTCCACTAGTGGGAATTATTCAAGAAGATGTAGGGCTTGCACATTGGAGTGCAGGTCTATTAATGAGTATACCTTTGATATCCTTCGCTGTTATGTCGTCTCTCGTTCCTAGAATCGCTGCTCGTTTATCCAACGAGAAGACACTATTGTTAGGTTTGGTTATTCTTTTGGTCGGTATTTGCATTCGTTCCATTTCAATGACACTCTTTATTTTCTTTGGTACGTTATTGATTGGGGTAGGTATAGCCATCGGAAATGTTCTATTGCCGGTAGTTGTGAAGGAGAAATTCCCGCAAAAGTTCGGTCTAATGACAAGTATCTATTCCACTTCAATGGGATTGTTCGCATCGTTAGCATCGGGTATTAGTATTCCTCTAGCCCATGATCTGAAGCTTGGGTGGGACGGAGCTTTAATCGTATGGGGAATTCCGACAATCATAGCGATCGTGGTATGGATCCTTCTAATTAGATTAAATCCAGCCAAAGATAATGCAGTAAAAAGTGTAAGGATCAGTGCTAAGCAAATCTGGCGTTCACCACTCGCTTGGAAAATAGCGCTATTCATGGGATTTCAGTCTTCATTATTTTATATAACGATGTCTTGGTTACCTGAAATCTTATATAACTATGGCATAAGTAGGGGGACAGCAGGCTGGTTATTATCCTTCACACAAATTGTTGGCGTGCCTGTTAGTTTTCTTGTTCCTATTCTTGCAGGACGACTACACTCTCAAGTATGGATTGCATTCGCATTAGGCATGTGCTCCATTGTTGGTTATGCTGGACTATGGATGGGCTCCTCTTACCCAATAATGATCCTAAGTATTATCTTGATTGGTATTGCTTTGGGAGGGAATTTCCCACTGGCGCTAAGTTATATCGGAATTCGTGCCCGAAACGGAAATCAAGCTGCAGAATTATCTGGAATGGCTCAATCCACGGGATATATGCTTGCAGCTATAGGACCTATATTGATCGGGTATCTATATGATATGGCCCACGTATGGACGATTCCACTTCTCACACTGATCGTTATCTCTGGAGTAGTGATGACGTTTGGAATGTTGTCTGGTCGAGATAAGTATGTATAAAAAACTCCCCATATAGTAGACAGGTGAAATAATGAAACCTGCTGCTGTAAGGGGAGCTTTTTTAAAATATAAGAAAGTATAAGTTTCACACGATACTTTATGTCTTATATTTCTCGCTTAAATCGTTTTATTTAAAATACTAAATATCTTTAGCGCTATTTGAATTCGCAGTAATTCTTCTGAATGCTTTAAGTCCAGATTTAGGATTTCCTTTATTTTCTCAATGCGATAGATAAGTGTGTTTCTGTGCAAAAACATAGCCTTTGAAGTTTCGGTGACATTCAGATTGTTAATAAAGTAATTTTCTAAAGTTAACATGTAGCTTGTACCATGTAATTGATCATGATCAAAGACTTTACCTAAGCACTTCCGAAAAAATTCTTCTAAGGCAACAACTTTGATATTTGCTTCCAACAGATGGTAAACCGAATAATCTTCGAAATGTGAGACCTTGTTTTGAAGGTTTTTTTGTTGCATCAATTTAATCATTTCGTTCGCCTCAGAAAAGCTATTATGCAGCGAGCTGATTGTACTGTATTGCTGACCAATGCCTATTAAGAGTGTTTCCTTCGTTCTTTGAATAAGTACCTCAAGCAGTTCATTTGCATATAACTTGGCATCACTAATCGAAACAGGAGGTCTTTCTTCATTTTGCCCTACTAGAATGATGACTCTATTATTTCTATAAAAGCACTTTATTTCTCCAATCGCTTTATGTGACAAGTCATAAATGATGTCCACACATTTTTTTGCAATGGACTCCATTTTGTACTTTCCGATAATCATATCTTCAAACTTGTCTGCTTCATTCATTTCAATATTTATCACCATGCTGTAATACATATAGCTCGGATTTAATCCATGTAAATAACATAAGGTTTGCAGCGCTTCATGGGATGATATTTTCCCCGAAAGTAAATCATCGATGGAGTCTTGCTTAATTCTTATTTCAAGTTCGCTAATTTCCTTTGCTTTGATCAGTTCGAGTGCCATGATGGTGGAGGCTTGCTGCAAAATAATGTAATCAAATTCGGATAGCTCTTGCACTGTCTGCCAAATCACAATATAGCCATAAATATAGTTAGAAGCAGCGACAGGAATCACTCGACATTTTATTTTTGCACCTTCTGAATGATAGGTCCTCTTAATAGACTTTTTCATTTCATTTAGATTGGTAGGAATAGTATCGATGAACGCTTTATTAAAAACAGGCTGTCGATTTGAAAAATCAAGATAATACTCGAGAGGACTGTTGTTCTTCGCATGTTCTGTGTGATGCAATAATCGCCAATCCTTGTCTACGACAATAATAGGATTACTAATCGTTTCGGATAACATGGAAGTTATTTTGGCAATACCACCGCCTTCGAGGGTGATTTTGAAGAACAAGTTATGTATATCTAAAGTCTTTCTATTGAGCAAATCATATCTTCCGGAAACCTTCTCATTAATGATCGAGATCACGTTAGAAAGTGTATATTCAAAAGGCAGTTCTAGAAGGGGTAACCCATACTTATTGGCTTCATCAATCATGTTCTGAGGAAGCTTGTCAAAGTACCGTTTCATTTTCACAACCAATCCTGAACAGTTAAGCTCGGCAAGCTCCTTAATTATTCGGTTTTGTAATTCTGCATTATTTTTAAAGATGTAGCCAGTTGATAAGAGTAGTTCGTTAGGTGAAAGCCAGTCAAAGGCATCGGGATTCTCAATAATGTTAACGATAGATATGGATTTATCAATTCCTTGTTCTCCAGCAACAATTTTTATTCCCTCTATAGCCTTGATCTTCATTAAGTCTTTAACGGTTAGCAATTTTTGGCACGCTCCTCAGACACACTTTTAACACATTCGCTTGTATAACATGCACAAATAGGATGCACTCTTTTTGGTTCGCTTAAACGATGACGATCCCTACCAGTATATTATATATTAAGTCCGTAAGGTAGTTACGCTCATCGTTGCCTTTGTACGATGTAACCAAATCATATTATTCAATGCATTCATCCATCTGTTGAAGTGAAAAGGAGGCCAATCACTCTAGTGAGATTTGCAAAATCCGGTGATGGCGATTTTATTCAACGAATCATTCATCATAAGTTTCATGGTTTTGTTCATAGCACGTTTAATCGCACACTCAATATTCAATGTTTGGATCGTGGAGATCTGTATACTATTGCGTGTAAGGGAATCGATAATGCTCCTAATACACTTATTATTGACTTAGAACACTTTGAAGAAGCAGATATCAGGGTGAATGACATTGTAAGTTCGGATCATTCCGTTTTATCAATTGCTAATAAGATGTCTATCACAATGAATGGTGTTAAGAAATGGAATTGTGAACTGCCTAAATATCCTTCGGAAGCTGATGTCTTAATAATGAATGTATCCACCATGAAGCAATATATCAAACTTCACGGAAATAACAGTAGAATTGAAAGGGCTTTCAAAAGCGGCAATCCTTTTGACGATGAAATGTCTAGAATGCTTCATGAACGGACGCAGTTACTTGTATCGGAATTGCAAAACAAGCGAATTTCTACTGCAATCACACATGCAACTTCGCTCATAGGCCTTGGACCAGGCTTAACGCCAGCCGGTGATGATTTCTTGGTGGGATTGTTTACCGTCATGGGCATCGAGAATCATCGATGCTTTTCACACCAATCGTTTTGTGAAGAAGTCGTCTTACATGCGAAGGCTTTAACCAATGATATCAGCTATATGGCATTAGCTAAAGCAGCAGTTGGCCAGGTAAGAGAGTCCATTAGTGACCTAATGGAGGCTTTGTTTAGAGGTAGCGAAGAGGAATTAATCTGTTCTTTACGTAGGGTATTAGCTATAGGCTCCACTTCGGGTACAGATATAGCCCTAGGAATTGTTGCGGGGCTGGAAATGAACATGTAAATGGGAGGTACAAGTATGACTGTTCAAGTTTTAGTAAAACCAAACACTTATATTGATTCCGTATCTTTGATGTCACTTTCAACAAAAGCGAATCAGATCGAAATTGTAGAACAAGCCATTATTGCAATGGGTACTGAAATGAATAAAGAGGTCATTAGAAATGTGGGCTTGATGACACCTGAAGTGGAAAATGCCAAAACAAGTGACTTAGTGATTATTGTGAAGGCTGCCTCTGAAGAGCTGTGTGAGGGTGCTTTCGAAAGCATCAATGAATTGTTAACGAAAAAGAAAGATTCCTCTAAAGGAAAGAGTGAGGTTAAATACTCAACCATTACCTCAGCTGTAAACGGTACTCCTGAAGCTAACTTAGCGATTATTGCCGTAAATGGGAGCTACGCTCCTAGAGAAGCAAGAAAAGCTCTTGAAAATAATCTTCATGTCATGCTGTTTAGCGATAATGTAAGTATTGAGGATGAAATTGAATTAAAAACTTTAGCCCAAGAAAAAGGCTTGCTAATGATGGGGCCAGACTGTGGTACTGCGATTATTGGTAACGTCGCTTTGTGCTTTGCGAATGCCGTGAGAAAAGGGAATATCGGGATCGTTGGCGCATCAGGAACAGGTAGCCAAGAGGTAACGGTTCGTATTCATGAATTTGGCGGTGGAATCACACAGTTGATCGGTACAGGCGGTAGAGATCTAAGTGAAGAGGTTGGCGGCATTATGATGCTGGCCGGAATTAAAGCGTTAGAAGAGGACGATGCAACAAAGGTTATTGTTCTCGTATCTAAACCACCGGCACCAAGTGTAGAAGAGAAAGTACTAGCACAAATTAAACAATGTAAGAAACCAGTTGTGGTTTGGTTTGTGGGTGGGAATGAAGAAAAGGTCACCCAAGCTGGCGGTCATTTTGCAAAAATGTCAAAAGAAGCGGCACTTAAAGCGGTACTTTTAGCTGGAGCAGACGAATCGAAGCTTAACAAACGTGCGTTAAATCTTCCGCTTATTGAAGAAGTGCGTGCGAAGTTAAAGCCTGAGCAAAAATATATCCGTGGACTATTCAGTGGCGGTACGCTCTGTGATGAAGCGATGCACATCGCTATGGAGAAATTCGACAATGTCCACAGTAACATTCAGAGAGAGCCTGAATATCGCTTAAAAGATGTTAGAGTAAGCCAAGATCATACCTTTATTGACTTCGGAGATGACCAATTTACACAAGGTAAGCCACATCCAATGATAGATCCATCCACTCGGATTGAAAGATTTATTCAAGAAGCAAAAGATCCTTCTGTCGGTGTTATTGTGATGGACTTTGTTCTAGGCTTCGGAGCGCACGAAGATCCTGTAGGCGCAATGCTTCCTGCGATTATCGAAGCGAAGCAAGCCGCTGAAGATGAAGGAAGACATCTAGAGATTATTGGATACATTCTTGGAACAGAGCTAGATAGTCAAAATATCGAAGGTCAAATTAATAAATTGTTAGCTTCTGGTGCTACACATGCTAGCAGCAGTCAGAACGCAGGTCTACTAGCAAGAGAATTCGTTGTGAAAGGAGAATAGTCATGAGTAAAATCAATGAACTTTTTACGAATAAACTAAATGTCATAAATGTAGGCATTGCAAACTTTAGAGATGATTTATTAAAGCAAAACGCGAATGTAACTCACTTGGAGTGGACGCCGCCAGGCAGAGGCAATCCAGAATTAATTGCTGCGCTGGATAAGCTTGAAGACCCAAGTGTTACAGATAAGATTGAAGCTGCTAACAAAGAGGCTGTTGAGCGAATTATTAACTCGCAACCGGTACTGATTGGCTTTGACCAAGCGATCAATGTGGTTCCTGGTATGACGAAAAATACAATTTTACATGCTGGCCCGCCAATCACTTGGGAACGAATGAATGGTCCGATGAAAGGTGCGGTAACAGGGGCTATTGTATTTGAAGGACTTGCCCCCAATATTGAAGCAGCAGCTGTACTAGCCGAGTCTGGAGAGATTATTTTCTCGCCATGTCATGAACATAACTGTGTTGGTTCCATGGCTGGTGTAACATCGGCTTCCATGTTTATGCATATTGTTGAGAATAAAACTTATGGAAATATTGCTTATACAAATTTAAGTGAACAAATGTCCAAAATCCTTCGTATGGGTGCCAATGACGAGAGTGTTATCCAGCGTTTGATTTGGATGCGAGATGTATTGGGTCCTATTTTAAGAGATGCGATGAAACTTAATCCAAATGGGATTGACTTGCGCCTAATGCTCTCACAAGCCCTTCATATGGGGGACGAGTGTCATAACCGAAATGTAGCTGGAACAACCCTGCTCATTCAAGCGCTAACGCCTTATATTATCCAAACCGATTTCACGGTTGAACAGAAAAAAGAAGTGTTTGAATTCGTTAGCAGCAGCGACTATTTCTCGGGTCCGACATGGATGGCGCTTTGTAAATGTGCCCTTGATGCTGCGCATGGCATTGAGAATAGTACCATTGTTACCACAATGGCTCGTAACGGAGTGGAATTCGGTATCCGCGTGAGTGGAATAGCTGGAAACGTATGGTTTACAGGTCCTGCACAACAAGTAATTGGTCCTATGTTTGCTGGATACAAACCTGAGGATTCTGGTCTTGATATTGGTGACAGTGCGATTACGGAGACCTATGGAATTGGCGGATTTGCTATGGCAACTGCACCGGCTATTGTTTCGCTAGTGGGTGGTACAGTCGATGATGCAATCAGCTACACCACAAAAATGGCAGAAATCACAACCACTGAAAATCCTAACGTGACGATTCCAATGCTTGACTTTATAGGTATTCCGACAGGTATTGATATTCAAAAAGTCATCCAAACAGGAATTATGCCGATTATTAATACAGCCATTGCACATAAAGATGCGGGGATTGGAATGATTGGTGCGGGTATCGTTAATCCTCCAATCGAAGCATTTGAACAAGCATTACTTGCATTAAGTGAAAATATTAAATAAGAAGAGGGCTAACTTGTTTAGCCCGCCATTCTTATTTCGAACTAGACGAACCTCTCGTGCTAGGTTGTGAAGGAGTGAACAATTTTGGATAGTCTATTCTTGAATACAAAACTTATTGAGGCGAGTGAACAGGGAGAACTGGCTTCTGTTGAGAAACTATTAGGCGAAGGTGCCAGTGTTGATTATAAAGATGCTGCAGGGCGAACAGCATTAATGGCGGCAACTCAAAACAATCAAATTGCGATTGCTAAAAGATTAATAGAAGCAGGAAGTGATGTAAACACTAGAGATATTACACAACTCTCACCGTTTATCTGCTCAGCAGCAAATGGCTTCTATGAAATCCTGCGTCTCATGATTGCTGGTGGAGCTGATTTGAAGAGCGTGAATCGGTTTGGAGGAACAGCGCTGTTACCATCGAGCGAAAAGGGCTACTTAAAAACCGTAGAGGTGTGTATCGATGCTGGGGTTCCAGTGAATCATGTCAACAACTTAGGCTGGTCAGCCCTGCTTGAAGCAGTCATATTGGGGAATGGCGGACGACTATATTCTGACATTATTGAGGCGCTTGTTCATGCGGGGGCAGATGTGCATTTGCCTGATCGAGATGGGCTCTCATCCCTACAACGTGCCGAAGAGAACGGTCAGCATAAAGTCGTGAAGATTCTAGAACAAAACTTCCCGGAAAATAATGAATATGTGATGCAGGCAAAGGCTCTTGCTAACAACGATCAATATGAAGAAGCTATATCCATCATCAATAGAGCGCTAGAAGTGGATGCTGACAACCTGGATTTCATCTATTATAAAAGTTATTTCTTGCAGGAATTAAAGAGATACGAAGAGGCACTTCAATGCTATGAAAGCGTTCTATCTATTGATTCAGCTAATGTAGAGTTTTTTTTCTACACAGCGAATTGTTTAAGACTATGGAAAAAACCGGAGGAAGCTCTTCAGGAATATGATAAAGCCTGTGAGCTGGCGCCAAATGAAACGTTCTATCGCTACCACAAGTCCAATTATTTAAGAGAACTCGGCCGACATGAAGAAGCAGTTGTCGAGATGAATAAGCTTCTGGCGCTTCAGCCGAATAGATATGACTTCTCCTTCCATAAGGCGAACAGTCTAAGATCGCTTGGTAAGCATAAAGAGGCCATTGAGGCTATCGAGAACGCGATTAAGAATGATCCAACAAATCCGTTATACCACTCACACAAAAAGCAATCTCTTGAGTTACTCGGTTAGCGCATAAGAATTGAAACATAGGAGGCATCAGATGAAAGAGACTGTAATCGTTGCTATTGGCGGGAACTCATTGGTCAAGGAAAATGGCCTGGATTCGATTCATGACCAATCTGAAGCAGTAAAAGAAGTTGTCGTCAATATTGTTGATATGGTGCAAGAGGGCTACAATGTCGTCGTTACACATGGTAACGGACCACAAGTAGGGTTTGGACTAAGAAGATCTGAGATTGCACATGAAATTGCCGGCATGTCTCCTGTTCCACTAGTGAATTGTGGAGCCGATACACAAGGTGGAATCGGTTATTTAATCCAACAAGCTTTAATTAATGAATTTGCAGTTAGAGGGATCCATAAGAATGTGGCTACGGTGATTACACAAGTTGAAGTAAGCTCAGAAGATCCTAATTTCAAGAATCCGACGAAACCAGTAGGATCCTTCTTTTCCAAAGAGCAAGCAGAAGAAATGAAAAAAGAACATCCTGAATGGAGCTTTGTAGAAGACTCTGGCAGAGGATACCGTAGAGTAGTTCCATCCCCAAGACCTATAGATATTGTGGAGAAAGACGCGATTAAGTCATTAATCGACGGGGGCTTTGTCGTTGTCGCTGCAGGCGGTGGAGGTATCGCAGTCGTGAAGTCTGATGATAACACGTACAAAGGTGTTGATGCAGTCATCGATAAGGATTTTGCAACGAGTCTTTTAGCAGAACAAATTCATGCAGAGACCTTAATTATTACAACGGGAGTGTCTAGAGTATGCATCAACTATGGTAAGCCTAATCAAAAAGAGCTTTCCAAAATGACGGTTGATGAGACTAAACAATATGTGCTAGAAAATCACTTCCCAGCAGGAAGTATGCTGCCTAAAATCGAGGCGAGTTTAAGCTTCTTAGAGAACAGCGGAACGCGAGTTATTATTACGAATCCGGAAAGCTTGAAAGATGCGATCAATGAACAGGCAGGCACTCATATCGTGAAGTAATTTAAGCGAGGGGAAGTGTAGATATGGATCAAGCAAAATTGGAACAAAATTATGATAGGTACAAATCATACGGTTACGGTGAGGAATTACTGCCCAAGAAGCCTGAGCAAAGAGACTGGGGAATGTCCAACTATATAACCCTTTGGATGGGCGCTGTTCATAATATTATGTCGTATATGACAGTTGCGGGCTTTTTCGTCCTAGGATTGGATACAACACAGGTTCTCTTTGCCGTTATGCTTTCGGCCATTATTGTCTCCGCGTTTTATGCTTTAAACGGGTATTCTGCCTCCAAATATGGGCTGCCATTCGCGATGTTGCTTCGTGATTCATTTGGGGTAAAGGGAGCAATTATACCTGCATTAATACGAGGACTTGTTGCCGGATTAGTATTCTTTGGAACCACTACCGTTGTAGGTGCAGAATCATTAAATGTTATATTTGCTAGATTTATTCCGAATTATATGGATTTAGGCGGTGGCTTCACACTATTCGGGTTAGCATTCCCGACAATGATCTCCTATGCAATTCTTTGGACAGCAACGGTTCTGTTATTCTTAGGTGGAATGAAAACATTAGGTAAGTTCGGAAACTGGTCATCCCCAGTAGTGTATGTGTTTATTATTGGTGCTGCTGTTTGGGCGATCAAGATTGCTGGAGGGTTTGGACCGATTTTAGAGTATGTACCAGCGAACCCAAGCTCAAGTCCATTAGTCTTTATTGCTTGCGTGAGTGCATTGGTATCTAACTGGGCGGGTCCTGTGGTGAATATGTCGGACTTCACGCATCGTGCGAAATCACCAAGAGCGGCTATGATTGGATTGCCAGTAGGGTTTATCTTGTCTTATATTCTTTTTGCCATCACTTGTGTGGCTTTAATCGCGGGTACTGAAATTGCGTTTGGTGAACCGATTTTCAATATCGTTCATGCCATTGATAAAATTGAAAACACTTTCGCTGTTGTTGTATTGATTCTAGCACTAAATGTAGGAGCAATCGCCTTCGTAGTGTTTGCAAACTTATTGCCAGCTGGCTTGCAAATGTCATCTCTTTTCCCGAAAAAATTCACTGTAAAGACTGCAGGTGTCTTAACAGCCGTTGTTGGGACTTTGATTTTGCCATGGAAGCTTGTAGAAAGTACAACGACCTTATTTTACTTCTATAGCTTTATTGGGTCCATCTTTGGTCCAATTGCGGGTATTATGCTTTCAAGCTTCTTTATTCATCGGAAAAGAGTATTAAATCTTGATAATATCTATGTCCCAGCAGGTAGCAATGGTGAATATAAGAATGGTTACAATCCTGTTGCGATGGCTGTTCTAGCAGTCAGCTTCATCCTTCCTATGTCAGGTGCATTTCTTAAGGGTATTCCCTTCCTAGTTAGGATGAATGATTTTGCTTTCTTTAGTGGTTTAATTGTTTCGTTTGTTCTATACACCATCTTTAGCAAAACACTAAAATCATCCCAATTAAACTAGAGGAGGAATTTGAAATGGATTACATGAAATTAGCGGTAGATGCAACGATCGAGGGTATGAACAAGAAATTTGGAGGCCCGTTTGGTGCAACGATTGTCCGAGGCGATGAAGTGATTGCAGCGGTTAGCAATACAATGATGAGAGACACGGATCCTTCCGCACATGCGGAAATGGTAGCTATCCGAGAAGCTTGCAAAAAGCTAGACACAATGGACTTATCGGATTGCGTAATTTATGCTACCTGTGAACCGTGTCCGATGTGTATGGGCGCCATTATTTGGTCAGGTGTTAAAGAAGTTCATTATTGCAGCACAAGAGATGATGCGAAAGAGCATGGCTTCTCTGACATTCACCTTCGTGAATATTTTGTGGGTCATGATGAGAGTGTGGTTAATATGATTAAAGTGGAAGCTAGAGAAGATTGCGATCATTTATGGACACATTTCCACGAATTAAACAAGAAATAATTCAGGCGGTCTCCTATATTTTCCGGCACTATTTTAGTGCCGGATTTTCCTGTTCTTCTACAGACCTACTCAGCAAGATGAAGCTGAAGGAAATCAATCACCTGATGAAGAGCTTTTTGCACAACAGGGTTAGCGAAATCTTTTTCAAATACATGCTCTCCGTTTGGAATAGTAATAAGCTTTGCCGATACTCCTTCTTTCACTAGCGCAGCTCTCATGAATACCGATTGTTCATACGGCACATCTACATCGTTCGTTCCGTGCAGTAACAATGTAGGGGGAAATTCCTTAGTTACATGATGAATAGGACAGAATTTGAGGAGTTCTTCCTTATGTAGTGATGGATTCAAGCCCGTCACTTCTTGTATCCAATGACCGGATTGTCTAGCATATAAATAGAGAAGGAAACGTTCGTCAACGGTTGCGTTCGTAATGATTTGATCAGACACCGCACTTTTTGCAATCTCCATAGAGACGATATCTTTTTCACAATAGAATTTACTTGGTTCTAGTGCCCATGGTGCGCTAATATCGCCATATCCATAGAAGGAGACAATTGCACGCGGCTTATGGGTAAACATTCCTGTGCACAGCGCAAGGAAACCACCTGCGGAGCTTCCCACCACAGCAATCCTTGAGGGATCAATGGAGAATTGTTGAGGTCCTTCATTCACTAACCAAAGAAGGCTATCTTGTACATCTTCAAGGATGTCAGAAAGTGTTGATCTAGGAGCTAATCTATAATCAATTGAAAATAGCGCGAAGCCATTATTGGTGTAAAGCTGTATCATTTCCTCGGAAAGATCTTCCCGATCACCCCAAAGTAGGCCACCTCCGTGAATATATATAATAGCAGGGGCATAGGATCGGTTTGTTTCATGAAAATCAGCTTTAATTGTAAATTGATCATTTTCTTTAAAAATAATGGTCTTCTTCATCACTATCCATTACACCTCATCAAGTAAGTAATTTTTAAAGACTAGCACTCCCTCTATTGTATATCATTCACGAATTTTGATGAAACCATAATCATGAATACCCAGGATCGGAGATATTGGCATGGATAGAAAGAGAAGATATCAGGCTTTATTTGTAATATTAATCAATATAACTCGGGTGAGAAGGGTATCACTAGAATTGCTTATACAAATGAAGAACAGACATGTACGAGTGCCTTTATGCGGATGTGTAAGGCTGAAAATTTAGATATCCGGATGGATCACTGCGGAAATGTGATTGCTAGAAGAAATGGGAAGATAGAAGGGCTCCCACCCGTTGTAATGGGCTCTCACTTGGATACCGTATATCAAGGAGGGAAGTACGATGGTGTAGTAGGTGTAACGGCTGCTTTGGAAGTGATCAAACGTCTAAACGAAAAAGGGATTGAAACGGATCATCCGATTGAAGTTATTTCATTTGCCTGTGAAGAATCTTCGCGGTTTGGTATTTCAACAGTAGGCAGCAAAGTGATGTCAGGATTATTTCAGAAGGAGAAATATAGATCTCTGAAGGACAAAGACGGGATTACCATGGAAAAGGCATTTTCCCTATGCGCATTAGATTATAACAGTATTGATCAGGCGAGTAGAGGGAATGAAGAATTAAAAGCGTTTTTTGAATTACACATTGAGCAAGGCCCCGTATTAATAAACAATAATAAGAAGATTGGTATTGTGATTGGAATTGCTGCACCCGTGAGACTGCATATTCAAATATCAGGGAAGGCCTCCCACTCTGGAACGACACCTATGAATATGAGAAAAGATGCTTTTCTAGGTGCCTCAGAAATAGCACTAGAGCTTGAAAAAGCAGCTAAACTCGAACATGAATTTGGAACGGTTGCGACTTTGGGGGTGATAGATATCTTAAATGGTGCCATGAATGTGGTTCCGGGAGAGGTTGAAATTAAAATTGATATCAGATCTACTTCAGTGGCATCCAGGCAACGTGTGTTAGACCATTTGTATCAAACGATATATTCAGTACAAGAAACCAGACAACTTGCAATTGAGAGTACGGAAATTATTTCGGAGGAACCTGTCCTATTATCGGATGAGATCATTCATGTGCTAGAATCCATTTGTGAAGAGAAGGGAATATCCAATCAACGGATGATTAGTGGGGCAGGGCATGATGCTATGAATATGAACAAACTTTGCCCGGTAGGGCTTATCTTTGTTCCTTCTGTAGATGGACTTAGTCATCATCCTAATGAATATACCGATTTAGATGACATTATTATGGGGATTGATATCCTAGAAGAAGCTGTTCTTCGTTATGCGTGCATTAGATAACCTTTTATTGTGAAAAAAATAAAGCAGAGCCTACGAACCTAGCGAACCTACTGAGCTGAAAGTGGAAATTACGTTTCATTGCAGATTGTACAATAGAAAATGCCTTTTTCACTCATAAAATAACATCTACTGCACTTTGTGCAATCAAACTATTGGAAATGCGCTAATTAAAGAGTATGTTCATAGATTGATTGTACAAAATACAACAGAACTATAATTCAGCACGATTTTTTAAATTTCTGTTGCACAAAATACAATGACCCTACCAGAACGGAGCATTACGGATCACCTGCTCATGTGTAACGGACTTAGATGCAGCTATTTTCGCATTTTGAGGCTTTTGGAAAGAGTTGCGGACTCGGGTGACGTTAATCATCAAATTCAGGGGCTATATTGTGTGATTTCAGTCCAATAAAGTCTCTGAAGTCGTTAGTTTCCAAAAATAACACAATTGTTGGAAATAAGGAGCATGGTGCCCGAACGCATTGCTGGTCAGGTGATCAATGAACATAAGGAACAAGGTAGAAGCATTCTGGACAATAACGGCGTAGCAGCAAAGGTGTTACACCGTTATTTCTGCATTTACAGATCAGCCTTCAAAGGAAAGCAGGTTTGTTCTTTATTGCAGCTGGTTGACATAGTAAGGGGTCTGTGTTAAATTTATCTTAAGTTAAAGATATTTAACGTAAAGGTAATTTTAGAGGGATATTGTGATTGTCATCAGAAGGCAGCTTTTATGGAATTTTTATTAAGGGGTGTGTCACTGACTATTTTTTTACTGATATCTTAACATTAAGATAATTCAATTAATCTTTCTTGATCTAGGGAATTATATTACAAAATCAAACTAAACTTTAGGAGTGTATAATCATGAGAAATTTAAAAGGGATTCACCACGTAACAGCCATCACAAGCAGCGCAGAGAAAAACTACGAGTTCTTCACTTACGTATTGGGAATGCGTCTAGTGAAGAAAACCGTCAACCAAGACGATATTCAAACGTATCACTTGTTTTTTGCAGATGATAAGGGCAGTGCCGGAACGGATATGACGTTCTTTGACTTTCCTAACATCCCTAAAGGCGTACACGGAACCAATGAGATCGCCAAGACATCCTTCCGGGTACCAACTGATGCTGCATTAGACTACTGGGTAAAGCGTTTTGATCGTCTGGATGTGAAGCATACCGGAATTAAAGAGCAGTTTGGCAAAAAGACATTATCCTTCGTAGATTTTGATGACCAGCAATATCAGCTTATCTCCGATGAATTTAATGAAGGGGTCGCATCAGGTACACCATGGCAAAAAGGACCGATCCCTTTAGAGTTTGCGATAACTGGTTTGGGACCAATCTTTGTACGTATAGCTGATTTCAGCTATTTTAAAGAAATGTTGGAAAGAGTCATGCTGTTTAAAGAAATCGGTCAGGAAGAGGCTTATCATTTATTTGAAGTCGGCGAAGGCGGAAACGGTGCGCAAATTATTGTAGAGCATAATGAGGATTTACCGAATTCACGTCAAGGTTTTGGTACGGTTCACCATGCTGCTTTCCGAGTAGAGGATCGGGCCATGCTGGATGAGTGGACTAAGCATTTTGAAGACTTTGGATTCCGTACCTCAGGTTATGTGGATCGTCATTTCTTCGAGTCACTGTATACACGTGTTGCTCCACAAATCCTGTTTGAGCTTGCGACAGATGGACCTGGATTTATGGGAGATGAGGAATACGAAACGGTTGGAGAAAAGCTTTCATTGCCACCATTCTTAGAACCTAAACGTGAGCAAATTGAGAAGTTAGTACGCCCTATTGATACCGTTAGAAGCACGATCGATTTCGTGAAAGAGTGAAGAAGGAGCTGGGGAGATTGATTTCGATTGATCCGAAGCAAAATAGTGAGCGGGAAAATTATAAGTTATTAATTGGTACTGTTATTCCTAGGCCCATTGCTTTTGTCACTACACAATCAGAAGATGGCATTTTGAATGGTGCGCCGTTTAGCTATTTTAATATCGTCTCGTCTAATCCTCCGATGGTTTCACTGTCTATTCAAAGACCAGCGGGACGATTAAAAGATACAGCCCATAATATCTATAACAATCATCAGTTTGTTGTGCATATTGTAGATGATGAGAATGTTGGAAAAATCAATCAAACCGCTGCCTCATTGCCAAGAGCAGAAAGTGAAATTGAACTTGCCAATCTTACACCGGTCCCAAGTAAAAATATAGCTGTACCTGGTGTATTGGAAGCAAAGGTTCGAATGGAATGTAAGCTTGTACAAGCGATACCTCTAGGAGCAGAAGAACCTGGGAGTGATTTGTTCATCGGCGAAATTGTTCAGTTTCATATCGATGAATCGATTTATCAGGAGGGGCGGATTGACCCTAGAGCCTTAAATGCAGTAAGTCGTTTAGCGGGAGCTAATTACGCTACGATTGGTGAGATTTTTGAAATTGAGAGACCGGAATAATAAACTAAGATCTGTTCGTAAGCGATGAAGCCTACCGAACAGGTCTTTTTGTGGGCTAATTATAGTTCATCAGCTATACCAAGCAAACCGTAAGGTTTTCTCTCGAAGTTTATCTGGACTGATCGTTCCAGATATGTTATATTGCCATTACAGGAGGTGTTACTCATGGCAAGGACAAGAGAGTTTAACGAGGATCAAGCACTACATCAAGCGATGCTGTTGTTTTGGAAAAAGGGTTATGAGGCAACAAGCATACCGGATTTGCTGCAGGTTATGGGCATTAGCCGTTCTAGTCTTTACGATACTTTTTCTGACAAGCAAACGTTGTACATTGCCGCACTGGAACATTACAAAAAGGTTAGCTTCAATAGACAGGCCATTCTTGAACAGGCGTCAAGCGTTAGAGCAGGGATTCAACAATTTTTTGAGCAACATATTACTTCAGCGTATGATACGAGCCTACCCGGCGGGTGTTTTGTAACGAATGCAGCTACAACACTAGAGTCGCGGGATGAAAAAATAAATGAATTGATAAAGACTAGTTTTTTGAATTTAGAACAGGCTTTTTGCGAGCTTTTGGAAAAAGGCCGACAATCAGGCGAAATTGATAAAACCACTGATGTCAAAGCGTGGTCTTATTTATTGCTGAATTTACATCAAAGCATAAATATTATGGCAAAAGCAGATCAAGATCAGCAACGTGCCAAAGAGATGATAAAATTTGTAATTGCAGGAATATAAATTTTTTTGGTTATTATGGAACGATCGTTCCGTTATTGTAAATCATCCTTAATGCGGAGAAGAGACTTATGAAAATATCATTTATCGGGCTTGGGAAAATGGGCTTTCCAATGGCCCAAAATTTGTTGAAAGCTGGTAATGAATTAATCGTTTTTAATCGTACTCGTGAAAAAGCGCAACCCCTAATAGATCAGGGAGCGCATTATGCCGAGACACCATTGGAGGCAGCACAAAAGAGCGATATGGTCATAACCATGCTTTCTGACGATGCCGCTTTGGAGGAGATTGTTGAGGGTCCGAATGGAATTTTGAATGGATTATCGGAAAAAGGAATTCACATATCTGCCAGTACGATCAGTGTAGATCTGGCTCGGAAATTATCCGCGTCGCATGCGGAGAGAAAGCAAACCTTTGTGTCTGCCACAGTGCTGGGGCGTCCGGATGCCGCTAAAGCAGCTAAATTGCGCATCATTTTGGCAGGTCCGGAGCAAGCCAGACAACAGTTAATTCCTGTTTTAGAACAATTAGGTCAGGAAATATTCGAGATTGGGGATTATAGCGAAGAAGGAAATGTTGTGAAAATAGGCGTAAACTTTTTAATTGCTTCTATGCTGGAAGCTTTATCAGAAACGCAGCTGATGGTAGAAAAGTATGGCATAGAGCCAGCCCGTTTTATGGATGTGGTGAATGCTCTTTTTCAATCTCCCTTATATCAGAACTATGGGGCGATAATGACAGAACAGCGGTTTGAACCAGCTGGTTTTAAAATGAAGCTAGGGCTGAAGGATGTTGCACTGGCTATAGAGGCAGCACAGTCCGTCCAAGCTCCTCTACCTTTGGGCCAACTTATCTATCATCATTTATCTGAAGGAATAGCTCGTGGTTATGGTGAGATGGATTGGACAGCTTTAATCCGTTGTCTAGAGCATTCTTCTTAAAAAAATTAAAAGAGGTGTGATAAATCATGGAAATAGGTGTTACTTCGTTCGTAGAAACAAAGCCTGATATTGAGACTGGAATTGTGATGAGTCACGCACAGCGATTACGAGAAGTAGTCGAAGAAATCGTCCTTGCGGATCGGGTGGGACTTGATGTTTTTGGTATTGGTGAGCATCATCGTGAAGATTATGCAGCTTCTTCACCAGCAATCGTGTTGTCCGCTGCTGCGTCCTTAACTAAACGGATTCGCTTGACTAGTGCTGTGACGGTCCTTTCATCATCTGATCCTGTACGTGTGTTTCAGGATTTCGCTATGCTTGATGGCATCTCCAATGGACGAGCCGAGATTATAGCAGGCCGGGGTTCATTCGTTGAATCCTTTCCGTTGTTTGGTTATGGCTTACATGACTATGATGAGTTATTTAATGAAAATATCGAACTGCTTATGAAAATACGGGAATCCGAGAAAGTAACATGGAAGGGAGGCCATCGGCCAGCAATTCATAATTTGGGCGTGTACCCGCGGCCCGTCCAGAACTCTTTACCTATATGGATTGGCAGCGGAGGTACGCAAAGCTCCGCCGTTCGTGCAGGACTTTTGGGTCTGCCATTGATGTTGGCGATCATTGGCGGGAATCCAATGAATTTTGCTCCGCTTGTAGAGCTGTACAAGAAGGCGGCGGCCCGCGCTGGACATGATGTATCGCAGCTTCAGGTGGGATCTCATTCGATTGGATTCGTCGCAGAAGATACGGAACGGGCAGCAGATATCTTTTTTCCATCTACCCAGTACGGCATGAACAAGCTCGGCAAAGAGCGAGGATGGTCGTATTACGACCGCTCCAGCTATGATGCGGCCCGAAGCTTTGAGGGCGCATTGTACGTTGGAGATCCGGAAACAGTTGCTCAGAAGATCATTCATCTACGTAAGCATGTAGGTATAACACGCTTTATGATGTATGTTCCACTAAGCACGATGCCGCATGAACTTGTGTTGCGGGCTATAGAACTGCTCGGAACGGAGGTTGCTCCACGAGTACGAGAGGAAATTGCCAAGTGGGAAGCTGAGAAGGAATAAGGATTATACAAGCAATCATTATTGTATTGGAGGGATTTACATGAGTATCGTTAAACGTATACTACCAGAATTAAGAGAGGCATATTCACAATTTCCAGGGTTTCAATTGGAAGAGAATTTAGAGTGGAGCAGAAGTTTAGTGTCGGCTCCACCAGCGAAGAGGTCAGAACATGTTAACAGAACCAGTCAAAAAATTCCGGGTGCTGCAGGGGAGATGCTGGTAAAAATTTATGAGCCTGCTGGGCGAGATATTGATAAGCTTCCCGCCATGTTGTGGATTCACGGGGGCGGATACGTGTTGGGACATCCTGATATGGATGATGAGTTATGTGAACGCTTTGTTCAGACGGCTAGATGTGTTGTCGTGTCGGTTGATTATAGGCTGGCACCCGAGCACCCTTATCCAGCGGCAATCGAAGATTGTTATGCTGGCTTGGTATGGATGACGGAGGAGGCGGAATTGCTTGGCATTGATAAGAATCGGGTTGCGATTGCCGGTGCAAGCGGTGGCGGCGGGCTGACAGCAGCACTTGCACTGATGGCACGTGATAAAGGTGGGCCATCCATTATCTTTCAAATGCCGTTGTACCCGATGCTCGACAACCGTAACATTACGCCATCAAGCCATGAGATTACGGAAGGAGGTGCAATCTGGAACCGGACGGATAACTTAGCGGCTTGGAACATGTACCTGGGCGAGAAGAACGATGTCAGCGGGATCTCTCCCTATGCGGTACCATCGAGAGCGCATAACTTAGCAGGACTGCCACCAACGTATACATGTGTAGGTCAGCTTGATCTATTCCGAGATGAGACGATCGAATATGTAACACAACTTGCACAAGCAGGTGTAGATGTAGAATTTCACCTGTATCCCGGATGTTTTCATCTTTTCGAAATATTCGTTCCAGAAGCGGAAGTGAGTCAGCGCGCCGTTCAGTGCTATATAGATGCGATGGCCCGGGCACTTCATCCCAAACACTCGGCCTCCCCAAGCGAGAGCTGTTAATAATGCAAGCACAAACGACATGATCATTGTCCTTGGTCATTTCATCATACACAAAAAAATACACCCCCTAGAATCGACCGGACAAACCAAAGGTTTATCAATGTCTATTCTAAGAGGTGTATTTCATAATATTAAAGCGGGTGATCTTAACGAAGCGTCTTGAGTGCACCGCTCCAAGCCAATACTTGATCAAGCATGCCATTTACATTGGTCAGGTGAAGATCCGCTGGTTTGAACACAGAACCGTTCTCGAAATCGGTGAACAGGGACAGGGCAGGATGTACACGAACGTCTGCTACTGACAGTTCTCCCAAGATCCCACGTAAATGCTCAGCTGCACGAGCGCCGCCTACGGAACCATAACTTACGATACCTGCTGCTTTGTTGTTCCAAGCTTCACGCGCGTAATCGAGTGCATTTTTCAGTGATGCGGAAATACTGTGGTTGTATTCTTGAACGATAAATACGAAACCGTCTAACGTAGCAAGCTTTGTATTCCAAGCAGTTGCTTGCTCAGTAGCATCTACCTCTCCCATAAGTGGAAGTTTGAAGTCCGCGATATCTACAATCTCATAATTAGCATCTCCACGTGCATCTGCAACCTTTTTAACCCATTCCCCTACTTGTGGGCTTAAACGACCTTGACGAGTACTTCCCAGAATGATTCCGATGTTTAATTTAGACATTGTTTGTTCCTCCTCGATTTTTGTTCTACCAAATAGTTTGTCTAGAAATCCCATGAATTACACAACCTTCAAATAAATAGTCTTAAGAGTGTTTGGCTCTAGTTGTCTTTAAGTTAAGTATCTTTAACATGAGATAATAATATCGTGTTTAGTTTACTTTGTCAAGCAACTTAATAATAGTTAGTTTATAGTTTTGTCTCACCTTTACAAATTTAGTTGCCTAGAATATAATTGTTTAAGCAACTATTAAAAACGAAGATGAAATGAGAAGAGGGCTGAGCATGACGACAAAGCATAACCAATCCGAACTTACATTAGGATTTATGATGGGAACGACCTATCGTAAATTAAGTGCGTTATTCCAAAATGGGCTAAAAGAATATGACATAACACCAGAGCAATGGTCAGTGCTTTTTCAAGTCGACAGCACGGAAGGGCTGATTCAGAAGGATATCGCGAAGCGTTCGGGTAAGGATAAACCAACTACGACGCGAATTCTGGATCACTTGGAGGGAAAAGGACTGGTCTATAAAAGAACCGGGGAGAATGATAGGCGTTCTTTTAAGGTTTATATTACGGAAAAGGGGAGAGCTCTGATTAAGGAAACCTTTCCTATTGAGGATCAGGTCACAGATGAGATTAAGAACTGTATTTCCAGTGATGAATATGAGCTGCTCATGGGGTTGCTTCTAAGAATAAACAATCATATTGATCAAATAAATGATGGAGAGTAGGAACGTAAGTTATGCCAGAACAACAAGAACTACGTACGAAACTATGGACCAAGTCTTTTATTGCATTAACGTTTAGTGCTTTATTTTTATTTATGAATTTACAGATGCTGCTATCTTCATTTCCGTCTTATGTAAAAAGCGAATTTCAAGCCGGAGATATTATGGTCAGCTTGGTTACAAGTGTGTTTGCGCTAACTGCGATTGCTTCACGTTTTATGACTGCTTTTCTGATGCGAAGGATTAGCCGGAATGTCCTACTATATATTGGTTTAGCCATCGCGGCCGCCATAACCGGTCTTTATGTGGTAGCAGACTCCATCGGGTCACTACTGTTGATGCGTGTAGGCTATGGGATTGGGTTCGGGATTGCCAGCACGATTATTCCCACGGTTGTTTCACAGATTATTCCTAGTAAAAGAATGGGCGAAGGGATCGGCTATTTCGGTTTATCAACCAGTCTTGCAATGTCCATTGGTCCTATGATTGGCTTGAACGTAATGAAGCAATCGGGGTTTGGAACACTGGCAATGATTGGAACATTCACCTTGCTTCTTGCCTTTCCAGTCCTGTTCTTCTCACGTTCGCTTCCAGCACACCACAAGAAACAACCGATTGAACAATCCACTGAATCACCTAAACCTCTCAAGGTTCCTTTTAATAAAAAATTAGTATTGCCTGCAATACTGAATGTCTTACTCGCGATCACTTATGGTGGATTGCTTAGCTTTATCGCTTTGTTCGGCGAAGCGGTACATTTAGAGCAAGTGGGTTTGTTCTTCTTATTTAATGCGATTACGGTCATTATTATTAGACCTATTTCCGGCAGATTATTTGATAAAAGAGGACCTGCTGCTGTTCTGATTCCTGCAGCGGTTTGTGTTGTCGCGAGCTTAACGGTGCTCTCGTATACGACATCCATGCCAATGCTCATTGTATCCGCACTGCTCTATGGACTCGGCTTTGGAGCTATTCAGCCAACTATACAGGCATGGATGCTTCGGACATCTACACCTGCACAGTATGGCATGGCGAACAGTATGTTTTATAACTCAACAGATTTAGGGGTAGCCAGTGGGGCCATTATTCTTGGGGCAATCTCGGCGGCATCCGATTATGGGATGATGTATCGTTATTCTGCTGGGTTCATGGTGCTGTTTCTAATTATTTATATTGGGATTCAGATTACTAAGGTCAGAAATAACCCTTCAGCTTTAAGTCAGTAAGGGGTTATAGTAATCACATAACCCCCTTAAATATAGACCTTGACCCTGCCGGACGATGGCAGGGTCCTTTTTTTGTTGATGCAGAGGGCAGAGATCGTTAGATTAAGCGAATCTTTATCTACTATTCATATTCTTTTAAGCTAAGGGGGTTATAGTAATCACATAACCCCCTTATAATATAGACCTTGACCCTGCCGAACGTTGGCGGGGTCCTTTTTTTGTGTTCTTGCGCCCTCCCGAAAACATAGGTAGTATACAGATTTTATCCACTAAGGACGGTATAATGAAGGAATCAGGGACGGTCAAAGAAGTAGAGGAGAAGTTTACGAATGAATATGACATGGAATTTGGATCGTTTATACCCTTCGTTTGAATCGGAGAAGTTAAGAGGGGATCACGAGCTACTGCGTCAACTTATTATAGATTTAAAAGCCTGGGCTGAGGGCAATCTAAAGCGTGAGGATGTTTCCGTCGCAGCGGTCGAGGACTTTCTAAGACGCTACAACGATTATAAAAGCGTATATGTATGTTTATTAGCCTATGCAGAGTTAACGCTTAGTGCAGACAGCAGTTCTGAGGAAGCCATGAATCTTGCTGATGATATTGAGCATATAAGCTCAGAGATAGCTGGGGTAGTTGCGGATTTTAAACGATGGATTAGTACTTGTGAACACATAGATGGGCTTATCGTTAGCTCAACTTATCTTCTGAAACATCAATTTTATTTAAAGGAGCTTCTTCTGCAATCCCGTTATGTGTTAGATGAGGAAGTGGAAGTTGCGATTGCTAGAATGCAGAGCACGGGTTCCAAAGCGTGGGGAAGGCTCTACATGGAGAGCGTATCGAGTACACTTGCAGATGTGGTAGTACAAGGGGAAACTAAGAAAGTAACGCTTGTGGAACTAAGGAGTATGGCCTATGAGAATAACGCTACATTAAGAAAAGCGGCTTATGAAGCCGAGGCGGAAGCTTGCAGCCGTATTGCTGGGGTTTGTGCAGCTTGCATGAATGGAATTAGTGGTGAGGCGCTAACGATTTATGGCATGCGTGGATATCCATCTTCTCTGGAAAAGGTGTTAGTGGCATCGCGAATGGACAGTGAAACTTTATCGGCAATGATCGCCGCTCTTCAGGAGAGTTTGCCAGCTTTTCATACCTATTATCAAAAGAAAGCCGAACTGCTGGGACATTCCACAAAGCTGCCTTTTTACGATATTTTTGCACCGATTGGCGAAGAAAGTGTAAAAATCTCTTACGAAGATGCACAAAAAACAATTGTCTCCAGCTTCGGAACCTTTAGCGAGGAATTGGCCAATTTAGCTCAAAAGGCTTTTGATCAGCAATGGATTGATGCAGAACCTAGAGCGGGTAAGAGTGGATATGGGCTCTGCATTGATATTTTTCCGATAGGCGAGAGCAGAATCATGACCCAGTTCACCGGAAATGCTATAGATATTAGTATTCTGGCCCATGAGCTCGGCCATGCCTATCATAGCTCCTGTCTGGGAGAAGAAACGATGCTGAACACAGATTATCCGATACCGATTGCCGAAACGGCTTCGATCTTTTGCGAGACGATTGTAAATCAGGCACTACACACTAGTTCGACCAAGAAGGAAGCGCAGCTTCTATTGGAGAGAAGTATTTCCGATGCTGGGTATTATCTTGTAGACTTCTATGCTCGTTATTTATTTGAGCTTAAATTATATGAAAGAAGAACCTCAGGTCCGCTTCCTGTTCAAGAGCTGAACGAATTGATGATTGCTTGTATGGTGGAAGCTTACGGTGAGAGCATTGATCCTGACACGATCCATCCTTACATGTGGATGAACAAGGCCGGATATTTTATGGCTGGTTATGAATTTATGAACTTCCCGTATTCTTTCGGACTGTTATTCGCTAAAGGACTCTACGCAGAATATTTAAAAAAGGGCGAGGAGTTCGTCGCCCGGTATCGTCAGTTTCTTAGTGCTACCAGCAAGCATAATATTGCAGATGTAGCAAAGCTTATGGATATTGATGTACACTCCATTGATTTTTGGAGAGGTGCTTTAAAGCTGATTGAAACCGATATTGAAGCATTCATCAGCACAACCTAAACAACTCTCCAGTTGTGATCACAGGTAGCTTCAATTTGGCCGCGTTTTTCAATGTAATTCGTGACAATTTCAGACATGTCGATCAGTACTTCTTTAACAATCGGCTTGCCCTTATACATCTCATAATCTCCACCACCGCTTGCTCTATAGTTGTTCATAACAACATCATATTCCTTAGAGTCCTCTACAGGCTGTCCACGATGCAGCAGATGGAGGACTCTTTTGCCTACAGGTTTATTGATATGAAGCTCGTAGTGGATGCCTTCCCACATATCATAATTGTAATGTTGCGATTTAGGTTCTACATAAGCAGGGTTAACCATTACATTTCCCTCTAGATCCTTTTGAAAATAGTTGGCGGTTTGTTCCAGTGCCTCTTTTATATCTTGTCCGGTCAGTCTTAGCACAGTTAGCGTGTTAGGATAAATGAAGTTGGAAAGAATATCTCTCCGAGTAATGGTGTTACTGAAGCCCTTGCAATCGTTGCTGAGTAAAGCTGATGTCGAGATCTCTACACCTGTAGCCTCCATCTGTACCTTATTCATGAATTCTATAAAGGGATGGTCAGCCATTCGGCATTCATCCGCACTAGAAATAGATAGGTCACCGGTAACTGTACCTATTCTCTCATCCAACCAGGTTTCTGTTTCTGACTCAAGATGGCTGCTAAGCTCCAGAATTGTATTATCTACAGCGGTCTTGTCGTCCACAGCAAGGAGCTCGGCTTGTTTATACTTAATCTTCCAATGCCCGTTTTCTTTTTGAAAGACTACTGAAATTTTACCGAGGGAATGTCCATTACAACCGGGCTGTATGATCGTGACCCCATTTAGCTCACTAGCTATGAAGCGATGCTGATGTCCGGTAATTAACACATCTAAGCCTTCAACCTCAGTGCACATTGCGTAGGCTTGATTCTCTCCAGTTAGTCTCTCTACAGGTTCACCACTAAGGAGGTCGCGCTCGAACCCGCCATGATAAGCTACAACGAGTAAATCGGGCTGTTCTTCTTCTCTAATAGTGGCACACCAAAGTTTTACAGTCTCTAACGAATCCTTAAATTGAAGTCCTTCTATATGGACAGGATTCTCCCAGTGGGGAATGTAATGTGTGGTAACTCCTAGGATGGCTACTTTGATTTTTTTGTCTATCCATTTGATAATATAGGGTTTTCCAAATGCAGGTTTACATGTCGTGCAATCTATAATTCCAGCAGATAACCAAGGGAATTTAGAATCCTGAATGGCTTTATTAAGCAGTGGCTTACCAAAATTAAATTCATGGTTACCAATAATTGCAGCGTCATATTTCAATTCATTCAATGCAGCTATGCCTGGATTTAGTTCGTCACTGTACTGTGTGGCTGCATTATAAGCTAGCGGTGTACCTTGAATAAGATCACCGTTATCGAGAAGTATTAGCTCCTGACAATGGGATCTTTCTTGTTTAATAAGGCTAGCAATGGTTGCTAAGCCTTTTTGTCGTTTCTCACCCGAACGGTAATCAATGGGCCCTAAATGCCCATGTAGATCACTTGTTATGAGGATTTCACAGGTTAAGGTGCTGTCTTTAGTCATGGGTAGCCTCCTACGGATAATAAGTTCAGACCTCATTCTAGCAGATAATTTGGAAATTTTAAGAGATTGGAATAAATTTTACATATATTTGATAGTTAGATGCTCTAGATTTAATAGAAAAACTTTATAGTCTAGAAGTACTAAAAAAAAGAAAACAGTGGAGGTCTTTCGTTTGAGAAAAATAAGTAAGTTCGTATTGCCGCTAATGATGTCTATTACATTGCTTAGTGGTTGTGGTGCTAACAACACTACTAATACTGCAAACCAAGGATCGACAGATGCAACAAATGCACCGAAGGAAACGGCAGCTCCTGTAGCAGAGGGTTATGTTCCTGAGAAGCTCACAGTACAATTTGTCCCTTCCCAAAATGCGGATACGCTCGAAGCTAAGGCGAAACCTCTTGAAAAATTACTGGGTGATAAACTCGGTATTCCTGTAGAAGTAAGTGTCTCTACTGATTACAACACTGTTATCGAAGCTATGGCTTCCAAAAAGGTGGATGTAGGTTTCCTTCCTCCAACAGCTTACGTATTGGCCAAAGAAAAAGGAGCTGCTGAAGTTATTCTTCAAGCCCAACGTTTTGGTGTAAATGATGAAACTGGCGCTCCAACAGATGAATTAGCTGATTTCTATAAATCTATGATTATCGTTAAGAAAGATTCTGCCATCCAATCCGTGGCCGATTTGAAAGGCAAAAAAATCGCTTATCAAAACGTTACATCCTCTGCAGGATTTGTATGGCCGGCAGCAACACTGATGGATGCGGGACTTGATCCGTTGAAGGATGTACAAGCCATTACGGTCAAGGGACATGACCAAGGCGTACTCGCTGTGCTGAACGGTGACGTAGATGCAGCAGCTATTTTCCAAGATGCCCGGAATATTGTCATTAAGGATTATCCGAAAGTATTTGAAGATACCCGTGTTCTTGCCTTTACGGATAAAATCCCTAATGATACGATTTCGGTCCGTTCAGATATGAATAAGGAATGGATGGAGAAAATTCAGCAGGCGTTCATTGATATCGCAGCTGACACAGAAGGACATGAGATTGTTAAAGAAATTTATTCTCATGAAGGTTATGTGAAGTCACAAGATAGCAACTTTGACATTGTTCGTGAATACAACAATAAAGTAAAAACAGAGTAGTCCAAGCCGTTCAAGGATACAACGATGTTGGTGTATAACAGGCATTAAGGATAGCCAGCTCCGGATTCCCCCCCGGATCTGGCTATCTCTTTCTCTTTTATACGATTATACGAAAACACACAAAGGAATGATTTCATGATAAAGCTTCAGAATGTATCCAAGACATATCAAAACGGAACTAAAGGCTTAAACAACATTAATCTGACTATTCCAGCTGGGGAATTTGTAGCTATTGTTGGTCTTTCTGGAGCAGGGAAGTCAACCTTGCTGCGTTCCATTAACCGGCTTCATGATATTTCGGAAGGCGATATTCTTATAAATGGGCAGTCCATCACGAAGGCGAAGGGAAGCCAGCTACGAATGATTCGCAGGAATATCGGAATGATCTTTCAAAGTTTCAACTTAGTGAAACGTACGACTGTGCTTCGTAATGTATTGGCAGGACGGGTGGGCTATCATTCCACCATACGGACGATACTCGGTAAATTCCCGCAAAAAGATATCGATTTAGCCTTTGAGTCGCTCGATCGGGTCAATATCGCTGAGAAGGCCTACACCCGTGCAGATCAACTATCTGGAGGTCAGCAACAGCGAGTGGCTATTGCTCGTGTTCTTGCGCAGGAGGCGCAAATTATCCTTGCAGATGAACCTGTCGCTTCACTGGATCCGCTCACGACCAAGCAGGTTATGGATGATTTGAAAAAGATTAATGTGGAGTTTGGGATTACCACTATCGTGAACTTGCATTTTATCGATCTCGCTAGAGAATATGCTACCCGGATTATTGGGCTCCGGGCAGGAGAAGTGGTCTTCGATGGTCCGGTATCGGAGGCAACCGATGAGAAGTTTGCTGAGATATACGGAAGACCGATTTATCAGGATGAGTTGTTAGGTGAGCCTGTAAGCGGAGGCATGTGATATGAGTGCAAATGCAGAGAAGCTACATCCCAAACCGCCAAGGAAGATAAAACATTATTTTACAGCCATTATATTAGTAGTATTACTGTGGAGAAGTGCGGTTTTGACCGATTCATCCATCGGTGAACTGATCTCCGGCCTGCCGAATATGCTGGATCTGCTTAAGGAAATGTTCCCTCCAAACTGGGGGTATTTTGACAATATTATAGATGCGATGCTGGAGACGATCCGGATGGCATTGGTCGGTACAACGTTTGGTGCCATTCTCGCGGTTCCCGTTGCGCTGCTGTGCGCAAGTAATATTACACAAAGCCGATGGCTTCGTTATCCAGTGCGTATGCTGCTGAATTTGATCCGCACCATTCCCGATCTGCTGCTGGCTTCTATCTTTGTCGCCATTTTTGGACTTGGTGCGCTCCCGGGAATATTTGCTTTGACGGTATTTTCGCTGGGGCTAATCGCCAAGCTTACCTATGAATCGTTGGAGACGATTGAACAGGGACCTTTGGAAGCCATGACTTCAGTCGGAGCGAATAAGACGCAACGAATTATGTTCGGCGTCATTCCGCAGGTACAGGCTCATTTCATGTCGTATGTGCTGTATGCTTTTGAGATTAATGTCCGCGCTGCAGCAGTTTTGGGATTGGTAGGAGCAGGTGGAATCGGCCACTACTATGAAGTGACATTAGGCTTCTTGGAATACGATAAGACTTGCACCATCATCTTGTTCACATTAGCAGTAGTATTGATTATTGATTATGTAAGCACTAAGCTGCGGGAGAAATTAATATGAGTAAATCATGGAATACCCTAGTCCCCAAACCTCGTAAAAATCGTTTCCGATGGCTGATTTATGTAGCATTAGCGGCAGTGTACATTTGGGCTTTTTCGGGAGTTCCGTTTAATGGATTTAAAGAAACCGCCGGGATCATTACTAAGGCAATCTTTGCCGGGATATTCTCTCCTGACTGGGCCTTCGTTTATTTACCAGATGGGGAGGATCTGCTTCGAGGATTGCTTGAGACGTTAGCTATTTCAATTTTAGGAACTTTTATCTCGACCTTCATATGTATCCCATTTGCTTTTTGGGCTGCGGTCAACATGAGTAAGGGAAAGGCGATTTCGGGCTCCGGCAAGCTGATGTTAAGCTTTATACGGACATTCCCTGAGATCATTATGGCTTTGTTGTTCATCAAGGCTGTAGGGCCGGGTTCATTTGCGGGCGTACTGGCTCTAGGACTGCATTCCGTCGGCATGCTCGGCAAATTGTTCGCGGATGAGATTGAGAATATTGATAACGGTCCACTTGAGGCTTTAATTTCTTCAGGTGCCAGCCGTATTCAGGTGTTATGGTTTGCTGTTGTGCCACAGGTATTGCCAGGATTTCTATCCTACACTTTATACAGGTTCGAAATTAACGTCCGCTCGGCTACGATTTTGGGTGTAATTGGGGCAGGGGGGATTGGCACACCGTTAATCTTTGCACTCAGTTCACGGAATTGGGACCGTGTCGGGATTATACTACTAGGCATCATTGCGATGATTACGATTATTGATCTGATTTCCGGCATGATTCGGAAGAAGCTAGTGTAACGGAATCGCATAATTACATGTTAGACAAAGACCTCCTTAGGTATGAATCGAGCCTATGGGGGTCTTTTATGATTAGCGTATCATTCGGAAAAGCTATATAGAGGTAATAATACTTTTTGTGTTAACATATGTTGGTCTATCCGAACTTGTACCAAAGGAGTTGAAAGCTTGGAAACAGCGCTTATTGGCAGCTTTGTATCAGCAATGGCTACGGTTCTTGGAGCGTTTCCGATCCTGTTTGTGAAGAGGCTATCTGAGAAATGGAAGGACGTTCTCGTTGCTTTTACTGCAGGTATAATGGTATCGGCTTCTACATTTGGACTCATGCCGCAGGCGATTAAAGAATCGGGGATTATCGCATTAACCTTGGGCCTGATTACAGGAGTTCTCCTGCTTGATTTAATTGAAAATAACATCCCGCATATCGACGTGGAGAATAAACCCGGATACACTAATATGGATTCCAAGGCGCTGCTCGTTTTGATTGCGTTGTTCATTCACAATATACCAGAAGGTCTTAGTACGGGATTCAGTTATGCCAGTGAACAAGCCAGTCTGGGTCCTACCGTGGCCATAGCGATTGGTGCACAAAATATGCCTGAAGGATTGATTCTCGCAGTCTTTCTGATGAACTCTAGAACAACTAAGTTAAAAGCCTTGGGAATCGTTACGCTTACCGGACTTATGGAGATGGTATCTGCGGTTATTGGGTATTTTACGGCGAGTTACCTACAGAATGTTGTGGGCTATGGTCTTGCTTTTGCCGCCGGGGCTATGCTATTCATCGTCTACAAGGAACTTATTCCAGAGAGTCATGGTCATGGTTACGAACGGCCTTCGACGTATTCGTTTATCTTTGGATTATTAATTATGGTGTATATCACGCAGATCTTTGGGTGAGTAGGATAGAAGGGATTCCAGTGAATCCTGTCGAACAAGAGTAGTTATGATGACAACACATAAACTTGAAAAGCTACCTTTTTACACCTTACTTATTTTTATCGTTGCTGGATCTATAGGAGCGGGGTATTTTTATACCCGTTCCTTTTTGGCGTTGTCTGCTGTGCTCTATGGTGTAACGGCTGCGCTGGAAGCGATCAATGTCTCTCTACTCTTGCCAGTATCCTTATTATTCTTATGTTGGTGATGGTGGTTTTGCGGTTCTATTCCCTTCTTATATGTAAAATATGTACATCAACATAATTTGCAGATTGCACTGGATGTCGGAGTGAACGGGTGTTGGTGTTCATCGCAATGATTGTTATGTTGAAGAAAGTGGATGAAAGTCGAAAATAACGTGGTGTATATTAAAAAATACATTGTTATTTGTTAGATTATGTCTTACTATAGGTAAGTATTTCCATTGAATACATATTTAATGAGGAGAAGATTGTCTGCGGTTTTCATTCTACTACAGGAACTCCTTTTTTGAAGAAGGTTGTGAGAGTATTCAGCGAACGGTATGAAAAAGTTATTTGGTTCAGAAGAATCGTACTGAGATAATCCATTAGTAACCCAACGGGTAACCTAATGTTCTACATACTAAGGGATACATCAATTACATCTAGGGGGAAATATGTCTATGCAAGTGAAGAAGTCCGTATTCATCAGTTCATTAGTAGTATGCAGCTTAGTGTTCGGGGTAGTTGGAGCGGGAGCAGCAAATGGTATCACAAAGATTCAAGCCGCTTTAAATTCAAATATCAAGTTTAAAGTTGATGGTGATTCATGGCAACCAAAAGATAGTAATGGAAAGAATCTCTCCGCGCTTGTCTACAACGGTACTACCTATCTACCACTACGTTCTACAGCAGAGGCTCTTGGTGTCAACTTGTCGTTGAACAGCGCAACACAAGTGATTTCACTGGATAGTGGTTCCGCAAACGGGATTCCTTATAATGATGCGACGACTCCAGTCACATCTCCAGTCACATCTCCAAGTACAAGCACATCATCGACTCCAGTCACATCTCCAAGTACAAGCACATCGTCGACTCCAGTCACATCTCCAAGTACAAGCACATCATCGACTTCTAGTGATATCAAGGTACTTTCTGGAACTACATCACAAATGACTAGCAAATTAAAGGAACAAGCTGTGATTCTTCTTAAAATGTACGGAGATTCCCTATTAAGTGGAGATACTTCCAACTACGCCGCTTATTTATCGAAAAATGTATCCACTTCTCGTGAGAATTCGGGAACTTCTTTGGGTGATGACTACTTTATAAATAATTATTCTGATTTGATAACAGGCACAAAAAAAGCGAATTCGGCATCAACTCTCAATTCCTTTGCAAAGGCTTTACAGAATGCTAAACTTTCTGATATTGAGGTTGGGCTTATCAGTGATAAAAATGAGTACTTCCAACGTTTCAGCTTCTCTTTTCAGCCGAAAGACTTTAATGCTCTCAGTACTGTTTACGTCTATTTTTCATATGATGTAGAGACCTATAACAGTAGCACTTATATACTGTCAGAAGCCTATGTAGACTAGGAACTCGAACATAAATATCTTTCAATCAAGCCTATTCTTCGGAGTAGGCTTTTTATTTTGACTTTAAAGTTGACTTCATTTATATACTGTAATGAGGTGAGAAAACGGACGTGCCAGATAATGTAGTACTTGAATTGAACTCTGTTATAAACGCTGTGCGCAGAAGTTTGCACCTGGCAATTTCTCGTCAGGAAATGGTTGTCATGCTAATGAGTGCAATTGATCTCCTAATCTAAAATGTTTAAAAAAACGGCCAATGAAGTGCCAGAGCAGCTTAAGCTGCCTGACCTCATTGGCCGTCTTTATGGTTTAATCTATAATTATCCTCGCAAAATCGTCTCGATTTGCTCCAGCTCTTCTGCGCTTAGCTCCGGTGCATTCAAGGAAGCGACAGCATCTTCAATCTGGCTCACTTTACTTGCGCCGATCAGAGCAGAAGTGACTTTACCTTCGCGGAGTACCCAAGACAACGCTAGCTGAGACATTTTTTGTCCACGTGCAGCAGCAATCTCGTTCAGTTTACGAACTTTGCCGATCGCCTCTTCAGTAATAGCATTCTCGGACAGGAATACACTAGGTCCAGCAGCACGAGAATCAGGAGCGATTCCGTTTAGATAGCGGTCGGTCAGAATGCCTCCTTGTAGTGGGGAGAACACAATCGAACCGATACCTTCCTCAGCTAATACATCCTGCAAGCCATCTTCAATCCAGCGGGACATCATGGAGTAGTTAGGTTGATGAATCAGGCATGGCGTTCCTAGTCGACGAAGAATTTGTGCCGCTTCGCGTGTCTGTTCAGGGCTGTAATTCGAAATCCCAACATACAGCGCTTTACCTTGACGTACAATAAGATCCAGCGCAGCCATAGTCTCTTCCAGTGGTGTATTCGGATCTGGACGGTGGTGATAGAAAATATCTACATAATCAAGGCCCATACGTTTCAAGCTTTGGTCTAGACTGGAGACGAGATATTTCTTGGAGCCCCATTCGCCATAAGGACCGGCCCACATATAATATCCAGCCTTAGTAGAGATGACCATTTCATCACGATAAGGAGCAAGATCCTTCTTAAGGATTTGACCAAAGCTTTCTTCTGCGGAGCCAGCTGGGGGACCGTAGTTATTAGCGAGATCAAAATGAGTGATTCCAAGATCGAAAGCTCTTCTTGCCATGGCGCGACCATTCTCGAATAAGTCGTTTCCGCCAAAGTTATGCCAAAGTCCTAGCGAGATCGCCGGAAGGAGTAGACCGCTTTTTCCAGTGCGGTTATATTTCATATTGTCATATCTGGTAGCGCTTGCGTTATACATCATTATTTCCTCCTAAAAAGGTTTATTTCTGATTATGTTACGTCCTTATTGTAGCGAAAGATCCCGGACAAACGTATGTCAGCAAGGAAGAAGTTTATAGCACAATGTCATTTTCGAGATGACGGACACGGTATTCTTTTGGGGAACAACCTTTCACCTTCTTGAACATCCGCGAAAAGAGTAAGGGGTCCTGATAGCCGACGGAACGCGAGATCTCACCGATAGTACAGAGGGTTTCTGTCAGAAGCTCGCATGCTTTAGCGATTCGGTAATTCAATAAATACTGTTGTGGTGGCATACCAATGGTCCGTTTGAACAAGGAAGATAAATATTTGCGATCCAGCTTGAGAGAAGAAGACAGCATTTCCACCGAAATGTTCTCACAATAATGTGTATGCAAAAAGTGGAGACTTTGCTCGACGTAAATACTCTTTTGACGCGGTAAAGGAAGTACATCCGGAACAGCTGGCACCGCTTGTAGCAAGAGGGAGAAAAAATCATACATAATCGCTTTTAGCGGCAGGTCAAGACAATCCGAAGTGTCGGCTGCTTCTGTCAGGCGTTCGTAGAGATTAGGCATAAGCTTTTCATCCATCGGGAAGATTGGCTGCTCAGGGGACAAGGAGGTTTTGGATAAAATATATGATACCTGTTCTCCGGTAAAGGCTACCCAGGAATAGATCCAGGGATTGGTCAGGTCCGCTGCATAAGAAGTAACGATATGAGGGTAGGTAAGAAAAGCTTGTCCCGCTTGCAGGATATGGGTCTGTTCACCCACAGATACCTTTCCCATTCCCTCATGAATGAAATGTATTTTGTAAACGTCACGAACCCCGGGTCCGAAAAAATGCCCAGGTAGACACTGCTCCCGCCCCCAGTAATGGAGATGCAGATCGGGATTTCCTCTGAAGGGACGCTCAGAATTATAATTAAATATCGCCATGATCGCTTCCGTCTCTTTCTTTTATAGAGTTAACTAAGGGTGATTTTGCCCACTTTCTTTTATTATACAGCATATTTTAGTGGGAACATTACCTGGAATGGTTTGCGAATTTCTGTGATAGAAGTTTATCCCAGCTCAGTTTGGTTAAGTAAGCTATGAAGCTGAACGTATGAGCTAACTTCGATCACTAGGAGGTAATGGAGATGAATAAGAGAATAGTAGGTGTTTTTGCTGCCGAATACGAAGCTTCGAGGGCTATTGAAGAGTTGAAACGTCAAGGCTGCAGGACGGAGGACATTTCAATTATCGCGAGAAATAACGAGAGTGAGGATACGCTTAGAGATGAATCAGGGACCCAAGCGCCGGAAGGAATAGCTACTGGTGCAGCTACCGGTGGTCTATTGGGTGGATTAACAGGGCTACTGATGGGGATAGGCGCTTTGGCTATTCCGGGTATTGGACCGATTATCGCAGCGGGACCGCTTGCGGCAACGCTGGCTGGAGCGGCAATAGGTGCAGGCAGCGGTGGATTAGTTGGCGGTCTTATTGGACTTGGCATTCCTGAAGAGGAAGCCAAACGTTACGATAACTACGTAGATGAAGGCCATATTCTTGTAATGGTGGATGTGGAGGGTGAGCGGAAGGAGGAAGAAGTGAAGCGGATCTTCGTACAGCATAATAGTCTGAACTCAGACCGTTTTGAGGATATCGCGAATATAAATACAGCTGAGAATAGAAACTATGATGGCAGTGTAAAGGAAAGCGATGAGCTCCGGGCCGCTGATCAACAAGAGGCGAGAAATCTAGCTCAAGCTACAGGAACCTTGGATGCCATGGATACCTTAGCGAGTGAGCGTATTAGAAATAAATAAGTTAAGATTAGTTATATCGTAAAAAACAGACTATTTCACTAGCCATGGGTGAGCTGGTGAGATAGCCTGTTTTTTGTGGTTTTATAAAGAGGCAACATTCTGTCTAACGGTTAGTCCATCCGGTATTTCTTTGCCAGGCAGGAAATGAATACTACGGATGTAGCGGATCGTTCGACTCTGTGCCCGCATGATGACTGAATGTGTCTCGGCTCGTTCTTTGCCAATAAAACGGACACCGTTCAGGAATTCACCTGAGGTTACGCCAGTGGCGGCAAAGAGTACGTCACCTGTGCCAACCAAATCCTCCATGTATAACACTCGCGTAGGATTGGAAATTCCCATACGCACACAGCGCTGCTGCTCAAGAGGTCCATCGGGAAGCAAACGGCCCTGCATTTCTCCGCCAAGACATTTCAGTGCGGCAGCGGCAAGGACGCCTTCAGGTGCTCCGCCCGAGCCCATGTACAAATCGACATCGCTATCCGGCAGTGCAGCCGCAATAGCGCCAGCTACATCTCCGTGACCTAGCAGCTTAATCCGTACACCCGCTTCACGAAGGCTATGAATGAGCTGCTCATGCCGTTTGCGGTCAAGAACCATTACGGTTAGCTCGGAGAGGGACTTGCCACTGTAGTGGCATGCTTTCTGGAGAGTGACCTCTACAGGATCTTCGAGACTAAGCTTCCCAGCAAGCTCAGGACCGCAAGCAAGTTTCTCCATATAAATATCTGGAGCATGCAGCAGGCTGCCCTTATCTGCTATAGCAATCACGGATTGGGCATTGTGTAGACCACAGGCTACCACCTCAGTGCCTTCCAGAGGATCGACGGCTACATCGACAGAAGGACCCTTTTGATTCCCGACTTTCTCGCCAATATAGAGCATTGGAGCATCATCCATTTCTCCTTCACCAATGACGACCGTTCCGTCGATGGAGACAGAATCAAACATGGAGCGGATGGCAGTCGTGGCTGCATCATCTGCCGCATTTTTATCTCCCCGCCCGATCCAGCGAGCTGAGGATAATGCACCTAGTTCAGTTACCCGTACAATCTCAAGAGCCAGTTCGCGATCCATTCCAATTCCCCCCAGTAAATCTAATTTTTAGTTAATAATCCGAATGAATGTTAGATATAACCCATAATAATACCAGCAGTTTCTTCTATAGCTTTGTCGGTAATATCGATTACAGGACAGCCTAGCTTATTGAACAGGGAAGAGGCATATTCCATCTCCTCTGTAATCCGCTCCAGACTTGCATATTGGGAGCCAGTCGGTAACCCAAGCACCTTCAGCCGCTCGGAGCGAATTTTCAGCATATACTCCGGCTTCATAGTTAGTCCGATCAGTCGGTTCGTTGGCAAGCTTAACAGCTCCTGCGGAGGAGCAATTTCCGGAATAATCGGATAGTTAACGACCTTTTTTCCCCGATGGGCCAAAAAGATACTAAGTGGTGTCTTCGAAGTACGTGACATCCCTAGCAGAACGATATCGGCCTTCAGCATAGCGCCGAGATCACGGCCATCATCACAGGCAACTGTGAATTCGATAGCCTCCATGCGGCGGAAATAGTTCTCATCAAGCTGGTGCAACAGACCCGGTCGCTGCTGTGGAGCATCGTCAAACGTATCGATGAAAGCTTGCATCATGGGGCCCATGATATCGACGATCCGAAGGTCAAGCCGTACGGCCTCTTCTTTAATCATTTCTCTTAGCTCCGGCTGCACCAGCGTATAGACGACAAAACCTTGATGCTGGGCGGCTTCTTCCATAAGCTTCCGGAGCTCCTCTTCGTGTCTAATGTTCCCGTATCTTTTGATGGTGATCTGCTGATTCTGGAATTGGTGAATAACGGCCTGCACGACAGCTTCCGCCGTATCTCCTATAGAATCTGAGCAGATCGTTATTAGGTTGGAAGATTGCTCGATGCTCATGAATTCCTCCTGTTATCCTTTGGCTTCAAGTTCGAGGAGAAGTTTTACGATAGCAGTTTTCGTCAAACGTCCTATGACATCCAGTTTCGTACCACTGTCTTCTGTGGCGCTGGGGACTACTACCGGTAAACTATCTACCTCGTGAAAAATCATTTTATGTGCGGCATCAAGCACCGTCTCATCTGGTGAAGTTGTGACTACTTTGGGCTGGCGTGTCATGACCATGCTTACGGGCATGGAGACAGCACCCGGATTGCCAAGGGTTACCTTTAGAAAATCCTTACGTGAAGCAACACCGGTGAGTTTGCCCTCTTCGTCACAAATAATAAGGGTACCAACATCCTGTAGAAATAGCGTAACTACGGCATCTTGAACCGTAGTAGTCTCACGGATAATAATAGGTACACTTTGAATCTCTTTTACCTTTGTCTCCTGTAACAAATAATTGCTTCCCAGACGATTAGATGATTTGAGTCCTGGGAAGTAACCGACTTTAGGTTTAGCATCGATATATTTGAGCATAACCAGAACAGAGAGATCGGAGCGAATCGTTGGCCGTGTTAAGTTCAGACATTCGGCAATCTGTTCGCCGGTAATCGGAGCTCTTTTGTTCACAATATCAATGATTTCTAGTTGACGTGATGTCAGTTCGATCGCAATTCCCTCCACTTCAGATAAAAAGGCATTCCTCTTTAGAAAAGAAGCGCCGTTAAGCGAATCCTCCTTTCATATATGAGTCATATATAGATGTTTTTAATTTAATTTGGTTATATAATACGCAATAGTGGTCATAAATGCAATATATAGTACGTCATATATTCATTTTTTTTGACGCAGATGTGCTGACCCTACGCTTTAGCATTAATTGCTTCAAGGCGTCAGCATTGACCAGGATGGTCCCAGCAATGATAGTGAATACACCGAGGATCGTAACCCAATTCACGGCTTCATTATAAAAGAAAAAGCCAACCCCTACGGCAATTGGTGGAGAGATATAGAGCCAGGTAGAAGGAAACACAGGATTTGTTTTAGCGACGAGCCAGTAGAACAACGAATGGCCGACCATAGAGCCGATTACGATTAGATAAAGCAGTGAGCCTGCAGTCTCGTAAGAAAGCAGAAACTCAGGATGTACATTTTCGGTGGCTAAGGAAAGAATGAATAACAACACTCCACCATACATCATTTGGGCTGCATTTAGTGCGATTGGAGAGACCTCAGGCATACTGTTGATTACTTTTTTAGAATAAATCGCACCTATTGCGTAACAGCATTCCCCAATGAGGACAGCTGCGCAGCCGATGAGCCATAACGGTGAAATATCAACGACAAGATTAGGAAGAACGAGCAGCAGTACGCCAGTCAATCCGATGATACAACCATATAGGGAGATGGCAGGTGCTTTTTGACGAAGAATAGAAGTTTGGAGCAACAGAATCATGATCGGACCCGTGGCAGAGAGTACAGCTGCTAACCCGGAAGATACATATTGTTCAGCCCAGTAGAGACCTGCAAAGGTGCCAAAGGTTAACGCAGATCCGGTGAAGAGCATTTCTTTACGCAGGAGCAGGGAGAAGCTAGCCTTTCGTTTCCAGACCATCCATAGAAATAGAACAGCGCCTGCAACAAAAAATCGCAAGCCTGCTGAAAAGAAGGGCGGCGCACCGGCATCCACACCGATTTTGATAGCTAGAAAGGTCGTGCCGAAGATCAGACATACAAGTGCATAAGCGAATAAGATCATTTTGAAAGTCCCCTTTAGTGTGTGTATATAGCGATCCTTGAACCAGTCCGTTAATCATATAGGGGAGAACACAGAACAGATGATGTTGAATAGAACAGATGACTTCGAAAATCGTGTACAATACTGTAAATAGGAGTTGTTCGGAGAGGAGTTGCAGTGAGGTGAAAAAGTCAGCGAGCGTGGAGCATAATCATCCCTTGTTTCGGCAGGTATATGAATTTCTAATGAATCGCATGGAGCGAGGGGAGTGGGGGGCACATGATAAGCTTCCTTCTATACGGCTGCTGGCGGAGGAATTAAAGGTACATCGACTGACGGTATTCAAAGCGTATAGAATGCTGACAGAGGATGGTAAAGTTTATGTAAAAGATAAATCGGGTTATTACGTATCGCCAGTAAGTGGGCTTCCTTCAATTGAAGAGGGTGCCGCAGTATCTGCTTATGCGCTCACTAATCCGCTATCAGATATACAAAGAGTGCCGACCAAGTATCAGTTCTCTCAAGCGCTGATTGATCCGGGATTACTGCCGAACCTTTTTCTATCCGACTATGTTAAAAAGGTGTTCGATTTATATCCCAAGGTAATGGGAACATACTCTTCGGTTCAGGGAGATGAAGAGCTACGTGAGACGTTAAGTCGTCATTTTCGGAAGAAACATCGGTTACAGTTATCCTCGGAAGAGTTGCTTATTACTTCAGGCGCGCAGCAGGCGATCAATCTGATTGCCCGAATTGTGCTCGGGCCTATGGACACGGTGCTTGTGGAGCGACCAACCTACAGTGTGGCCATGGATGTTTTTCGCCGGGAGGGGGCACGGTTGATTCCAGTGGAGATTACTCCGACGGGCTATGACTTGGAGAAAGTTGAAGCTTTGATGAAAAAGCATAAACCACGCATGTTCTATATCAATCCGACCCATCATAATCCAACTGGATATACGGTGCCAGCGCAGCAACGTAAACTGTTGGTCGAGCTTGCCGAGCGTTATCGCTGTCTGTTAGTCGAAGATGATCCGTTCCGCGATATGTATTTTGAAGAGGAGCCCCCGCCACCCTTTTTTGCTTACGATACCGAAGGTTGGGTGATCTATATTAGCAGCTTCAGTAAATATGTAGCCCCAGGCTTACGGATCTGCGCGGTGGCTTGTCGCTATCCGTTTATGGAGCGCCTGATCACGGCCAAATCACTCGCGGACAATGGTACTCCGCTGCTTAACCAGAAAATATTCCTACATTACTACACGTCATCACGTTTGCAACAGCATCTCGGTAAGCTACGCATTGCGCTTCAGGTGCATAAGGAGATTGTAGAGGAGGAGCTGGCTGGGACTGGGTGGGAGTGGACACCTCCGCAAGGGGGCTTGAATTTATGGGTGAAGCTGCCGGACCATCTTTCGGCGGATCGACTGTTTGCCTCAAGTATGGCGGAGTCGATTGCTTTTGTGCCAGGAGAGTTATTTGATCCCCTTGGTGAGATGAAGTCGAGGATTAGAGTAAGTTACTCCTTTGCAAGCGAAGGAGTGCTACGTGAGGGGATTCAGCGGTTGATTGCTATAGCGCGGGGGTTATGAGTAGGTATATTAGACATGAGGAACTAATGAAGACTAATTAGGAGGGAAAAGATTAGACAAGTACAACTTGTTTGGAAATTGTTGTAACACTTTCTTCTACTGTTCCGTCTGTAGAGTAAAGAAGGAGGTTATTATGATGTTTAAGGCCAAGTTTCGTAGTCCACTTATGATGTTCCTAAGTATAACGTTAATATTTATGGCCTTGCTGACGGTGCATCCTTCCGTTACTTATGCGTGTTCCTGTGTTGTACCTGCGGAGCCACTTGAGGCGATGGAGTCAAGTTCAGCCGTCTTTACAGGGAAAGTAGTGGACAAAAAGGAGCCAAAGGGGACTCTAATCTCATCTGCGGATCCAGTAAAAGTAACCTTTGAAGTCGATTCCAGCTGGAAAGGGGTCGAGGGGAATCAAGTTACTTTGACTACTGCTTTATCGTCTGCCAGCTGTGGGTTTGAATTCGTGGAAGGGGAAAGTTATATCGTCTATGCTAGTGCGAATGGAGAAGGAGAATCAGATAAACTAGTGGCCAGTTTATGCAGTCGAACAAAGCTGCTTGCCTCGGCATCAGAGGATCTGAAGGAGCTTGGACCAAGTATATCGGCAGGGACTCCTACAGCTTCTCCGGAGGTAACATCAAATCATTCACCGAAATCAGGAGCTGGGAATAATGATCCGGCTGATGTTACGGGAAAACCAGCTGCGGGCAGTGATTCCTTGCCACTTGTGAATGTAGGGATCAGTGGAGTCATTATCGTTTTGATAGCGATAGCTGGCGCTGTGCTCTACCGTCGTAGAGATGGTGGAACGCGAAAGAAATAAAATGTTGGTGTGATGAAGCGGTCGCCCGGGAGTTATTCGGGCTACCGCTTATTTGTTTGAGTTGATACTCCATATCATCAATATTCAGGGAAATCCCCCCTGTAATTCAGCAGGAATTGCCCGTTTTGGCAATAATCCGCTCATTTATAGGGAGTAATTCCGCAAAAAGTTCAATTTTCACTTATGAAGTCCGAATTAGAGGGAGGATTTTCCTAAACATATTTCAAGGAGGCTAGAAATATGTGAAGCCAGCTGAAGTTAGGTAATGAAAGTGATATAAGGTGCTGCCGGTAATCAAGGTGAAGAGGGGGAATTTCATGCCGCAGGCTTACGTCACACCCACCCGAACAACCGAGCGAGTTGTGCGACAGCAAAAGTTACTCCGAAGGCGATGCCGAGCGGGATGACAGCTGAGAGCACAGCCCACTTCATGCTTTTCGTTTCCTTATAAATGTTCACGAGTGTGGTGCCGCAAGGATAGTGGAGCAGGGAGAATAGCATCATATTTAGTGCGGTCAGCCAAGTCCAGCCATGTGATAAAAAGACATCTTTGATGCTGCCCAAGCTGTCGATATCGACCATAGCTCCAGAGGACATATAGCCCATAAGCAGAATGGGCAGTACGATTTCATTCGCAGGAAGTCCAAGAATAAAGGCCATGATGATAAAGCCATCCATGCCGAGCATATGTGCAAAAGGATCGAAGAAAGCGGCCATATGATTCAGGACAGAATCACCGCCAATAAATAGATTGCCTAAGATCCAAGTGATAATACCGGCAGGGGCAGCAACGACGATAGCACGAGTAAGTACGTTAAGGGACTTATCTTTAGAGGAAATAAGTATGGTCTTCCAAATTTGTGGACGACGATAGGGTGGGAGCTCCAGCGTGTAATGTGTCGGCACACCACGTAGCGCAGTTTTGGACATGACCCAGGAAACCGTTAGGGTAACGATGATGCCGATTAGCACCATCCCCATAAGTACGGAGGCAGTGGTGAGTGTACGGAGTGCGCCTGTCGTAGCCGCTCCTGCCATGAATAAGGAAGACAAAAGAATCAAGGTCGGCCAGCGGCCGTTACATGGAACGAAATTGTTGGTCAAAATAGCGAGCATCCGTTCACGTGGCGATTCGATGATTCGTGTGGAGAGGATCGCGGCGGCATTACAGCCGAAACCCATAGACATGGTCAAAGCTTGCTTGCCGTGACCGCCTGATTTTTTGAACAACCGATCCATGTTAAAAGCAACCCTCGGCAGATACCCGAAATTCTCAAGCAGCGCAAACACTGGGAAAAATATCATCATTGGTGGCAACATGACGCTGATGACCCAAGAGGTTCCTCGATATAATCCAAGAACAAGTACACCGTTTAGCCAAGCGGGGGCATGGATCGCCTCAAATCCGGCAGTGAGATAACCTTCGATGAAGCCGAAGAAGGAAGCAAGCCAGCTTGAAGGATAGTTGGCGCCGGCAATCGTAAACCAGAACACGATACCGAGGATGGCGAGCATAATGGGGAATCCCCATATTTTTGAAGTTACGATATTATCTAGCTTATAAGTACTGTTCAGCTTTTTCTTATCCCTATAGGTGACTGCATCCCCGCAGATGCCTGCGGATACGCCATAGATACCACTGACAATTTCATCCCGTATCGCTCCGCCGTCAGCGAGCTTTTTCGCTGTGAACAGCAAGGAATCTAGAGGATCTAATCCCTTAGTGATATGCGGTGACTCCATGACCGATGACCTCCTTTGTTTCAGGTAATTCTTTATTCCTCATATTCTCTTTAAGTGAGGTAAGAAGGCTGTCATCACCATCTAACAGGCGCAATGCAATCCAGCGGGCCGGGTATTTGCTGCCAATGGTTTGTTCTACCAGCGGTGTAAGCTCTACAATTCCTCGTTCAATCTCCTCGTTGTACGTAATACGCAGTGGCTGTGCAGTGAGTGCGCCTGTAGCCACTCGCTCCACCTGATCCAATAACGCCTCAATACCGATTTTATTGCGAGCCGATATCGCTACAACAGGCACGCCGAGACGTTTGGAAATACGTTTCAGATTGATGTCGATACCGAGTTTACGGGCTTCATCGATGAGGTTGATGCAGACTACAGCCCGCCCGGTAATCTCCAGCACTTGCAAGGCAAGGTTGAGATTTCGTTCTAGTGAAGTAGCGTCAAGAACAACTAGTGTCACATCTGGCTGTTCAAAAATAATATAATCTCTAGCCGCTTCTTCATCAGCAGAATTCGAGTACAGCGAATACGTACCAGGTAGATCTACTGCGAGGTACGTACGGTCCTTATGCTTAAACTCGCCTTCTGCAGTAATGACGGTTTTACCTGCCCAGTTTCCTGTATGCTGGCGCATGCCGGTCAGCAGATTGAAAAGCGTGCTTTTGCCAGTGTTAGGATTGCCTGCAAAAGCGACTGTGAAATGACTCATGCTTCTACACCTCCGATGACTTCTCCAAATATTAAAGAGCTTTCTTCTCTACGTAATGCAATGGTCGTGTTGCTTACCCGAAAAGCTATAGGATCTCCTAAGGGACTACGCCGTAACACCTCAACGGCATTACCGACTACAAACCCGAGATCCAGTAATCTTCTTCTAAGCACACCCTGAACTTCAATGCCGCTGATACACAGTGTGCTTCCTTTAGCCGCTTCTGATAAAGGAATACTAGCTCCAGACATTAGATCCCCTTCTTTCATTTATTATTATTTGTATTTTTATGGTTAATATTTTGTGCATTGGAATTTTTCTTGTGGTCTGACACAATATTAGTATATGTGAACAACTTTGTCCCTGCAACAATAATGTTTCCCTAAGGCAAAATTAATTTAGGCGCAAAAAAGCCCCTAACGGAAAGAAGGCTTGCGCTCTCCAGCCGAGGGGCTAAGGTTGAGTCTACTTATAGGCTTGTCTTTAATTGGAATAGTCTAATCCAAGTTTTTATTAGCCGTGAAGTTACGTCCAACTGCCAAAATCAAGCGTACGCCCAGTCTCTACTAAGGTTTTGGTATTGCTTAGAATTTGCCACCAAGCGCCGGTGCTGCCAGCATACGAAGGATCTTCAGGATGCCATTCGTCGTGGATAAGCGTGAGCTTAGTGGTTCCACCCACTGGTTCAAGCAGCCAAGAAATACGCGATTCATATCTTTCATGTCCTTTATGATAGGAGGGGCCGACCTTATGCGTGAAACGCAGTGCTTTTTGTGGGGTGAATTCCAGCAGAGTCCCATAGACATGAAGCGTTTCATCTCCATCTGCACCGGGTCCGATGTATTCCAGTAATTCTCCTTCTTTGAAGGTCGAACGAATAACGCTGCCGTAATAAATCTGCTTCGTACCTTCCGGAGAGATTAAGGTTTCCCATACCTGCTCAGGTGTTCCGTCAATATAAAATTCATAGTGTAGTTCCTTCATTCGTTATTCCTCCTTGATTTATAGTGCATTTATTCCCTCAGACTCATTTACACTATACAAAAGGATCACTGACAACTACGGTCAGTGATCCTAAAGAATAATTTATGTCTTATAATGAGCAGCTAAATTGGAGGCTATGGAGGCTAGTCTTTCTCTTAGTGAAGAAGGCTCCATGATTCGTAATGTGGTTCCATAAGGCAACAAGAAGTAGGGTGCATAAGTCAGTAAAGAAGTTTCGTCCACTTGAAAGCAGGCTTGTCCTTCCATGCGCTGTACCAGCGTATGTCCGAACAACCAATGACTGCATAGATCATTCAAGACTCCCTCGTCGGATGCGATGACTGCTGTAACTAGTTTCTCTTCAGTATTCCGTGCAGGCAGTAAGCTCTTTAACAAAAAATCACGTGCAGAGAAGTCAGCAGGACGAGCGAACACAGCTTCTGTACGGTGCAGTTCAATGATTCTATCGACCCTGAAACTACGAATTTCTTGTCGCTCGTGGCAGTAAGCTACGGTGTACCATTGCCCCTTCCAGAGTACAAGTCCGTAAGGATCAATGGCACGGGATGATTTGGTTTCTCCATTACCTTTACGATATTCCATTTGCAGGGTGTATCCGTTCGCTGCCCCCAATTCCAATTCTTCAATCAGATGGCTAAGCGACGGGGAAGGAGAATGGATCGTCTCAATGCCATTCTCATGGCGCTCCATTTGTTCTAATTGCTGGGCATTGCTATATCTTTTCAGCTTGGATAGGGCTCGGTCCAGAGCTTCAACATAAGGATATCCGGTCCCCCTGGCAAAAGAAGAAGCTTGTAGAAGGGCGCGCTGCTCTTCGGAGTCAAAGAATAATGGAGCCTCAATAAAATGTTCGGGTAAGCTGTAACCGCCGCCAGGTCCGCTATCCGCGATAACGGGTACACCACTGATGCATAGCGCATCGATGTATCTGTATACAGAGCGGACACTGATCTCTAGCGCTTCGGCTAGTTCTCCGGCGGTTCTTCCCCGTTGTTTGAGCATCCAGAGAATGGATAACATATGGTCGGCCTTGGACATGAATCTGGAGCCTCCTTGCTGCAGAAAGTAGTAGTTCAACTATAGCAAAATGCTCATAGATCAGCCAGAATCCTTTCGATACGATCTTATTGCTGTTTAACCATACGTTTCCTACCATAAGTTCCGAGTCGCCATAAATATTCTGCGGGTCCCATCCGGAACCGTTTGAGTATAAGGGTACTAAATATGATCTGTAGAAGCAGTATGGCCGCTGCCGCAATCATCTGTGTCGATACATGCACTGTACCAGGCCAATCTAGCAGATTGGATAGTGTTAGTATAATAACGGTTTGCATTAAATAATTGGTTAAAGCCATTCTGCCTAGAGAAGCCAGGGGCGCAAGTAGTTTCTGTACAACTCCATGGCGCATGAGTAGGGTTAGCGTTGTCACATAAAGAATACTGACTGGAAGCCCGCCTACCGCGAGGGCAACATCCAGAGCGCCCGTACTATTCATGATATTCTGCTGTGCAAAATACATAGGAATAATTAGCAGCAGAGAAACTGCTTGTGTGATCCGTAATCCTCGCTTATACCGTGATGGACTCTGAAATAATCCAATCAGACCACTCCAATGCCCTAGCAGAAACATGCCAAACGTTACCACTATCGGACCTAAGTAGAGACCTGCAAGGGTGACCACAATGCCCGCAGCCAATACAAAACTTGACTTTACCTTATGAAAAGGAAGGAGAATCAGTCCAATGACTGCGTAGATGAGCAAGGTTTCACCGGGTTGGAAATAATGGTGTACCAGACCGATTAGAAATAAAATGAACAACCTACGCAGAAATAATAAACGGGGCTTAGACTCCCCTTTAGCTTCAGCCCCGGATAAGAATAGCTGAAAGCCAACACCGAATAAAAATGAGAAGATCACAAAAAAACGGTGATCCACTGCTACATCAAGAAAACGAATAATCTGCAAATCGAGCGAGTTAAATTCCATCGTACCGAATACCATCTGACGAATGTTTATGAAGATGATACCCATCAGAGCAAAGCCACGGAGTACATCGAGTGTTACGATTCTTTTCATCCTATTCTTCATACCATTATCCTCTTGAGACTATGAATGTAGCGTGATCTCGCAATAATGAAATATATCGTCTGAACGGCGAGGAATGCTCCGGATGTAATTAGCACGGGCACCGTTACATTCGTGATACTAATTTGCTTCAATACCGGCCTTATTACGACAAGCGTCTGGATGGTGGAGACAATGATCGGAATATAGAATAGCACAGCGATTTGTCTGGTGGCAGAAGCAGACATTTCTTTGACGCTTAGACCGATTTTAGACAAGGCATTATACATTTGCTTATCTGCATTTAGCTCAGTATGAAGCTTGAAAAAGAGAAAACTGGCCGAAGAAAGCGAGAAGATAAGCGCGACAAAGATCCCTATAAAGCTAATCATAGCCGTACCTTGTTTGGTAGTTAGATAACTATCTGCTCGAGCATTTAATATGGAGATATATTGATTGTTGGTATTGTTGGAATCCCTGCTCCACTGGATCAGTTCATTAGTGATAATGGTTTCAGCTGAGGTATCCACAGGCAATGGACCGTCCCAAGCAGGGATTTTATATAGATATTTCACATATGGTCTCGTGTACTGTGCTGCTGAAGAAGATATATTGTAGTAGAAGCTGTCATCTACAATTAAGAGTGAGCTTGAATATTGCCCCATGGGATGGCTCTTCGGAACTCGTACCTCTTTCAGCATAAGCTCCGCATCGTTTTGAACCTTCAGCAGAATCTTTTGATTAGTAGTGTAGTTCTGTGAATTCACCTGAGGGTTTAGCAGTAAGACAGCTTCTTTGTCAGATAAGGGAGCAACATCGGACATATCCATTTTTGAAGATAACTGATTGAACTGGGACCAGGATATTAAATCAATGCTTTGGGTATCTTCTTTACCCAGACTCTGAATGGAGGCAGAGATTAGCTCGATTTTATTCTCTGTATACTCCACTTTGGCGTTTTGTAATTTATTATGAATGGGTTCTAAGTCAGGGGGAGTTTTCCCCGGTTTATAAATCGAATACTCTATAGCGAATGGACTGCTTTTATAGAGTTCTACGTTTGCTTGATTAATCGATAAAATAAATCCAGACGCCATGCAAGCAAGTGAGGTTACAACCGTTACAAGAAACAGCATTCTTGCATTATCTTTGATCTTGTAACTCATCTCGGAAATCCATAACAGGTTGGTTCCACGCCAAAGTCGCTTGCGACTTAGTTTAAGCAGACGTATTCCGAGTACGGACAGTTGGGAGTAAAAGAAATAGGTACCTGTGATCCCCGTGACTGCAGCAACTAATAACGTAATTGGAGACAATTGCTTTCGAATGGCGAGTGCCCCAGCCGTCAACAACAGAAGCCCAAGGAGGGAGAGCAGCCATGATACACGGGGCTCCTTTTTAGGTTTAACACTCCCTTTTAACAGATCAAGGACTTGATGTTTGCGGATAAATAACAGTGTGAAGATAGAGATGACCAGAAACAGTGAGATAAAAGAAATAGATGTGATCAACAGTGGTTTAACTGGCCAATAGAAGGGTAAAGGATCCATTCCCATAATGGTCGTGCTGAGCAGCAAAAACAACTTGGATAAAAGCATGCCGAAAGACATACCTGTTACTATGGACAGCAATCCGATCAGCATATTTTCTATAAGAATCAGCTTGTTGATCTGACCTGAACGTGCACCTAACATCATTAGTATGCCGAACTCCAGATTACGAAGTTTCAGAAATGCACTAATCGAGTAAAGAACGAAAAAGAAAGCAAAGACAAACACAATGTAAGAAGCGATTTTCATACCAGCGGCTGAATTTGTACCTAGCTCGATACTGGCAACACCAGGATGATAAATAAAGACAGAATACGAAAAGAAGATCATGACCATAAAAGCACTACTTAAGAAAAAGGCAAAATACGCCCGAGAATTACGCTTCACATTGTTAAACGCGAATTGAGGAAAGTTCATGACTATTCCCTCCCCAGAATGAAAGTGTGTCGATAATCTTTTGGAAGAAGGCTTGGCGGTTATCTCCCCGGTGAATTTCGGCGGCTAGTTTCCCGTCTTTGATAAAAATAATTCGGTTGCAGTAGCTCGCTGCCAGCGGATCATGTGTCACGAGCATTAACGTAGTGCCTTCTTTGCAGTTAATATCCTCTAGCGACTCCATCACAATTCGTGAGGAATTGGAATCGAGTGCCCCTGTAGGTTCATCAGCTAGAATGATCGAAGGTGAACTAATAATCGCTCGGGCAATCGCTGTACGCTGCCGTTGTCCGCCGGATATTTCATAGGTGCGTTTATTTAAAATTTCCGTAATGTTCAAGCGTGTAGCGACCTTTTGCAGCAAGGTTTCCATCTCGAAGAGCTTGCGATTATCCAGCGTTAGGGGAAGCACGATATTTTCGGCTACCGTTAAAGTCTCCAGGAGGTTAAAGTCTTGAAATACAAAACCGAGTTCTCTGCGACGAAAGTGAGCAAGGTCTTTTTTGTTCAAAAGATAAGGATTGCTACCGTTGATATTCACCTCACCTGAGGAGGGCTGATCGATGGTAGAAACCATGTTAAGTAGAGTAGTTTTGCCGCTCCCTGAGGGTCCCATGATTCCAACGAATTCACCACTTTCAATGCTAAGATGAATATCGGTGAGGGCCTGTGTCGTTACTTTGCCCGGATATACTTTGTTAAGTCCTTTGACTTCTAAAACATTCATTCCTTTCATTCCTTCCATTACAATCTAATTTCAGCCGTCCTTCAGCGGGGACGTGTTATGTATATAATTTACAAGATCGGGCTATGTACTGCTATGGATTTACCTTAATGTTATCTTACAACGCGTTTAAGGTTATGTTCGTACCCGAAGTGAGTAGGCCATACATAAAGAAGAGGGACTCCGTAGCCATAAGTATGACTAGAAGTACCCTCCGACCTTATCTCTGTAAATGGTCACTGTTGTGAAAAGTAATTTGGACTGTAGTGCCTTCTCCAAGCTTAGATTGAAGCTCCACAGTATGTCCTAGCCGATTGCAAATCTCTTGCACAAGATACAGTCCCATTCCTGTTGACTCATGGTATTGGCGTCCTCGTTCACCGGTGAAGTATGGATTAAACACTCGTTTGAGGTCTTCAGGAGAAATGCCGATACCTTGATCAGTAATATTAAGTACGAAATCTGTTCCAATATGCTGCGATGAGAGAGTTACGGTTTTATCAGTGCCGGAGGTGTAATTCACTGCATTGGTCAAGATTTGGGTTAGCATAAACATTAACCATTTGGCATCACTATATACGGTGAAGTTGGGATTAATTTGTATATTTACCTTTATGCCTCTTCGGATGAAAAGCCTGCGGTTCTCGGCAACAGATGCACTAACTACTTTATTAAGAACTAGCGACTCCACATGGAAATCATCCTCAAATCGATCCAGCCTTGAAGTATAAATCACCATTTCCAGCCCTCTGCGCAGACGTTCCAATTCCTCCTGAATACTTATTGCAGCCTCATCCTCAAGATCCTCTAGCGAAAGTTGAATGACTGACAGAGGGGTCTTCATCTGATGAACCCAGCGGTTCATGAATACGATATGTTGATCCATCCGGCGAACATGCAGGTTGATCTGGTCCTGATACTGGCGATCGATAAGCTGTAATAGCTCATAAATAGCTTCTGGTAGCGGGGTGTCTCCTAAGGAAACAAGATGTTCTTCTAGCATACTCTTGGGATTATTTAAGGCTTCGTATAATCTCCGGTGCTGAGCGTATCGGTACCCGAGATACAACAGAAGAACTACAGTGCTCAAGGCTATGCCGTAGAGCATGATAGAGATCGGTCTTTTCTCACCAGACAGCCAATATAGCAAGGGAATAAGTAGCATTTGAAGCAGATAGAAAAGGATTAGTGAAATTTGGTCTTTCCAAAATAGCTTCATGGCGCATCCTTAGTAGCATTAAGCCTATAGCCAGCACCTCTTACGGTTTCCACAATATCGTCAAGACCGAGGTCTTTAAGCTTTTTGCGAACACGGGTAATATAGACATTTAATGTATTGTCATCAATAAAATGCTGATCTTCCCACATAAGATCAAGCAGGCGCTCGCGGTTTACGACACGTCCTTCCTTTAGTATTAAAGCTTCTAGCAGGATCGCCTCTTTCTGTGTCAGTTCGCTGGATTGCCCGCCATGTTGAATCACATACCGTTCAGGATAAAGAATTAGTTCTCCGGCTTGGAACGTCCGTTCCTCTTGAATTTGTGAGTAAGAGCCGTAAGCTCTGCGTAAATGGCTGCGGATTTTGGCAAGTACGACTTCATAATGAAAAGGCTTGGTGATGTAATCATCCCCGCCATTTTCTAGCGCCATCACCTGATCCATTCCACTATCCCGAGCGGATATGAAAAGAATAGGGCAGAGTGAGGTAGTGCGAATCTGGCGACACCAATAAAACCCATCATATTTAGGCAGGTTAACGTCAAGTAAGACCAGGTCAGGACTAGTGTCATTAAAAATCTCCAGTACCCTGTTGAAATCCTCTACGATCACCGTACGAAATTCATATTTAGATAGATACGTGCTTAGAAGGCTCGCGAGCTTAACATCGTCCTCTATGATTAGAATAGTCTCCATAGTTGTGCTCCTTTGATCAAATAAGAATGAGATGGTTCACACGGTTATACAGTAACACGGACTAGGAAAATTATGCAAAAGGGACGTCTAGCTGCCGAAAAATAATATGAGGAGAAGATTAGCAGGCTGAGGGGTGAAACTGCAGAATGAAGGGGTGCCTTTCAGCTAAAGTCGCAGATTTAAGTGTAGTTTATACAATTATTTTTGACGAAATAGCTCATCCCGATCCTTTAGTTGCACTTAGTGCAGCTATAAAGTGGAGATTTGGCGCTAAGAGAGGAAAACTAGAAATTTAATTGCACAAAATACAACTAAAAAAATCTGGAGAGAGTTTTAGTAGAAATAGTTGCACTTTTTGCAGTTAACAGGTGCTTCCTATGATTGCACTATGTACAATAGTTTTTATCAAAAAGACATTGGAATTCGATTCTACTGCACATTCTGCAACCAATTGGTTACCAAAACGTTTTATTATTACAAATGGGTCGAATTCTAATGTACAAAGTACAACAGAATCCTATTTTCCTATAAAAAAGAATGCATCTATTGCACAAACTGCAATAGATGCATCAAAAAAAGTATTCTTAGAAGTAGAAGCTGAAACCGAAACCTAGCACCACGCTCGTATGTAGCCGCCGGCTAGATCATCCTATTGATATTTAACCACAATCGCGTTGCTAATCTGACGCCCAGGGGGCGTGAGATATTTGCCATTGTAGTATAATCCGCTTGATGCGCCGCCATCCAGATTCATGGCTTGATACGCTCCAGCCTGCTTCATTATTTCTGCCAGCTGTGGGATAGTAGCTCCACCAGTGGTCAGCAGAATTAGCTTGTGGTCGCGAGTGAGACCGAGTGCGCTGCGGGCTCCGCCGCCTGTTAAGATTTTGGCATCTTTGAAGCCTTCTGCCGCAACATTAAGAGATACCTTACCATTCACAAGCAGACGTGGTCCGGCTTGGAGCGCCCCTTCCATAGATCCGGAAGCGAAATGGTTCGTAAACTCTAGTCCGGGAATAAGCGAGGCCAGGTGATTGCTGTCATAGGTGAAAATCGTGCGGCGATCTCCAGAGCTATTTTTGAGCATTTTTCCACCACTGACCATGTAACCGTAAGGAGCTTTGTAGGCCCCTTTAGTGTAGGCATCAAAGAACGTACCATTAATAGCCACTACGGCATTATTGCGCTTGGCTAGACTGCTCAGTTCCTCCACTTTTCCCACCGTATTTCCTGCTAGTACAACGTCGAGCTTCACTTTAGGATGCAGTAGGGATACCGTAACCGTTTGGGCTTTGAAGGATCTGCCGCCCACCTTGAAAGTTTTGCTAGCACTGACAACGGGGGAAGAATCTGCTTTGATAAGTGCGCCAGTCAGTACAGGTACCGTTGATGAAATCCCGTTATTAGTAAGGGTTACAGAAGAGGCTTCCTGATTCCACTCTAATTGAAAGCCCAGCGTTTTGCTGATAAAAGACAAAGGGATATATACCGTACCGTTATCACTAAAAGCGGAATCGGTTAGTGTAACTGGTTTGTCGTTGACTAGCGCAGCTGCTTGTCCTACAGTAAGTGTAATCTTAGTGTCTGCGTTCGTAATGGTTATACGTTTGTCACTAGCGTTCATTTCAGCATGTATACCAGTGAAATTATTTAAGAGGCGCAGCGGGATGTACGAGTGATTATTCTTGGTCACATACACGGTGTTTTTCGGAACTGGAGCAGCACCAGCAGTGGAGGAACAAACTGTGTAAACCGGAACCAAACATAGTAGAAATGCGAGAAAGAACGGAAACAATACCTTTTTCATATTAACCAAAATCTCCTTATCCTGTAGCTGATGTAAAAAGCGGTAAGGTTTATTATACCTCAAGTTCTAAAACATGGATAACCTCATTTTTCAAATACTCATGGAAAGATTCTGATAGAATGTAGATACCATTAAAAGAATAGTACTAGAACTCAACAACTAAAGGGAGATCTTTATGACTACAATAGGTTTAATTCGCCATGGAAGTACCGCGTGGAATAAAGAAGGCAGAGCGCAAGGGCATACGGATAATCCATTGGATGCTGAGGGTGTGCAGCAGGCAGTTCTTCTTGCCGAACGGCTCAGCACTGAACAATGGGACTATTTATATTCAAGTGATCTGCTTAGAGCGCGACAAACAGCAGAGGTAATTGCTACAAGGCTTGGCATGAAGATCGCCGGTTTAGTACCAGGTATCCGTGAGATGAACGCAGGTCAGATTGAAGGTACTACGGAACAAGATCGCGTTGAACGATGGGGAAGTGAGTGGAAGAAGTTAGATTTGGGACTGGAAAGTCCAGAGGCCAGTGAGATCAGAGGCAGTCAGGCCATCGAAGATATCGCGGAGAAACATCCGGGCAGTCGTATATTGATCGTTAGCCATGGTGCGATTTTACGGAGTAGTCTTAGAAGACTTTTTCCAGAACTGAATGTCTCTGTTTTGCTGAGTAATACATCTATTACCCGGATTATTAAATCCGATTCGACTTGGAATTGCGAACTATACAATTGTGCACAGCATTTGAAGATATAATTAGTGTTCAGATAATGTTCAGAGCATTTTAATATAGTAATTGCTCAGATAGTTAATCATTTTTATAGTCAGAAGGATGTGCGAATTTAAGGTGGCAGAGGTCCAGATTTACTTACAAACGTTATTATCCATTCTCATCGCAGCAGCGGCCGGTTATTTAGTGCTAAGACTTTACCGGGATATTTCATCTAAAACGCCTCAAAAAAGAGCGATTCATACCGGTCTTTCCGTGATCATTATCGTCGCCTCCCTATGGATCATGCACCAGCTAGGTGTAAAAACTTTACTGGGAAATGAAGTGGCCGATGATGGGGTTATTATACCGCTGGTGGTCTATAGTCTTACGATAGCCCTATGCATGTTTTTGCTTACACGCATGAACCTAGTATTGGCTGAAAGAGAGCAATTGAAAGAACTGGCGTATAAGGATGCTTTAACGGGGTTATTGAATAAGAATGGAATGGATCATTTTTGGGATCGATGCAAAGTAAATGAGCAGCTTGCCGTTTTGTTTCTGGATCTGAACCGTTTCAAATCGATCAATGACAGCTTGGGGCATCATGTGGGGGACTTACTGCTGCAAGAAGTGGGTAAAAACCTAATTCAATTCTCCAGCAAAAGAAAACGTCATATTTTCCGCGTGGGCGGGGATGAATTTGTGATTGTCGCCAAAGGCAGCACTCAGAAGGAAGCGGAGCAGCTTGCTGTGCGGATTCTGGAGAAGACGACTAAGAGTTACCAGCTTGGCGAGCATAACTTGTTCGTATCCATGAGTATAGGGATCAGCATAAGTCATGGTAAGGTGGATCATTTTAGGCTGCTAAATGAAGCAGATACAGCGATGTACGCTGCCAAACAGCTTGGTACGGGGCGTTACTCCGTCTATAAGAATTAGAATGAGTGGGTGTAAAATACAAGCGGCAGCCATGGACCTCTACAATAGGTCCTAGACTGCCGCTATTTTTATTAAACTAACTATTCCCTTTGAAATGAAATTATGCGCCAGGCGAATGAATGCTGTTAGTCACATCCTTGCGGCCTTTCATGAGGAACAAGCAGACAAGAGCAACGGCCATACTAATCGCCGCCACGTAGAACAGGATCGAGTAATCAAAGATATCAATCATAAGTCCGAGTAGTGGAGGCGAACTGATGGCCGCAAGGGAAGAGACGAGATAATACATCCCTGTTCGTGTACCAATACTCTCTTCTGTCCCTGTTGCCACAACATAAGGATAGGAATTGATATTAATACAAGCCCAGAAGACTCCACCTAGCAACAGTAACCCTCGAAGGAGTAATAAGTCCTTTGCAAAACCGACGAGAGCGAAAATGGTCATTAGTCCGCATACGCCGATGATGATCATTTTTTTCTTCCCGAATCTTCCGCCCAGCCAACCGCTCGGAATGGCGAACAGCACAAAGGCCAAAGAGAAGAAAGTGAGCGAGAAAGAGGCCGCCTGTTCGCTTAGGCCGAGATGATGTTTGCCATATAAGGTAAACAGTGTCTCAACGCCTTGATAGGCTACGAACCAGAAGAAAATCGCCGCTAGCAAAAATACTGTGATACGGTCAAGCTGACTTCGAAAGGAAATACGAGAAGGCTTGGTGGCAGTCCCTGCTTCTGAAGGAAGCTTCATTTGCACGTTTATGCCATCCCGATTTTCTTTAATGAAGCGTGATACGATAAACAGACATAATAAGGTAATCAGTCCAGCGACGATAAACGGAAGTGCTGGATTGGATTTATACAGGATCGAACCTACGCCGAAAGCGAGAATAGAACCGAACCCACCCATGAAATTAATCAGCCCGTTGGCCTTCGTACGCTGCTCTTCTGGCGTAATGTCCGGCATGAGGGCGACGGTTGGTGAACGGTATAAGCTCATGGCCAGATTCATTAGCATCATAAACAACAGGAGTGTAAATAGTCCGGTATGAAACGGAATCAGCATGGTTAGCACGGCAGCGAAAGGCATACCGATCATAAGATAAGGCATTCTGCGTCCAAAACGCGAGGTAGTGCGGTCACTACGGTTGCCAATCCAAGGCTGCAGGAATAAGGCAAAGTAATTATCAATCGTCATCAAGAAGCTGATAAGTGCCACACTATGTACGTATTTTTCTAGAAAAAAGGGTACAAATGCGTTGTACAGACTCCACGTAATGCTGATGCTGAAAAAGCCGAATCCGAGCAACCAGACTTTTTTCACACAGTTACACTCCCTTATTATTTAGCTAGAAGCCCAGCGAGCACATCTGGATGATCTGTAATAATACCTGACACTCCAGCTTCGATTAAAGCTTTCATCCGCTCTGGATCATTAACGGTCCAAGGATGATAAGCGATGCCATGCTTAGCTGCTTCTTCGACGAATTCAGGAAGTACCGCTTGATGATAAGCATGTAGTGCGTTTGCGCCAAGCGAAGCTGCATAATCCCAAGGACGATACAGACCTTCCCCGTATAGAATTCCTGTCTTGATCTCAGGTGCGATCGTTTTACTGTGAGCTAGTGAATAATGGTTGAAGCTCGAAAAAATCACGCGATCGCTCATCTTGAACTCCCGTACAGCCGCGATAACCTTTTCCTCCATACCCGGGTAAAAGAAAGTACCATTCTTAAACTCGATGTTCAGTACTGTATCTCGTCCTTGCAGCAGATCTAACAAATCTTCTAGCAAGGGGAGCTTCTCGCCTTTGAATTCGGGACTGAACCAAGAGCCCGCGTCCACTTCCAGAATTTCTGCAAGGGTTTTATCCTTCACATAGCCACTTCCGCTTGTCGTACGGTTTAGGGTTTCATCATGAATAAGAACAAGCCCGCCATCCTTGGTCATTTGTACATCGGTTTCAATCCCGGTTGCACCTAACTCAAGACCTTTGCGGAACGCTGCCATAGTATTTTCCGGACACACTGCCGATGCGCCGCGATGCGCAAAATTAATAATGTTTTTCATCAGCTATTCATCCCTCCAACTTAGTGTTTGCTGTCGCCCTGTAGACGAGGGCTACTTTTCATATTCCACACGAAGATAAGAAACCCTGTCTAGAAATACTGACAGGGCTCTATTTCTTGAAATTTTACGTACAGTTAACCTTACAGCAATTTTCGGTTCAATGGCTCATAGCTCCATAAGGGATTCGTTCCAGTAATCCTGATCCGTATATATCTTGCAGCTTCAGCTCTGGCATATGAATATAACCGATATAACAGTCGCATACCTTCATTCGGCAGGCTCTTACAGCGGATAGACCTTCCAAGCCATCGCGGTAGAGATTGCCTATGACACCTCTGTCCTTATAGCAGCGCTTCACCAGTCCAGCGCCTTGTACATAAAAGACTTCATTCCCAGCATTGCAGGTTTGACCAAGACTCTCGTAATCCATAGCATTCACAGCAAAATGCGGATCAATCTTGCTAAGAATGGAAAGATCCTCGGCAGTATAGTAATCCGGTTTATCTTTATAAGCATTGACCCATAGATATACACTCTCCGGTAATGCTGCGCGAAGCGAGGCTATCGCAGGAAAGGCGCTGCGGATCCCAACGCTCCCTACACTGAAAGGCACATTATTCTCATACAAGGTCATGCATTGCGTTAGAAACTTATCCTCGCTCACCTGTCCGGGGTGGTAGGTAGCCCAAAAGGCAGCCTTGTTTCGATTCAGCTTATGAATGAAGTCAAGATTTGCTGAAAGGTTCGTCTGAATCGCTACCTTCTCCACATGCTCCATATTGGAGAGCGAGATCATCGCTTCTTTGTACCAGCGATGAATCAGCCCTTCGCCATAAGGGTTGAAAAAGATAGACAGCCGATGGCCCGCTGTACCTTGCAGAGAGGCCCACTCGACAAAGGTCTTCAGCCCTTGCCGATCCTTCGCGAGAGTGGCTGCGCTGTCTCTTGTTTTGCCGAAAGGACAGTAGGGGCAGTCATAGTTGCAGGAGGTGAGAGACCCACGGTAGTAGAGGACCGCATTCATGGCAATACGAACCTTTCCATCTGCTCTCGTATCTCCACTGAAATAAACCAATCACCGATGGAATCGGAGTAGCCCATGCCTTCAGTAGTGAGGTGTAATACTCCATCTTCTTCTTTCCCTAAGCCGGAATGAAGAAGGTTAGACAGTTCAGGATAATCACTCCAGAGTGAATTTCCGAAGCGTAGACTATAATCTTCAAGCCTCAGACCTTCACTATGTAAAATCGCCTTTAGAATAAAGCGGCGCTTCTGTTCTTCTAGACTTAGCACAATTCCGTAATCTGCCGTATCGTAACGATCTGCACTGACGTAATCGGCAATAATGCTCTCGGTTGCTTTACGGCTCACCCCATAACGGGAAGCGTAATGCACATTGCGAGTATAGGACCTAGCCCCGCAGCCTAGCCCGACCATACCTTCTTCCTGACAGCTGTAGTCAAGAATGCGTTTATCCGTTCCTGCAGTTTCCTTGGCGAAACGACGCATGGAATATTGGCGATAACCTCTGGCTTTAAGCAGTTGCCCAGCGGCCTTGTAGCAGTCTAGGCGAATATCCTCCTGACGCTGGATATCATCAGGCTTTACGATGGTATGCTCACGGGTGTAGAGCGGATAAATAAAGATTTCTTCAGGATCATAGCTAAGCGTCTGATTTAGCGAATACAGCCAAGAGTCGACGGTCTGCCCTGGAAGACCATAGATCAGATCCAAATTTAGAATGGGAAAATCATATTTTCCCAGCAGCTCCAGTGCGCGATACACCTCATCCGGATTTTGTGGGCGATAGATGGCCGCCGATTCAGCTGCGACAAAGCTTTGAATGCCCATACTGACCCGATCCACCGTATATTCTTTTAGAATATTCAGCTTCTCTTCGGTGATCGTCTCCGGTGAAGTTTCCACTGAGATGGAGGCTGATCTCGTATCCAGTCCCATCGTATCAACGGCAATGTGGAACAAACGGCGCAGTTGATCTGCCGCCAATAATGTAGGTGTTCCACCGCCAATCGCGAAACGGGCATACGGCTTATGTCTGGTGAACGCTGCCCACTGCTTGGCTTGACGTTCTAGCGCGTCTACGTATGTAGTGTGAACATTCGCGCGTTTATCAGGCAAGGTGAACAGGTTGCAGAATCCACAGCGAGCACCGCAAAACGGGATATGCATATATAGAAAAAAAGATTCTGCAGGCTCATCTCGCCATAAGGATTCTAGTGGTATCGGAGGCTGTAGATCCCTGTAAGCTGTTTTGTGTGGATAGGAATACAGATAAGATCGGTAAGGGTTAGCAGTAATATTGTCTTTCCACCCGTGAAGCTCTTCTAAAGAGAAGGACGATAACGTCATAACAGTTCTCCATCCTTTCCTTTTATAAAATGAATTCCCGATAAGGGACATTCCATACGGTCTCGTGAGCCAAGCGATGCCCCTGATAGCCATCTTCGCCAAAGGCGGTTCCATGATCAGAAAACGCCAGACAGAAGGTAGGATTGCCACGTTCCCGGAAGGCATCGAATAATCGGCCCAGTTCACCATCCACATATCGGAGTGCGGCGCGCTGGCTGTCTACAGAGTCCTTTTTAGCACCGGGTATAAAATAATGGTTCGGCCCGTGGATGGCTGAGACATTGAGGAACATGAACAGTCTTTGTTCGCCCGGAGTATCCTTCAGCAGCTTCAAGGCGTGATTCACCTGATGCTCTGTGGAACGCGGATTGGTGACCCCGAACGTCATCCGCCAGTAGCTTTGCTGGAAATAGCTTGGTAACACACGAGCGAGTGGATTTTTTTTGGTGAAAAAAATAACGCCCCCAATACAAATCGTACGGTAGCCCTCGGCAGCAAGCCCGGAAACGATATCAGGTGTATCGAACAGCCAGGTATGGGGATGCGTCCTCATTCCGGTGTTTCGGGAATGGAACATGCGGATATGTTCCGTCTTATCCGTTGTGGCTGGAGTAGGCATGAAACCGCCGAAGAAGGCGTGATGGGCCGCATAGGTGAAGCTGCCTGGGGTATGTCTTTTCTCCCATGATCCGGTTCCGCACAAGTTCGGGCAGTTTGCTTCTTCCATAACAGCAGCATCATAACGAAGAGTATCGAGTGTGATCATTAGAATGTCATGCGTACCGACGATGGTGTTCATATCCATTTAAGATAATCCTTCCTTTATAAGCGGTATAGAGGGAGGTGTGATATAGTCTCTAGCCGACAATACCTTCATTTCCCATTCGTAGGTGTTGCAGCCGCGGTATTTCACATCGTATAGCAAGTCGCCAAATGGATTGACATCCGCGACAAAACATTGCTGTGAACCCCCGGACACCAAGACATCGATTCCGGCTACCCCGGAACGGGGAAAAGCAGCCAGTGCTTGCACGGCGGTATTTCGCACTTGCTCTTGAATGGGTTCAGACAGACCGGCTTCCGAAAGAGAAATCCGCTGGTTGCGTAAATGCAGATTCGTAATTGGTGTAGGGCTGACCCGAGCAACCGCGTGGCAGGCCTCGCGGAGAACGACTAGCTGGCGAATATCGAATGCTTTTCCCTTAAGCCCGGCTTTAGGGATCCATTGCTCAGCATAAGCACCGTGCTGGTAGATCCAGTTTATAATTCCCGAGATCGTGGCGGTATCCGTGTACCTTCGAAGTTTACCGGAATTATAGTAAATGGGTGGTCGAGTGATGTAATCCTCGACCCCCACTGTTGTTAAGGCAATTTCGGCACCCGTCACAGGATGGATTTGATAGGCGATCACTCCAGAAGCGGCAGAACCAAAGGCCAGCTTAATAAATACCCGGTGCATGCGCCGGGATAACATCATCTCCCGGAGAGAGTCATAATCCGTAGGCTGCTGATCTTCGCCTACTGGGCGTGGGATTGGAATCCCAGCCTCGCTCAGAATCTGTTGTGTCTGGCGTTTATCGGTCATGGCCGCAATGTCAGTAGGATCATTTAACCACAGCGAACCTGGACACGCAGTTTTGGCCTCTCGCTGTAGTCTAGCCAGCATCCGGCAGTAGCCACGGAACCATTGAGATGGATGATGCAGGATACCCTGCATCTCCTTCAATTGATGGGCTACCTTCACGCGGAGTGGTCGCGGATCAGGTCTATCAGCGAAGGGATGAAGGGTATCATCTATATCATCTGAATCCGGTGCACCTAGAGCGATTAGGGCCCGCTCTATCTCGAAGCTGCTGCCAGGCGATTCCAGTCTCAGTAACGGGGGAGCTGCACTGAGATCTACTCCGTTATAAACGGAGGACTGACGAGATAACTGCTTCTTATGCTCCTCCATAAGATCACCTAACGATCTTCCTTGCAGAAACTCAGCGTAGGATAAAATGATGGCAGGAGGCATTCCGAGATCGGAACGCGCTTGCTGGATGCCGCTAGTCCGTTTATCACCGGGAATACCGATAACGATCATCGGCCTCATGAGAGGCTCACTCTGTGATGGAAGGATAGCGCCAGTCTTCCTCATCATCGCTTTCCTGCTTGTCGCTAACATCAACAGGCAATCCCCTTTGCTTCCAGCGGCTAATCATCTCGTCAGACATATAATGATGGCTTAGGTTTAATGCTTTTAATTTTTTGATTCTGTCGCTGGCTAGAAGCAATTCCGCCCCCTCATCGCTTAGGGTACCAAGTGATAGATCGAGCGTATCCAGCTGATCCAGAATAGGCGCATTTGCTACTGCACCGGCGATTTCATCTTGTATTTCGCTATTTTTTAATCCCAGATAGGTAAGTTTAGGGAACTTTCCTACTTCTATAAGAGGTAGAATATCTGCGAGGCTTCCGTCAAAGCCGTAGTTATCTACGCCAAGATATAGTTCCAGCTTGCGTAAATTTGGCAATTGGCTGGCTGCAATATTTTCAAGTACGGCTTTACTTAAGCCGCCACTAATAATTATCAGTTCCTCCAGCTTGGCATGCTTTAGCTCTGCGAGGCTCAGCTCATTCCCACCTTGAATCGTGAGTGATTGTAGCTCTGGAAAAGCGGGTAACAGAGGCGAAAGATCGCTTTGGGTAATCCAAGAAATCTCGCATTCCTCATACCCCATCTCACCTATGAAAAGCTTGCGCAAAGCAGGGAAACTAGCACTATGCTTAACGAGTGCCTCTACAACCTCTTCTGAACTATTCTCGTAGGCTTGGCCCCAATCACCGATAATTAGACTTGTTAGCGAAGAACTTTCAGGGCTGCTACTAAGTTTCTCAATTTCAGTGCCAATTCTTTGACCTTCTTCGAATTCGTCGTATCCGATACTAAGCTTTACTTCCGTCATGGGCATTCCCTCCCGGAAAAATTTAACTTCGGAAATACCCTATCATCTGTAGCCGAGGGAGTCAAATCACAGGTTTAAATAATTATAGTCAAATTCGTCATGTCATTGAGCTAATCATTTATGGTAGGTTTATGCTAGGGAGAATTACATTATTTTGAAATATAAGAAAGTATACGTTTCACACTATACTTTATCCTTATATTTCTCGCTAAACGCTTACTGTCCTTATAAGGACGCCGAAGGCGATTATACTTAAAGGAGCTGCTCTGATGAAGATCAAAATTCAGGAATGGATAATAGAAGCGGATATTGCAAAGCTGCAAGCGGCTATGGAAGCAGGCGTAGTCAGCTCAGAAGATTTGGTAGTAGCCTATTTGGAACGGATTCATAAGTACGATATAGACATAAACGCAATCTTAGAAATCAATCCAGAGGCTAAAGACATCGCTAGAGCACTAGATATTGAACGTAAGGAACAAGGAAGTCGGGGAAGTCTACACGGTATTCCTATATTGTTGAAGGATAATATAGATACCGCGGATAAAATGCATACGAGTGCTGGGTCAGTAGCTTTAGCGGGGTCATTTGCGGCAAAAGATTCCTTCGTAGCTGCGAAGCTTCGGTCGGCAGGAGCTGTTTTGCTTGGAAAGGCGAATATGTCGGAGTGGTCTAACTTTATGTCTAGTTCAATGCCAGCTGGGTATAGTTCCCGGGGAGGGCTAGTGCTGAATCCTTACGGACCTGGGAGTGTATTTGTCAGCGGATCTAGTTCTGGACCTGCGGCAGCTATTGCGGCGAATTTGGCAGCAGCATCGATCGGAACGGAAACCGCGGGATCCATTGTTGGGCCAGCCTGTCAGCATGCTCTCGTCGGGATCAAACCAACGGTCGGGTTAGTCAGTCGTACTGGAGTGATTCCTATTTCAGTTAGCCAAGACACTCCTGGACCTATTGCTAAAACGGTTACGGATGCGGCGATTATTTTGGGGGCATTAACGGGAGTGGATGGCAAGGATGAAGCAACATTATCGAGCGAGAAGCATGCTTTTACGGACTATACTCCTTTTTTAGATAAAAGTTTTATACGGCAAGCAAGAATAGGTGTCCCACGGCATTATTATAACCATTTAGATGCAGAGCGACTTTCAATTATGGAAGCAGCTATCCAGACTTTGAAGAATGAAGGGGCTACGATTATAGATCCGGTTACGCTTTACGTTGAACAGCAAAACTGGAATAATGATGTGATCTGTTATGAATTTAAAAAGGGGCTCAATGCGTATTTATCTGGGGTAGATCATTCCGTTCCAATTCACTCTTTGCAAGAACTGATAGCGTATAATGAGATCCATGCTGAAATCGCATTACAATATGGGCAAGACACATTAACTAGGTCAGAGGAAGTAAATTTAACTGAAGAAGAATATCAGCAAAAGAAACAAGAATACAGAAAGCTAGCGCTCGAGCAAGGAATAGATTATGTGTTGGAACAATATAGTTTGGATGCATTATTACTGCCAGGTGATGTAGATGGTATGTATATTGCGGCACGCTTGGGGTATCCGTTAATTACCGTTCCGGCAGGGTATGTAGATCAGGGCATTATTGATGCTGACGGTGATCCTACTCGGGGTCCCTTTGGGGTAGTTTTTTCCGGAAAAGCCTATAGTGAGCCTACGCTCCTATCTATAGCCTACGGGTTTGAACAAGCTACGCAGCATCGTGTTCCACCGCAACTGGAATAGGTATTGACTACTTTATTATAGAAGGAAGAGATCAGCTTGAAATATTGTCTAGAATGTGGAACAGCGTTAGTAATGAAAGAAAGCGATGGGGAAGGGCAGGTACCTTATTGTAATGCATGCGAAATGTTCAGATTTCCTATTTTTAGCACGGCGATCAGTACAGCAGTATTAAATCGGGATTTGACTAAGATTCTATTGATCCAGCAGTATAACCGACCAGATTATATATTGCTTGCAGGGTACGTGAATAAAGGTGAAGATGCGGAAACAACACTTATTCGTGAGGTAAAAGAAGAGGTAGGAATGGATATTGTAGCTTATGAATATATGCGCAGCTTGTATTTCGCACCTTCTAATACGCTGATGCTGAATTTTATAGGTGTTGCAGATTCGGAGGACTTAAGTCAGATGAGTGCGGAAGTCGATCATGCTGAATGGTTTACTTTGCAAGAGGCCGCCAGTGCTATTAAAAAGAATAGTCTAGCCGAAACCTTCCTGTTGGCGATTATTGAGAAACTGAATGCAGGGCAGGTACAGGTGAATCCAGTAGCGGTAGGAGGATCGGTGTAAGATGCGAATATTTAGTTTTTCAGCTGAGATTTATGAGAATGGCGATGCCGATGGTGCAAGAGATTCATGAGCGGAGGTAAAACAATGTTTAATCAAGAGAAAAGAACAATTACGACCGAAAGATTGATTCTGAGGCCTTTTGAATTATCTGATGCAAAGCGTGTCTCTGACCTCTGCAATAATTATAATATCTACAAAAGTACGTTAACTCTGCCTTATCCATACACTATCGAATGTGCAATATCATGGATTGAAACACATGAAGATCATTTTAACAATAATAAATCCTACGAGTTTGCGATTACTGATAAAAGTACAAACGAGCTCTATGGAGCTATAGGACTGACGAATAAGCAAGCACACAGAAATGGTGAAGTTGGATATTGGATCGGTGAGGAATATTGGGGTAAAGGATACGCGACTGAAGCAACAAAAGCGATCATTGCGTTTGCTTTTTCAGAAAAGCATTATCATAAAGTATTTGCAATACACTTTGCTTCAAATCCCGGATCTGGGCGGGTGATGCAAAAATCTGGAATGGTGAAGGAAGGTATTTTATTACAGCATATCTATAAAGAGAATAAATATGATGACCTAATTCATTATGGAATTATTAACTCTGAAGGTTAAGCTACATGAGATGGATTTTTAAGGTTTTTACAAGTTAGTAAACAAGCAAAAAGGAGCCTTATGCTAACTGGACTCACTATAAAAAAATCAGGGCCGTTAAGCGCTTTTTTCTTTGTTTGCATGTTATCAATGATATGATGTTGGATGGAAACATCACAGGGATTTGTTGTTCTGCAAAAAAATGATCACTTATGTTGGCAGACAAATCAAATGAACTCTCAATTCCCGGCTTGTTTGCGGAAGGAACTTGGCGTGAGACCAGTTTCCGATTTGAATGTATGGAAAAAATGCGAGAGGTCGCCAAAGCCGACGGCAGAAGCGATTTCGGTCACTGAGAGTGGCGTATCCATAAGCAGCCGTTTGGCCTGATTGATCCGATAAATCGTTAAATAGCGGTTTAAAGAGTGACCGGTCGCTTGTTTGAATTGATCATACATATGCGAGCGGGAGACATTGAACCGTTCATGCAAACGGCTAACCTCGATCGAGTCGGCATAATGTGCGGTCAAATATCGTAGAATACGCTCCGCTAAATGAAACGCAGCGTTCTCTGAGTTGCCTCTGTCTGGTGGACAATATTGCTCCCTCGCCAGGATGATGAACAATTCAGCGAGTAGATGGTGTAACGCTGCCTCGTAAAAAGCCGGCTGTTCGGCGATCTCCCGAGCAAGCTGTAGCAACAGCTCTCGGATCTTATCCATTTTCACTACAGAAAAGCACCAGTAAGGTTGCTGCTCGGCTAGTAGGGTGGATACGCAGTTACTGATTCCAGGCGAGTTGTCGAACGACGTCTGTACATAACGTTCGTCCAACGATAGTACGACACGGTGAAGAGGCTTGGTTCCAACAACGGATGGCCAGTGCAGAACATACGGCTTAATGATGGCAATGCTGCCGGGCAGCAGGGAGTACATACGATCGGCGACCAGCAGCTTGCCATGCCCCTCTATACAAAAGTAGAGCTCGTAGCCCCGATGAGCATGCATTTTGCTTTGTCCAATCATGCCGTCGCGGAAATGACAATGGACTGGGAAATTGTCCAGGAAACGATTCGTAGTGTCATCCAATTCATAGTCGGAAGAGATATCGTATGAGCCCATTTCATCCACGCTCCTGTTTCAAAATGAACGGTATGCAGAATTAAGGATATTTTAACATGGTTCATCCTAAAGGTCTCAGGAGTTTGTGGAAAAATCCCCATAAAACCTGAACAGGAAGCCAAGTTTCCTTGCCCCGAATCCTTTACATTAAAGGGAGAACATCTTTGAAGGAAATTTCTTAAGATGTCAAAATTGGGTTTAGGGAGAGGGCATATGAAGGGGATTAACGAACTGAAGGAACTGGCAGAACGCGTCTATCATCGGATGATCGATAAGACCGTGAACGACTGGGGAATGAATATGGAAAGCTGGGATTGGGTTCCGGGCGTTGGAGTCATCTCAATCCTGGCTTACGGCCGACTGGTGGGTAATCAAGAAGCCATTGAATATTTGCAGCAATGGACAGAACGCAATAAGCATTTGAGCGAGCAAGGGAATGTAATTAATTCGATGGCGCCGTATGCGATATTCCCAGAGCTGTATCGGCTCAGCGGAGATCGATGGTACTTAGATGCGGCGACAAAAATTGGTGATTGGATGCTGAAGGAAGCACCGCGCACTCGGGAAGGCGCCTTTGAACATACGGTTACGGAGAATGTCAATTTTTCCGAACAAGTATGGGCGGATACCTTGTTTATGGCTGTACTCTTTTTGGCCAGACTTGCAAAGCTAACTGGAGAAAGCAAATATGCTAAAGAAGCGGAGTTTCAATTGCTTATCCATTTACGGTTATTACAGGACCCGCAAACGGGTGTACTGTTCCATGGCTGGAATTGTGAGGAAGGGAATCATATGTCCTCAGCCCGTTGGACTCGCGCTAATGCATGGGTTATACTGGCGAGTCCCTGGATTGCTGAGGAGATCAGTTCCCTGACTCCGGTTGCCGAGGAAATTGTAGACCGATATCGACAGCTTGCGTCAGGACTGCGGCATTACCAAAGAGAAGATGGCATGTGGAGTACAGTAATGGATCAGCCCGGGTTTTATGCAGAGACGTCAGGGAGCGCTGGAATCGCGGCGGGATGGTTAGCCGGAATTCGAATGGGTTGGTTGGATAGTTCATACAAGGAAGCTGTTAATCAAACGCTGCAAGGCGTTATCGAGCGAATCGAACCCGATGGAACAGTTCAAGGCGTATCCGGTGGAACACCAGTTATGCCAAACATTCTGGCTTATGAAGAAATTCCATGCTATCCGACGTTATATGGGCAGGGGTTGACTCTTATTTTGTTATCGCTAGCGCACAAGATAAATCTTTCAGAAGGAAAATAAAAAGAAGCACTCATTAACTTTGGTTACGTTAATGAGTGCTTCTTCAGGTAGCCCAGATAATCAGAGGCTTGTAGTTCAATTATGGGTACACTGTGGTGTTATTATTTAAGCTTATATACACGAGCTTCATAAGGACGAAGCTGAATGGTGTTTAGTTCTTCTTCTGGATTTACTTCGTAGTTGGAAATAAGCAATTCCTTCGCTTGGAATTTCACAGTAGAAGGAAGATCGAAGGTTGCAGGCTCTCCGAAGAAATTCAATACAACCAGTAGCTGTTCTTCTCCAAGAGTACGCAGATAAGCATATACCTGCTCATTCTCTTCAGCCAAGATTGTATAACTTCCGTATACGATAATCTCATGTTGCTTACGCAGCTCAATTAGCTTCTTATAGTAGTAGAAAATAGAATCAGGATCAGCTAGCGCATTCTCCACATTAATGTCCTGGTAGTTAGGGTTCACAGCCAGCCACGGAGTGCCGGTGGTGAAGCCTGCTTGCGACTCCGAGTTCCATTGCATCGGCGTACGGCCATTGTCCCGACCTTTGATGTAGATGGAATTCATGATTTTTTCTTCCGAGTGTCCGGCAGCCAAGTATTCCTTATACATATTTACAATTTCAATATCCTTGTAGTCATCGATGGAAGCAAATTGTACATTTGTCATGCCGATTTCTTCACCTTGATAGATGTAAGGTGTACCTTGGAGCGTGTGAAGCAGTGTTGCTAGCATTTTGCCAGACTCTTTCGGGAACAGCTTATCATCTCCAAAGCGGGATAGCATACGTGGCTGATCATGGTTGTTCATATACAAGCTGTTCCAACCCTTACCGTCCAGTGCGACTTGCCACTTGGAAATAATGGACTTAATGTCCGCCAGTTTCCAAGGTTGTACATTCCATTTGCCTCCAGGACCGGAATCGACGTCCATGAGCTCGAAATGGAATACCATGTTCAGCTCGTTTCGATCCTCGGAAACATACAGTGAAGCTTCTTCTGGAGTGACATTAACGGCTTCGCCTACGGTCATGATATCGTACTTGGATAGCACCTCACGGTTCATTTCCTGCATATACTCATGTACGCGAGGACCGTTTACGAAATAGTCTCCACCGAAGTGGTACGTAGGCTGTTCTCCGTTACTTTCCCCAGAAACGCTAGGTAATCCCGGTACTTTGGAGATCAGGTTGATTACGTCCATGCGGAATCCGTCAATTCCTTTATCCAGCCACCAGGTCATCATATCGTAGATTTCCTTGCGGAGCTTTGGATTGTCCCAATTTAGATCTGGTTGTTTACGGGAGAAGAGATGGAGGTAATATTCCTCCGACTTCTCATCGTATTCCCAAGCTGATCCACTAAAGAAGGAACCCCAGTCGTTAGGCGGCTGGCCGTCCTTTCCAGGACTCCAGATATAATAATCACGATAAGGATTATCCTGCGATTTGCGGGACTCTACGAACCAAGCATGCTCATCTGAGGAATGGTTGACCACAAGGTCCATAATCAGCTTCATGCCACGGCTGTGAAGACCAGCAAGCAGTTCCTCCCAATCGGAGAGCGTTCCGAAATCATTCATAATACTTTGATAATTACTGATATCATAACCGTTATCGTCATTAGGCGACTGGTATACTGGGCACAGCCACACCACATCGACACCAAGATGATTTAAATAATCAAGTTTCGAGATAATCCCTTGCAGATCACCAATACCATCCCCGTTACTGTCTTTAAAGCTGCGGGGGTAAATTTGATACACTACGCTTTCTTTCCACCATTTTTTATCCAAGGTTGTAATCTCCTATCTCTATATAGATCTTGCTATTTTATTTAATGGACCCTGATGTAAGTCCGCTGATAATCCATTTTTGCGCAAACAAGTAGACGATGAGCATCGGGGTTAATGCGAGAAGATATGAAGCAAACGCTAAGTTGAAATCTGTGCTGAACTGTCCCTGGAAGACATATTGTACAAGCGGAAGTGTGTAGGAATCCTGATCGCCGAGTAGAATCAGCGGTAACATAAAGTCATTCCAGGTGGATAGACAAGACAGGATACCGATCGTTGCACTGACAGGAGCAAGGAGTGGAAAAATAATCTTCCAGAATGTTCCGAATGTCGATGCACCGTCTACTGTAGCCGCTTCTTCCAGTTCGTACGGAATGGAACGGATATAACCGGTGTATACAAACACGTTAAAGGCCAGACCATAAACAACGTATAGAATAATAATCCCTACAATGTTGTTCATGTGCAGGTCCGTAGTCACTTTGACCACAGGCAGCATAATAATCTGGAAAGGGATAAACATGGCACTGATAAAATAGAAGTAAAGCACTTTGAAAAATCTTCGCTTCATATTACGTGCAATAGCATAGGCTACCATGGAGTTGGTAAGCAATATGAACACAACTGATGTAATAGTAATCACGGTACTATTTCTTAATGCATTGAAGAAGTTCGTTGCCTTAATCGCATTGGCGAAATTCTCAAAATGCAGGCCAGTAGGGAGCGAAAAGATAGATTGAGCCATTTCCTCGGGATTCTTGAGAGCAATGGCAATGGTCATATACAGCGGAAACAGGATCAGTAGTGAGCCTAGGGCGATAAGAATCGTTACAGGCCAATTGGTTGGTTTTTTGATCATAAGTCCATCTCCCGTTTCTGCAGAAATTTAAGCTGAAGGGCGGAGATAACGACAATCACGATAAAATAAATCACGGCGTTCGCCGATTGATAGGCAAATTCTCCGCCTTGGAAGCCGCCTGTGTAGATCAAGTGGGCAATGGATTGCGTTGAACGACCTGGACCCCCGCCTGTCAAAGCGACGATTTGGTCGAATACCATCAGACCGCCCTTCATTGCAAGTACCATATTGATGGTGAAGAAGGAAGCAAGCATTGGGAACGTAATGCTCCAGAATTCTCTCCAGCGGCTAGCCCCGTCCAGATTAGAAGCTTCGTAAAGATCATGAGGAATGGTTTGAAGACCCGCCAAATAGAGAATCGTGTTATAAGCAATCCCTTGCCAAACGGCAACAATGACGATACCGATCCAAGCCCAGTCTGAGTTACCGAGAATGTTCTGTGATAAGAATTCGCTGCCGAGTTTCGCACCCCAAATAGGGAATACATTAGCGAACAAGTAGTTAAAAATAAAACCAACAATCAATACGCTGAGGATATTCGGCAAGAAATATACGCCACGGAAAAAGTTTTTGGCTTTAATTTTGGCATTAAGTCCAAGCGCAATCAACAAGCTGATGATGTTGATAAGAATAGTGGTTAGAATGGCATATTTAAAAGTGAACACATATGAATTCAACACATTTTCGTCTTGAAAAATGTTAATAAAGTTCTTAAATCCTACGTAATCAAAGCTTTCACTAAAGCCGTCCCAGTTTGTGAACGAATAATATATACCCTGGATTGCAGGAAAGGTATGGAAGGCAAAGAAAAGAAGTAATGCCGGTATAGTCATCAGATAAAAGGCGACTCGGCGTTTGACCATCGTGTAATCCTCCTCATTGTAAAAGCGAAAGAGAAGAGGGGTAGCCCCGTTCTCTTTCGCGGTTCATGTTTGTCTGATCTGGTTATTTCCGGTTAGCTACTTTATCCCATTCTTTATCAAGCTGTTCTAGATAAGCTTTAATATCTTTCTTTTGCAAGAAGGATTGGTTGATGGTATCCACTTTCATTGCACTTGGGATGTAGTGGTCAGCAAAGTCAGCTAAGTTGCCTGCGGTAAACGCTTCTTTGAAGCCATCCATCGTTGGATCATCTTGTGTTACACCCTGAACAGCTGGGAATGCTTTTTGCTCATTGATGTATAGGCTAACATTCTCAGGTTGAAGCAGGAAGTCTACGAATTTCTTTGCTTCTTCTTTATGTTTAGTGTTTTTGGAAATAGTCAGCAACGTATCTACGCCAGAAATGACCTTGTTAGCGGCAGCATCATTTGTCGCTGGGAATGGGAATACGCCAAGTTCAATGGATGGATTGGCTTTCACGATTTCTGGGATTGCCCATACGCCTTGTAGGTACATTGCGGATTCACCTTTAGCGAATGCTGTGTTTCCGTCATTGTAACCTTTACCAAAAATATCTTTTTGTCCGTATTCCGTCAGCTTAAGCAGCTTTTCAGCTACCTCGTTAAAGCTGTCTGCGAAGGTTACAGTGCCTGCCGCACGCTCCTTGAAGAAATCATTTCCTTTAATGATCGTGGAGAGGGAGTTGAACGGCGTAAGTGTTGTCCATGAATCCTTCAGTGTCAAGTAAAAAGCATTTTTACCGCTGTCCTTGAATTTTTGAGCGACAGCCATGAACTCATCCCAAGTAGTTGGAACAGTAACACCGGCTTCAGTGAACATCGCTTTATTGTAAATGACACCACTTGCGTTCGAAGAGAATGGAAGACCATTCAGTTCGTCCGAACCCGTCAGGTCTTTTAACATTTGAAGATATGCTGGCTGGATATTCTCAGCGAGTGGATCGCCTGTGAAATCTTCAAAAAGACCGCTGCCAGATAACGTCTTGTAGGTGTCAGTTGCTCCGATCCCTACCACGTCAGGAATATCTTTTTTCGCTGCACGAGTTTTCAATACGGTTTCAGCATCCGGCGGGTTAACCTGTGTGACAACAATATTTGGATTGGCTTCATTGAATTTCGCAACCAGCTTGTCGAAGGTGGCTTTGGCTTCGGTTTTATTTTGGAAAAACTCGACTTTTACCTTTTCACCGGAGGAGGCATTTCCACCACTATTTGCGTTGTTGTCAGCCGCATTGCTACCACAGGCACTAAGTACGGACATAGCCAGTACGCTAACCACTACGGGTTTGATTGTTTTTTTCATGATTAAATCCTCCTAATAATTTGTTGGTATTATGAACATGTAAGAGATTAAACATGTACGTAATGAAAACTAATTGATATTCTGCTACTTTTAGGCGGCTGATATGCATTACCAATAGAGGGTAAACGTTTACGTAAAAGGGGTAAAAAGACTCAGGTAAGTGATCTTACCGTTTGTCTTTCCACGATTAAGTGATCGACAATTTTGCTATCCACAGTCTCGCCTGTTTCAATCATCTGAATAAGCTTCTCCACGGCGATCTTACCAATATCGTACAGTGGTTGACGCACTGTAGTTAACGGAGGAATAATCATTTTCGCTATTCCAAGATCGTCATAACCCATAATGGATATATCATCGGGAACACTTAAACCATATTTGATGACCGTGGAAAGAGCACCAATCGCCATTTCATCACTAGCGGCAAAGACGGCAGTGACATCAGGGGCTTGCTCCAAGAGAGCTTCCATTGCAATGCTCCCGCTTTCATACAGAAAGTCTCCAAAGGTGAGATAGCGGCTGTCGAAAGGAATTCCACTCGCTTCAAGCGCTCTACGATATCCCTCAGCTCTGGGTGCACCAGCGATAGCATCGCTTGGGTTTCCGCTGATCATGGCGATTTTGCTATGACCTTTGGAAATTAAGTAGAGAGTAGCATCATAAGCAGCCTGGTAATCGTCTACTTTTACATAAGGTACACTGGCAAATTCCGTTTGGGAAGAAACCAACACCACTGGGATCTTCATGGTTTCTAGCACATCGTAATACTCTTTCTTCAAGACCTCACTAGAGTAAATAATGCCATCGACCTGCTTCTCTCTTAGAAGCTGCAAGTACTTTAACGTTCGTTTACCATCTTGGTCAGTATTACAGACCATTACACTGTAATTGCGGTCATTGGCCAGTTCCTCAATGCCTTTAAGCAGATCGGAGGAGAACGCTCCAGAAACACTTGGAAACATTACACCAATGGTCTGCGTACGCTTATTGATTAGGCCACGAGCAATCGCGTTAGGTTGATAGCCGAGTTCTTTGATAGCCTCATTTACCTTTTGTTTCGTCTTGTCGGAGTACCCACTTAAATTGTTTAGCACGCGAGAGACTGTTGCAATGGAAACGTTCGCTTTTTGTGCAACATCTTTAATTGTTGGGTTCATTCATACGACTCCTTAGATTACGGTTAGCCTTAGATTAAACGTTTACGCTTCGAAAATCAAATTCCTTAAAAAGTATTACGTAAACGCTTACCCTGAATATAAATCCTGGCAGGTATGCTTGTCAACTCCACTTAAAAAATATGTGAATGATAAGAACTATGAAAGGTAATTAATTTTTATATAGTATGAAGCCGATTAAATTACCAGAAAAACTCTGTTAAAGTGGTGTGTAAGCAGGAGAAATGTAGTTGGAGCAGGATATTAAGAATACAGAGGCCCAGAATTGACAAAAGAATATTAGAGGACTAACATTTAGACAGTAAACGCTTACGTGAAATCGGATGGATATGTTCATCGTTTGGTTTGGTGTTTAACCGGATAAGGAGCTGCGCTTATGAATATTTATCTCGAAATTCCAGATGTGGATAAGCATTTTCCTTTTAGAAGTTTACTATGTGGAGGAGATACGCTGTGCTATCCGCATTGGCATAAAGAAATTGAAATTATATATGTAACTAAAGGAAGTCTAAATCTGGGAATAAATGATACCCCCATTCACATGGAGCAGGGTGAGGTTCAATTTATCAACGGTGGGGATGTCCATTATTTTCTCGCTTCACCTGAAAGCGAACGGGTAGTGATTCAATTTGATCTTAACCTGTTTCAGGAAGTCGCAGCTTTTAGCGGAAATGATTATTCGCTTCGTGAGGTTTTTACGCTTATGGAGCATTCTAGTTCAAAATGGCCCGAGGCAACCGCCGTGAAGATCAAAGGGCTGATTGAGAGTATTTATGAGGAAGACGTGCAGCGAAGAGATGGGTACGCTTACTTAATCAAAGCCAGATTGTTTGAACTATTGACCGTTATTTTACGGGAAGTGCCGAAGAGTACACTCAATAAACAGCCTAAGTTCTCGGAAGATACGCTGAACCAGTCTAGAGAAACACTGGAAAGATTAGAGCGGATTTTTATCTATGTAGAGCAGCATTACCAGGAAGCTATTACGCTGAATGAGGTAGCTAGCTATATGGGCTTTAGTCCGTATTATTTTACTAAGCTATTCAAGAAGAATACTGGTATGACCTTTATAGCTTTCTTAAACGAATATCGGCTTAACAAAGCTAAATGGATCTTAATCAATGAAGATTTGCCGATGTCTGCAGTGGCGGAAGCCGCCGGGTTTGGCAGCGTGAAGACATTCCATCATTTTTTCAAGGATGCTACGGGGATATCCCCCCTAAAATACCATAAGACAATATTCGGGAATAATACAGCAAGAATGCAGGAAGAAAGACGCCCCCGGGCTTTGTATGATAGAGATATCAAAACAGGAACAAGTGGAGGTTAGAACAAAAATGACATTAACAGTAGGAATTATCGGCTGCGGAGGCATTGCAAACGGCAAACATATGCCAGCGCTATCAAAAGTGGAAGGTGCTCGAATGGTTGCTTTTTGCGATATCGTTCCTGAGCGTGCAGAAAAGGCAAAAGCGGAGTTCGGGGACGAGGGCTCCGTGGTTTACGCAGATTATAAAGAGCTTCTTAAAGATGCAAGTATAGATGTGATTCATGTATGTACACCAAACATTTCCCATGCAGAGATTTCCATTGCAGCAATGGAGGCAGGCAAGCATGTAATGTGCGAAAAGCCGATGGCGAAAACCACCGAAGAAGCACAAGCGATGATCGATGCCTCAAAGCGAACTGGGAAGAAGCTAACCATCGGTTACCAAAACCGTTTCAGACCAGATTCAGCTTATCTGCATACGGTATGCGAGAATAATGGTCTTGGAGAGATTTATTATGCTAAAGCTAAGGCGATCCGTCGTCGTGCCGTTCCAACGTGGGGCGTGTTTCTGGATGAGGAAGCGCAAGGCGGAGGTCCATTGATTGATATCGGTACTCATGCCCTCGATTTAACTCTTTGGATGATGGATAACTACAAACCTAAATATGTTGTCGGTAACGCTTATCATAAGCTGTCCGGTCGTAAAAACGCTGCGAACGCTTGGGGCCCGTGGGATCCAGAAAAATTTACAGTTGAGGATTCTGCCATTGGATTCATTACTATGGAGAATGGAGCTAGCATCGTTCTCGAAGCAAGCTGGGCGCTGAATACACTCGATGTTGGTGAAGCCAAGACTGTGCTTTGTGGCACTGAAGGCGGAGCGGATATGGAGAACGGTCTGCGCATTAACGGAGAAGAATACGGCAAGACATTCGAGAAGCATATCAGCTTGGAAGCCGGTGGCGTTGACTTTTATGATGGCGCGGGAGATGATCCTGCATTGACGGAGGCCACTCAGTGGATCGAAAGCATCGTCAATGACACCGAACCTGTAGTGAAGCCAGAGCAGGCGCTCGTTGTTACCCGCATCTTGGAGGCTATTTATAAATCCTCTGAGACTGGCATGCCTGTATTTTTTGACTAATTTGACTAATCAATAAAGTTGACGGCATAGATAACTATGAATTAGGAGTGTGTCCAAAGTGACCAGAGTAACGGTATGGAATGAATTCCGCCATGAACGGCAGGAAGAGAGAATTCTCAAGGTCTATCCGCAAGGGATTCACGGACAATTAGCAAGCTTCCTTCAGGAAGCTGGACTGAACGCTCAGACAGCTACGCTGGATGAACCGGAGCATGGACTGACACAAGAAGTGCTGGATAACACGGATGTACTGATTTGGTGGGGACATGTCGCCCATCAAGAAGTTAGTGATGAGATTGTAAACCGTGTTCACCAAAGAGTGCTTCAAGGCATGGGGCTAGTGGTGCTTCATTCGGGTCATATGTCCAAAATATTCATGAAGTTAATGGGCACCAGCTGCGATCTAAAGTGGCGTGAAGCAGGGGAGAAAGAGCGTCTTTGGGTCATGGACCCAAGTCACCCGATTGCTGAGGGAATTGGCGAATATATCGATTTGGAGCAAGAGGAAATGTACGGATCACATTTTGATGTGCCAGCACCGGAGAGTCTAATTTTTGTCGGCTGGTTTGAAGGCGGCAATGTGTTCCCAAGCGGATCGACCTATCGCCGTGGGAACGGGAAGATCTTTTATTTCCAACCCGGTCATGAATCTTATCCAACCTATTACAACAAAGAAATCCAAAGAGTGATCATCAATGGCGTGAACTGGTGTGCACCAACGAAGCGTGATTATCCAGTTTACGGACACTCTGAAGCTTTGGAGCCAATCAAAGAAAAGGTGGTATTATAAATGAAATTAGGCGTATTTGATCCTGTATTTGGAAGTTTAACTCTCGAAGAGATGCTTGATAAAATCGCTGCTGCTGGTTTGAATGCGGTAGAGATCGGTTCAGGAGGCAATCCCGGAAATGCCCACTGTCCAACAGATGAGCTGCTTGCCAGCGAATCAGCACGTAAGGAATATCTGGAACAGTTCACGAAACGTGGCATTATGATCAGTGCATTCAGTTGCCATAATAACCCAATCTCTCCGGATAAAGAAGAAGCTCGTGAAGGCGACGAAATTCTGCGTAAGTCGATCAAGCTAGCTTCGCTAATGGGCGTTAAGGTAGTGAACACTTTCTCGGGAACCGCGGGAGACAGCGACGAGGCAAAAGCACCGAACTGGCCAGTTACACCTTGGCCTACCGTGTACAGCGACATCAAAACCTGGCAGTGGGAGTATAAATTGATCCCTTACTGGAAGGAAATCGGTAAGCTGGCTGAGGAGCATGGCGTTAAGATCGGTATCGAGCTTCATGGCGGTTTCCTCTGCCATACTCCTTACACGATTCTGAAGCTTAGAGAAGCAACCTGTGATGCGATCGGCGCGAATCTAGACCCGAGCCATCTGTGGTGGCAAGGCATCGATCCTGTAGGCGCGATTAAGATTCTTGGTAAAGCTGGTGCGATCCATCATTTCCATGCCAAGGATACGTACCTGGATCAGGACAATATTAATATGTATGGGCTGACGGATATGCAGCCTTACGGCGATGTACAGACCCGTGCATGGACCTTCCGCTCCGTTGGCTGTGGACACAGCATATCTGAATGGTCGGATATCATGAGTGCGCTGCGTACTTACGGTTATGATTATGTGGTCAGCATCGAGCATGAAGACCCTCTTATGACGGTAGACGAAGGCTTCCATCGTGCAGTAACCAATTTGCAATCCATTCTTATTCGCGATCAACCACAAGGTATGTGGTGGGCGTAAGACATACTTTTTAAAAATAAAAGTCTTGATTCTCTAGTTTTTGTAGAGGATCAAGACCTTTTTTGCGTGTTGATGTGGAGGTTGAAATTTCTACGTTCCATAGGAGAGAATAGCAAAGAGAGATTTTCTGAAATGCTAGTGAAGGAGAGAGAACAATGTTACTGGAAGTTATTGCTACAACATTAAGTGATGCAGTACTGGCCGAGCGTTATGGAGCTGATCGAATTGAATTGATCACTGGGATCAGTGAAGGGGGACTGACGCCCAGTCTGGGACTTATTGAAAAAGTGCGCGATACTGTCTCTATCCCGGTCAGGGTAATGGTTAGACCCCATGCCAGATCCTTTTCTTATGATAAGGATGACATAGAAACGATGGAGCAGGATATTCAGCATATCGCATCTATCGGCGGGTTATCTGTCGTAATGGGCATGTTACGCCCTGATGGAACAATTGACGAAGAGTCACTTCAAAGGCTGCTTCATACTGCCAAAGGTTTGGAGGTGACATTCCATCGTGCTTTTGATGAAGTGAGGGATCAATTTGAGGCGTTAGAAATATTGACACGTTATCCTCAAATTACTGACATTCTAACATCAGGAGCCGAGAATACAGCCCCTAAAGGTGCGGAACGTCTTGCTGCGCTGGAACAGCTTACCTCGGAGCAATCTATATCTATTCTTGCTGGCAGTGGGTTAACGGCAGACGGGTTAAGTGATTTTATAAAACAAACGGGTGTGCGACGAGTGCATTTCGGTTCAGCCGTTAGAGAAGCTGGAGATGCGCTAAAGCCGATAGATCCTCTTCGCTTGCAGGCTGTTCGAAACCTTCTGGATAAAAGGAAAGATCACTAGCTTACCGATCATTATTGATTCCATTCTTCGATAAACTTGTCAGCAGATTTCGATTTAATTTCCGTATATTGGATGATATTATAAAATCGGAATATTAAATTTGTTCAAGAGCCTGATCTTCAGGAAGCAGACTGGGGGAGCTGGAAGGATTTTGCGATTAAAGATCCGGATGGGTACGTGATTGCATTTGGTTCAGGTAAGAAACATTAGTTGTCTAATCATGAAATACTGAGCATATAAAATATAGAGCTGATCTTTGGTTATCCAAAGGTCGGCTTTTTTAATGTGCGTTCACTTGGTTACAGTATTGCAATCTCTGCGTCAAATGTGAGGGACGAGTTGAAAAGAATAGGTACAGGTTGGTATGCAACAAAATTGAAATGATTTCGTCTTTATATATGGAGGTGGAGAAAATTGGGATTTTTCGTTTCGGGTGGCTGGTTTGAATCATTATTACAGCGGAACATGAAGCTGATGCTTGTATTTGGGCTTCTGTTCGCTGCATGTTTTACAGGTGTGGGAAAGGCGGAAGCTGCTGCTGGATCCGATCTGATTATCGTGAACAAAAAGACAAACAAACTCGCGTATTTCAGTGATGGCAAGCTTGTGAAGACTTTTCCAGTCGCAACAGGGAAATCAAAGGAACTGACGCCTGAAGGCAGCTTCAAAATGGTAGTTAAAGTAAAGAACAGACCCTATTACAAAGAGAAAATACCCGGGGGTGATCCGGCCAATCCACTTGGCGACCGCTGGCTAGGGCTAGAAGTGAACGGAACTTATGGTACCACGTATGCGATTCACGGCAATAATAATGAGTCCTCCATAGGAAAGTATGTTAGCGCCGGATGTATTCGAATGCATAATGATGACATCCACTGGTTGTACCCAAAAATAGCTAAAAATACAAGGGTCATTATTACAACAAGTACACTGGCTATGGAGAGTATTGCGACTAAAAATGGGTATTCCATAGGAAGTAAGATGTTTGCTGGAGCTTTTGAGCTGGATGGAGTCACGACAAAGCTAAAAGATCCTTTTTTAATGGATAATTCCCGTGTATTTGTTCCACTGAGAGAATCTGTAGCCTTGTTAGGTGGAACTTTACAGAGCAAAGCTGGAACAGGTGCACTGCTAATTACGATAGGAAATCGTACGGTGGCACATCAGCCTTTATCCGATCAGGCTGTTGTGGATGGAAAGACACTTACGATGCCAGCATCCCGCAATGAAAATGGCCGATTGATGATTCCGCTGAGCATCTTGCCTGAATTATTTGGTATTCAGGTGCAATGGAATTCCCAGACTCAGTCGGTAAAGATTATTTTATAACTATTCTTGACCTATTAATTCTGGCTTTAGTAGGTATATACTATATTTATTCAAACCAATTCGGACAATGACGGAGGACCACCGACTGATGAACAACTAACACGTTTCCTAGAAGTAGACCACTCAAGCTTGTGAAGTGCATATGCACAAGTCACGGAGCACCCGTTCAGGGTGATAACGGTCAGGGATACGTGTGTCGGTCGGGGGTCTTACGTTGCTTTTATATGAATAGATCGATCTATTGTTTGGTTTACTCTGCATACAGCAGGTGATCACGGCCGTAGTCTATTCATGTTATGGCATATTTTCCCCCCCATCATACGCTATTTGACCGCAGACCGCTGGCTGCGGTTTTTTATTTGCAATATAATCGGAGGAATGAAATATGACCCTAATAAAAGCAAAGAATTTACGTAAAGAATGGAACGGGACCCTGTTATTCGAGAAGGTGTCCTTTGAGATATCAGAAGGAGAGCGTGTGCTCTTGTTCGGTCGTAATGGAATCGGCAAAACCACACTGCTTAAGGGACTGATCGGTCGCCTTACCTTTGAGGAAGGTAGTATTTATCATGGCTTACCTCGTGAAGAGTGGGGTGTGCTGGATCAGCAGTTAGAAGTATCAGAAGAAGTAAGCGCCTTGGATTACGTTCTCGCCGGATCGCCAGAGCTACCCCAATTAAAGCGCCGGCTTGAATCTCTCAGTCAGAGGTTGCAGGAGCAGAACGACGAGGGTGAAGCGGGATTGGCTGAATACGCCGAAGTGTACGATCAATACTTGCAACTTGGTGGATATGACTGGGAGGCTAAAGCGGAAAAGTGCTTGAAACAGCTTAAGCTAGAACGTTCGGTTTGGGATTTGCCATACCCATCGCTAAGCGGAGGGCAAAAGACACGCGTTCAATTGGCAGCATTGTTAGCTCAGCAGCCGAAGCTGTTGATTCTAGATGAGCCGACGAATCACTTAGATGGAGAAACGATGGAGTGGTTGGAACAATGGGTCCACACCTATCCCGGAACTGTGCTTTATGTTTCGCATGATCGTACGTTCATCGATCGAACGGCGACATCTTTACTGGAGCTTAGTCCAGAGGGGTGTCGCCGGTATTCGGGTGGATATACGCATTATCGGGAGCAGAAGGCGGTAGAGGCGCGAACATTAGAGGGACAATATAAGAGGCAGGAACAGGAAAAGGAGAAACTGCTGGAGAGCATCAGGAGATATTCCGAATGGTTCCAACAGGCACACCGTGCTGCCGGACAGCATGATTTCCTGCGTGCGAAATCAAAGAAGAACGTTTCTCGTCTTCATGCAAAGGAAGCTGCACTCGAACGCTTAAATAAGAACCGTGTGGAATTACCACGCGAGACAAGCAAGCTGAAGATGAAACTGGAAAGTGAAGCGTTTATGGCGGACACTTTGCTGTCACTCCGCGAGATTGATTTTGCATATAAGGGTAGTGCGCCTGTACTGAAAAATTTCAGTTTGTCCTTGAATCGAGGAGACCGTCTCGCTATTCTGGGTCCTAATGGTGTCGGTAAGTCTTCTTTGTTGAAGCTGACTGCTGGTATTCATCAACCTACCAAAGGTGAAGTGCGGCTGCATCCGCGTACGAAGGTTGGTTATTTTGCGCAAGAGCTCGATAATCTAGCGGTGTCGTCCACCATTCTGGATAGTTTGCTTGAACTGCCGGGTATGACCCAAACGGAGGCACGAACGATTCTGGGCTGCTTTTTATTTTCGCGGGAGGATGTCTTTAAACGAATTGGTGATTTAAGTCTGGGGGAGAAATGTCGTGTAGCTTTCCTTAAACTGTACTTTGGAAAAGCTAACCTATTAGTACTGGATGAACCCACCAATTATCTGGACATTGACACTAGGGAACGTGTAGAAGAAGCGCTAAGAGTATATCCGGGAGGAATTGTGATGGTCTCACATGACCGGTATCTTCACACTAAAGTAGCTAATCGTTTGGTAATACTAGAACCGGCGCAGGCACCAAAGTTTTTTCAAGGTTCCTACGAGGATTACATCTCAAAAGACAGGAGTCGAGTGCTTACCCGTAAAGAACAGGCCCTTGAGGACGATCTTGTTCTTCTGCAGCTGCGTCTGAATCAATTGATCCAGAGTGGAAGTAGGGATACAGAGGAGGAGAATAAAGCGTTAATGGCGGAAATCGTTAATCTGAGGACACAGATTCAGGAAATAGAGGGTAAGGAAAAAGCTATACACTCATAGGGAAGAACCGACACAACCCTAGCTCAGGATAGAAGGTATCTTGGGCTGGGTTGTATTTTAGCGTAAAAAAATAAACAACGTTCGAATATTCCGATAGGAGTCACCACAGGCAAGGTGTATAATTGGATGAATATGGATGTTTTGCGAATAGAAAATTTTGAAGGGATGGTTATGTGAAGATTAGAATCATCGGGGGCTGTGGAAGTGGCAAATCCTATATCGCTAGAGAGCTGTCCAGAAAGTATGGTGTAGATTATTACGAAACAGATAATTTGGTATGGGATAGAAGTGCCGAGAACCTCCGTTATTCCGTTGAAGCAAGGGATGCGCAATTAGAGGAGATCCTCGATAAACCTTCATGGATACTGGAAGGGGCACATTATAAATGGGGGCATGAGAGTTTTGAAAAAGCAGATTTAATCGTTATATTGAAACCTAATAAAGTGGTTAGGGATTTAAGAGTTTTTACAAGGTTTATAAAGACAAGACTGGGATTCGAACAAGCGAATTACAAGCAATCGTTTAAGAATCTTTATGTGATGATTTTTGAATGGAACCGTGGATATGATCAGGAAGCCATACATAAGATTATAGAGCTAACGAATACTTTGTCTGATAAACGGGTCATTGTGAAAAATAAACAGGAACTGGAAACCATTATTGAAGAGCGGATAATCAGGATGAATGAATAAAGTAAGCATAGAGAGTGAGGGCCTAATATGGATAATTATAAAGTTGAACGTTTGGAACAGGAGGATTTCATAGGCTTTTGGAAAAGAGTTCTCGCTACTATTCTTGATCTCCTTATCATTCTGATACCAGCGGTCATTGTATACTGGATATTCAATTCATTAGCTGTATCCTTGCATTCGGAGATTCCCATCATCCTTGAGTATATTTTCTTCGTCGTGTTTGATGTTTTTATGATCGTTAAATTTGGCGGAACGCCTGGGAAGCTGGTTTTAAAGATGAAAATTGTCAATCAGCAAGGGAATATCCCAACATTGAAGGAAGCTCTAATTCGAAATATTTTCCGAATCATTAGTACGATTTTTTCAATGATTGTTGGCGTAAGCCTCTACGATCTCACTGTGATTTCCACCACTCTTAACTTATGGGCACCTTTAGCTACTGACCTCAGTAAAATACTTGGCCTCATCATGCTTGTGGATTATCTATTTGTCGCATTTACTCCCCGTAAACGGGCGCTTCACGATATGATGGCTGGTACTTATGTTGTTGATAAATCCGCAATCTAAAGGATGCTTTTATAAGCATTCTTGAGGATGTCTTGGAAAACCCAGATATTTTTAAACCCATACATGCAGTTGAATTATTTACGAATGAAATCATTGTTCGATGGATGAATGCTTTTGACCACAATATTGGGATATCACCTGTTCTTGTCTTGGGAGAATTGAATAAAATGGGTCCGCAGAAGCAAACTACTTTGGCTAAAAAATTAGGTTATATGCCGGGGGCGATGACGAACATTGCCAATCGCTTAATTAAGCAGGAAATGGCCGAGCGTAAATATAACGAAGATGATCGCCGAAATGTACTGCTGTCTATCACGGACAAAGGCAGAGATATACTGAAGGAAGCACAGCTAAAAGGGCAGGAGCTCCGGGTTGAAATGTTTCAGAAGCTCAATGAAGAAGAACTGCAGCAATTCTTGAAAATCCTAACTCGTTACATCGCCACGCAATACGGTAAAGATAAGATTCGTTGTAACGGAGTGGCTCCAGGCCTGATCTTAACACCTGCGGCTGCAAGAAATATGCCGCCAGCTGTGCTGGATATTTTCCAGAAGTTCAACGCTCTGCCTTACCATGGAGAAGCGGATGATATTGGAAACACAGTGTTGTTCCTGGCATCGGATGAATCTAAATTCATTACTGGTCAAACGATTGAAGTAGAGGGTGGTCACTATATGTCCAACCCGAGCATTACGGACTTCCAGAATTACATGATGAAGCTAAAGGTAAATAAATTCATGCGTAATTAAAAATCCGGTCCATGCTCGTGTTAATCGAGAGGGACCGGATTTTTGTATACATAAAGGAGTTAGCTTACCTTCAGAACGGCTTGCATAAAGTTCTTCAGAGCGGAGGGCTTTGCCTCATCGATCCATTTCTTCAAAACATCTGCCTGATCATTCACGTACCATCCGAGCTTTTCCTGCAACTCTTGGTCAAATTTACTAGGCTGTTTTGTTCGTTCGGTTATGAGCTGTTTAACCATTTGTGGCCAACGATACCCACTATGACCAAAGCTGTGCTCGGGGTAACGTTCAGCAATTGTTAAGACAGAAGAGAGTGACTCACCTGCATATAATTCTGCCGCCAAATAGCTGCCAATAAAACGATGGCTGTTATCAAGCGCCAGAGCCTTAGCGAATTGCTTGCGTGCTTCTTTCAGTTTGCCTTGATGTAAGAGTGCTGTCGCGTTAATAGAGAGTACATAATCGTTAGTATTGGGTTGGTTTAGCTTGTTGTAATAGGAATAATATTCGTTATATGACTTCCAGTTCGCTTGGTCAAAATAGTACTGTGACAATGAAAAGGCGTAATCAGTTGAAGGCTGTAGTTGTATTAGTTTTTTGAGTGAAGACATCGCCTGATCTTCTAATGTTGTATCCTTGGTGAGGGATGATTTTGCAAACATCATCTTTACTAGCATGTGAAGGGCATGAACATCTTGTGGATCATCGAAAACGTTTTGTTGGTACATGGTTAGTGCCTGATCCGGTTTTTTATCCAATAAGAGTTGGTCAGCCGCGGTAAGTTCTCTTTCTTTGAGATAAAAGAAGGGCAGATTACCGACGGTGTTTTCGTTTAGTCTGTAGCCATAACTGCGGGTAATCAGGCGTCCATTTGCATCTAATGCTTCAATATTCCAAGAAAAGCGTGCTTCTGGATTCATAAATCCGAGAAGAGAGAGGGGGTCAATAGATTCCCAGCCTTCTCCACTGCTGCCAAAGGAAAAACCACCGCTACTGTAAAGTTCTTCTACAGGAATGGATACATGATTACCTATAATATGATCCCGAATTTGTGCACTCACCGCGGCCCCCTCCGCCCCTCCGCTTAAACGATAGTAAGCCGCACCCTTAACAGCCTTCCAGTGGAAATCTACAGACTGACCCGTTATCGTCTCTTGATTAATAGGAGACTGAAGCTCAAGCAAAGGTTGCAGAACAATGCTCTGATTCAAGCTATCACCCGGTTTAACTTCAATCCAATCGTCATACTGTACAGGCCAAGTCCATCCGTCGATCTGATCATAGCTAAGTCCAAGCTGCAATTGATAGAAGCCCGGAATCACACCGTGGAATTCGAAACGCCCTTTATCGTCGGTAACGATTCGGTACGGTTCAGCAGCAGTTATGCTGTGATTAACCTCGCTTTCAGCACGGAGAAAAATACCTGCGCGCGAGATTGGTGTCCCATCGCTTCGGGTTAGGGTTCCAGATACGACAGCTGTTGAGGTACTTCCCATATCTACAGCGGAATGAATGGCTACCCGGAGTGCTTCCAGCTGCATTTCGGTTTCTGAAGTTCCAATCGCTGGTGCTGAAATTGACGCTGATTCCGATGCACCGTTGTCTGCGGTGTTTTTATCTGAGTTGCTAGTGCTAAGACTCATTTGTTGATGAATATCCTGCCAGAATTTCTGGTAGCTCTCCAAGCCATTGTCTACTACGGCAAGTGCTTCTTGTACTTTGCCTTTTGTGAAGAGCAGACGTCCGGTAAGCCATGCTTTCTGCGCATCTAAATCCTGCTGATTCTCAGGTGACAATGTGGTTTGTTCAAGAATAGCTTCAGCGGCTGTTATGTCACCACGATTCAGGGCTCGTTCTGCACGAAGGAGCGTCAGCTTTTGTGCCACGTAAGAATTGCTGGCTAGTTGTTTAGTGGCCGTTATTAGCGCTTGATCGCCGTCTTCCTTACGGCCAAGAGCATCATATTCATAGGCAAGCAGCTTAGCCGCAAATGTACGTGTATTATCCGCAGGCCCGTCAAGGATATATTCCTCAAGTAAGGGGATTCTATCCTCCGGCAGCAAATTAGAAGTATCGGGTTCATCATTATTCCACTGACTCATAGAGGGGCCGATATTAACGTCATATCTATAGGGATCGTAGGCGTGCTCCTTATCAATGATGTTGGTTCGAATAAGTTCCATACGTTTACTACCAGTTGTAGATTCTAGCTTTTGCAGAAGTTCTGTGCGGGCTAGGTTAGATTGAACAGCTGGATTTTTATCTACTTGTGCTTTTGAGGAGGGCAGAAAGTTAAATATAAGAATGAGCAGGAAGGCCGGGAGTAGCACGAATGACACTAGATGTTTGACTTTGATCTTAATTCGCATGTCTCTTCACCGCCTGATCATAGATATCCTTCCAGTACGTATTGCCTCCAGCCTCAATAAGTTCCCGGTTCGGATGCTGCTGGACGTTTTGTTGTGGTTGATGTTTAACCTCTGGTTGGTGCAGAGTCAATGATACGACTAGAATAATGGCACCAATCGCGCCTATAGGTTTCACGGGGAGCTCGATTTCTTTATTCCAGAAAGCCAAGAGACGGGCTCCAAAGGTTGGGGGGTGGGTCATCTTGAGGACACGTTCATGTCCTTCGAAGTGTATGGGTTGTAGTTCTTCATCTAACTGTTGCTTGATAGCTTCGCGTTTCGTATTCTCCGTGTTCCCCGTATTCATAAGAAATGTCCCTCCTTCTCCAACATTTTTTTTAAGACCGTCCGTCCTCTAGCGAGCCGGGATTTAATCGTATTCTCTGGCGTATTCAATTGCTCGGAAATTTCACGTATGCTCATCTCATGAAAGTAATATAACGTCAGACATTCGCGGTATACATAATCGAGATTCCTGATGAACTCGGCGAGTCTAACATTATGCCATTCCACCATAAAAAGCTCTTCTGCCCCGGCAGTGAAGCCTGCATCATCGCTGGCTTGTAGCTCTGACCCATTCGAGGGGAAAATATTACGCCAGCTCCAAGTCCGTTGCTTCATGCGGCAGCGGTTGACTACGATGCGAATGAGCCAAGCCTTTAATCGTTCCGAATCCTGCAACTGATTCATTTTGGCATAGGCTTGAATAAAAGTATCTTGTACCGCCTCTTCGGCACTCTGTCGATCTTTGAGCAGTAAGCAAGCGGTTCGGAGCAGCATATCGCCGTAATCGTCCATCAATAGGCGGAGAGCTGACTCATCCTTTGCTTTGATTCTCTCTATAATATTCAGATGAAGCTCCCCTCCCTTTACTAATAAGATGCGGCTTAGAGGATTAAGGTTGCGTTTGTGTGGAATATTTTTACTGAGGGGGAGTATTTCCCGAGATGATGTCCCGTAATTTATTGATGGTCAGCAGATTTGGGTAAATGATAGTTAGGCCAAGCCTAGCCTAGCCTTCCTTGGCTGATGAAACTTTTTCATTTCAGTATCGTCTATATTATCAGTTCCATTTTTTTGCAAGCTGGGTTGAGCTAGCCTACTAAGGAGATGACATCATGTCGGTACAGATTAAATTTTTAGCAGCTTCTATTTTGCTCACAGGAATGATTGGATTAGCTGGATGCAGTTCGAACAATGAGCAAGCTAATTCTGCTTCCCCAACTACGGCGCCAACTGAAACGGCTGTAACAGCAACCGCAGAACCAGAAGTAAGCCCATCAACCACTCCTACGGAAACCGCACCAGCAGCGACCACTTCCCCTACGAAGACTAATAAAGATACAGCCAATGCGAATCCGCAGCAGAATAGCGACAAACAACTCAAAGAATTACTTGAGCTTGCCAAAAAGGGTAAGGTGCCTGGTGTTGAATATGCTGCTCATACCGGACTAATTGATGAGGTAGAAGCCGATTGGGGTAAACCTGATCAACAAGAGCCAGCGGGAAAAGGTATTTATGCTACCTACACTGATGAACATGTCGTATTCGGATTCAATAAAGGGAGCCTAATCTTCGATGTTCGTTCCAGTGATACTGCGCTGCAAGAGCTAACACTGAAACAGATTGAGTCCACACTGGGCAAGCCGGATGATACCAAAGTAAATGGCGAGGATAAGATCTACACTTATCAAGCCAATGATCAATTCCAGTTGAAATTCATTATTCCAAACTCGACGGGTAAGGTAGGTCATATCTCCGTTTTTAGTGAACAGGATTCCACTAATAATATGGCTGGATAAGACCAGCAATGGGTGCAAGGAGCAATCATGCAGAGAAATCTGCGGGTTGCTCTTTTTGTATGTTTATTTTTGATCTGGAGTACGCCTTGGACGGACTGATATAATGTAACTAATGAGCGGATTCAGGGGAAAGAGAGGTTCTATCATGCAGCTGGAATTAATCGAAAGTGAATACAAAGTGACCGGAGATGAGATAACGATCGAATTATTCCCAAAAGAATTTACGCTTTTTCAGTTCTTGTACAAAAATAGAGGGCGTACGTTCAGTCGAGAGCAACTGCTGGATAAGGTGTGGCCGCTAGAATACCCAGTAGAGCGAACGGTAGATGATCATATTTATCGCCTTCGTAAAAAGCTTAGCAAGCTACAAGGCTTGGATATTAAGACTGTTCGTGGATTTGGCTATAGTCTGACGATGCAGGAACCCTCTGTAACTATGACCAACCCGACTACATATGACGCAAAGATGCAAGAGACGATGCGGGAGGTATTCGTAAAATATCATCAATACGGCCAAGGACGATCCATGTTAACCTTAGCGCGGCAACAGGATGTTTTGGGTTATGAAATGGATCCGTTCTATTCGATCTATATTCATTTTGTGCAGGGAGATTTGGAATGGCTTCTGAACGCAGAGGAAGTTGAGATAGAAGAGCGTTTCTATTCTTTGATGATCTTTTATATATTTTTGGGTGATCCGAAGAAGAAATTAGAGTTCTGTGAGCTAGTCCTTGAGAAAAAGATTCTTTTGCCGCCCCAGCATCGTGAAATGGAGATCCTTAATATTCTGGATTTGTACACATTAGCCGGGCAACCGGAAAAAGCACTAGAACGATTAAAGCTAACGCATGAAGTGATTAAAGAGCCTGGGTATGAGAACTTCATTCCTGTAACGGCCATTTCCGAAATGCTCATTCACTTGTGGATGGGGACAAAAGATCAGGAATTGGAGCGGATGGCGAAAGACATTGAAGTGCTTTTGCAGGAGAAACCTTTTTTGCGTGAGATCGGCAGTTATAAAGTTGCAAGAGGCTTGTGGTGTCTACGGCGCAAGTCTTGGCGTGAAGCAGAGCAGTTATTGGATGAGGCGCTTCAGGTGCTAGAGATGTCAGGATTCGTGCCGATGCGGATTTATGCGTTATACCGAATTGTTCACTATTGTAATGAGTTTTCTCCCAAGTCAGCTTTGCATCAGAAATATGCAGATTTATTTGAACGAGAGAAGGAAGAGAGGGGATTCCATCGTTTGGAGAAATCCTTGGAAAACGTGTTTATGAATATCGTGACAGCTCTCTGATAATTCTCTGACAATTCTCCGTTACATTAAGATCATGCATCATATGTTCTTGTTCTTAATTGTAATTTGGAGGAATGTTTAATGAATGCTTCAACACAAGCAGGCACGAGCCTGCTTAAGAACAAAGTATATATGCGTGTGTACAGCGCATATGCGACAGCCACTTTTGGGGATTGGTTCGATGCACTGGCGATTCAGGTACTCGTAGGGTACCGCTGGCAGGCTAGTCCGTTAATGCTGGCTTTGGTTCCAGTCTCCATAGCTTTACCCGGGATTCTGCTCGGTTCCGTGGCGGGGGTAGCGGCTGACCGACTGAATAAGCTAAAGCTAATGCGGATGTGTGATCTACTAACGGCATTGTTAACAGTACTAGTGCTTTTCGCTCCCAGTATGGTGTGGCTACTCCCGTTACTGATGTTGCGTGCTGCTCTCTCGACGTTAAATGTGCCTGCCCAGCAGTCGATGACCCGCAGTATGGTTAGAGAGGATCAGCTGCTGCAAGCCACTTCACTTAATGGGATCGTAAATCAGGGTTCCAAAATCGCTGGGCCATTGCTGGGTGGTTTTGCATTGTCCGTGCTGACGCCGCAGTGGTGTATTTTGATCAATGCTTGTCTCAGAGGCTGTTCTTACTTGCTCCTACTTACTGTTAAAAATAGTGAAGCAGGACAAGTCGGCTCAGAGAGCAAGGGGGATCCAGAGGAGCATGTTTCTCTCCGTACGATGTGGAAGGAAGGCTGGGGCTTTATGCTGCGCAGCAGACTGCTGCTAAACAGCATGCTGTTTGGTTTAGTTGGTGCGTTAGCCATTCAGATGATCGATTTTCAGTTTACAAGTCTATTCAGAATTATCGCACCTGCTGAGGAATCTATGCTGGGCTGGCTTGTCGCGGCAACTGGCGTGGGTGCAATATTCATGATCATAATCATGAACAAAATGAACCGAGGAACAGGCTACGGCTGGAAGCTAGGTACGGGTTATGCACTTATTGGTGTATCGGTCGGAGGGCTTGGCCTGCTTCAGCCAGGCGTTACTAGCCTTCCTGTATTGCTGCTTGGAATCGTACTGGGTCTCGGAAACGGAATGTTTATGATTACCTTCAATTATTGTTTACAAAAAGAAACTCCCCCACACATGACAGGGCGTGTGTTCGGTATTCAGAGTACCATTCTTAGCGGAGTTATGATTGGCGCTCCACTCCTCGGTGGAATGCTGGTTCAGGCTGCTGGGCCTAGTCGAATCTTTTTAAACTTTGGTATCGTAATCGCTTTGATAGGTGTGCTGGGGATCGTATTTGGCCGCGTGCTGTGGCCTGTGCAGAAAGAGAAAAGTGATAGCTCAAAGGAACAACCGGGGAAGGCCAAAGTGATGGAAACTTGAGGCTGCAGATAGTGAAGGTCAGGCAAACTAGCCAGACTATAAAGCTTGAGTAGCACAGACTACCTAGCGGGCTTACCTAGCATTTAGTTGCAGAATCTGCAATTAAATGCTGTTCCATCGTTCAAAGCGAACTTTAGTTGTATTTAGTGCAGCAATAATTTGATCTTTTCTCTTTTGGGGTAGAAATGATCGTTTTTAGTTGCAGAAACTACACTTATTTGCTTAGCAGACCTCTTTTTACGCTTAATAGTTGTATAGAGTGCAATTAAGAGACTTTTCTAGCTGGCTAGGATTGATTCTTGCCCGTAAGGGCTTTTTTTATTGTATGAAGGAGTTCGGATAGAACACGAGAAATTGTAGAGGTAGAGGAGGGGAAACAATGGCAAATTTTATTTATATGGTAAGGCATGGAGAGTCACCCAAGCTGCCCGGAGGAACTGAGAGAACACGTGGATTAACAGCGAAGGGGGAGGCCGATGCCCGTAAGATAACAGAAAAATTACGTCTCGAAGGAATTCAAGCCTTCTATTCAAGTCCATATCTTCGGGCTATACATACGATTGCTGGATTGGCACAAGAGGTAGGGGCAGAGATTCAAATTGTTGAAGATCTTCGGGAAATTCATTTTTCGGACGGAAATAAGATCATGTCTGACCAGGAGCTATATCCATTACTGGCAACAATGTTTGCTGATCCGCATTTTGTTCCGGTTGGTGGGGAATCCATTCATGCGTGTCAGAAGTGATCAGTTAGCGTGCTGCAAGAAATACTGAACAAACACAGTGGGCAAAAGGTTGCGATTGGCACTCACGGTGCAGTCATGACGCTTATGATGAATTATTTTGACGCCAAATATGACCTGGATTTTCTACTACAAACCACAAAGCCGGATATTTTAAATTGGAGTTCGCAGGCGGAACGTTAATGGGTGTGGAGAGGTTGTGAACTCCCAAAGTGGGACAAAGCTGTGATTATTCATAAGGATGGCCTGGCATTCGCTAGGAACCATCCTTTTGTTTATTTACAAGCTATAAAATCGCTTAGTATTCGCAGTCAGTATCTCTTCTGCTTGGCTGGAAGTATAGCCATGTAGCGCTCCCCAAGCGGCAGCAACATCTCGAATCATAGATGGATGGGTGACTCTACCCGCAAAAGGTCCTTCAAATGGCCAAGGACCATCGGTCTCCGCCATGACAAGCTCTGGGGGATAGCGGCGGGCAAGCTCCTGAATCTCCGTCTCATAAAGGATATCAGGGGTGAAAGAGATATAGTATCCATTGTTAATCATACGGGCTATGGCTTCCTCGGGTCCTTTAAACCAATGGAAGTGGGCACGCTTTATACCATGTTTCTCTAATAGATCACAGGCAATCAGCGCATCCTCATACACGGCGTGCAGGACCACTGGTTTATCTATACGGGCGGCAAGCTCAAGCAACTGATCAAGAAGCTGAATATAAGGCTCCATATCAAAAGCTTCGCCGCGCTCCAGTGCTTCAGCGCGCGAATAATAAGGCAGTCCAATTTCACCTACAGCGATGAAATCCTCCCGAGCCTGATGCTCAATCCATTCCAGTAAAGTTGATAACTCAGCTTTCTGCGGTATAGGTTGCTCTGGATGAAAACCATAAGCTGGGCGTACCACTCCGGGATAGGTAGCGCCAAGCTTTTGAGTGCGAACGCAAGAGTCTAAATTCATGGAGACAGCAATCAGGGCTTTGATCCCCAAGTTAGGAATCTCACTCAACAATTTTTCCGAAACCTCAGGCTCATATTGCTCTAAATGTATATGGGCATCAATCATAGCTGCTTACCCACCACATAAGAGGCATACTCCTCATGAGGCGAAAAACGAATAGATTCAGGTTCCATTCCATCATTTCCCGATTTGTAGGTAAAGGTTAGTGTGCCAATACTCTCCAGAAATCCGATATAAACATTGGTTTCAGCTTTCAGCTTACCTTCTTCCACCATGTAGTAAGTCACAGCGCCAATCCCGGCTTTGTCACCAAGATTGCCATCCTCGCCACGATCCGGATATCGCATAGTAACCATAGATGGAGTTGAACCCTTTACCTGAATTTGAATTAAGGCATCGCCCTTTTCATAGGAGATTTTTGAGGTTACAAATGCTGAGACAGCCTTATCTGCGGAAGGTACATTCATTTCTTTCCACTGGTCAGGCTTAATCACATGAAGCTCCTGCATAGACATGCCCGTACCTGTTCCGAGCCACAGTATGATAACAACTTCTTCCTGCCCATCCTGGTCTATGTCAGCATAATGAATCTCAGGAGTGTAACCTAACAATCTTGGTGCTTCCCAATTAAACGTATGTTTGTTACCGTTCACCTCTACAAGAAATCCTTCGTAGGTACCGCCATTTTTGAGGGCAGTATACAGCATAACTTGGTTATTTTCTGTAGCAATCGCAAGAGGTTCGCTGGGTGTTCTTACGGTAGTACTAACATCCCCTGATGTAATGGAAACTTCATTTTGCGTGGCATTCAACTGCGCCGTGGCACCAGAGAGAGAGTTAAGAGAGTCTGCCGGAATATAAAAAATACCATCTCGTAGAATTGCAGGTCCCCCCAGTTCATATTGATAACCGTCACCTTGCATATACTCATTGCCTGGCTTCAAAACATATCTACTGCTTCCATCAAAGATGGTTAAAGTTTTGTTGGCATTATCCCAATGTTGTTCAGATGAGTAGTACTCCATAAGTACTTTTGCAGGTACATACACCTTATCACCTGAGAAAAAAGGTGGGACAGAAGGAAGGACGGTTTCTCCATCAACGATCAGCTTCAGTGGTGCTTCAGTAGTTTGTGTTTGGTTAATTGCCATTGTTGTATCCATATCTATAGATGCCGATGCTCCGCATCCGGCTAAAAAGAGCGTGAGAGCTCCGATTACGATGATTTTATTCATAATTACCTCCGAGGATTAAGTCCAGTCCTCTTAAGTATAGATTAAATCAGCGCGTAGTAGGTCAATTTCTGTAAACAAAGCAGAGACAAGGTTGTTACGTTTGCTATTTATTTAAAAACACGGTCCGAGCAACTTGTGATTTAGGGTCTACCGTTAGACTTTTGCTATAGCGGATCTCCCCAATAGAACAACCCGGTCCGATGATAATATCTTCACCGCAGACGAGATCTGCTGTCGTTAGATATAACGTGATACTAGTTCCTTCAATCGTTTCGCAGGTAAGCTTCCGGAAGTAGGGGATTAGCGCATTCATTAGCTTTAAAGATGGCTTAACAGTAATGGTACCGCTAGATTTTATGACATCGATTGTGCTTCTGTTTCCTAACCGTAGCTCAATCGATGATTCAGCAGTTAATCTATGGATCTTCACAGCACCTTCGGCATAAAAGGTTTCGACTGCAGCATCTTGTGCGGCAGAAAAGTATCCAGACGATTTCAGTCTGTCTGCCTGGATGTGTTGAACACGGAGCCCTCCCAGATTGATGACCTGTTCGGCTCTGCAATGACCTCCAATCGAACAATCACCAGATACTTTTAACTTAGCGGTAGTAACATTGTTCTGTGCACTTAAATGGCCGACGACATCGACGGTATCCGCACGAACATCTTCTTTGAGGATCAGTGAACCTCTTACTTTCAGTGGTGGACCGATCATTTCATGGCGTTCAAAAGGATCATTAGCATTGGACATTTACAGGGGCCGCCTTTCGGAAATATATTTTAATGATTAAAATATATAATTATTATAATATATAGTCAATATAGTATTTTGGATATAAAAAAACTGCCGTCAGTTTCCTGACAGGCAGTATATATAACCCAAAAGCTTTTAGTTCATCATTTTATCCATTAACTCATTTATTTGTTCTAAGGTTCCAGAGATTTTATCCAAATCCGAGGTAGGAAAGGCTTCAAAGATATGGAGAATCCGCTGCTGCCCTTGTTCTGTAAGGACAATGTTGACGACTCTGCGATCCTCCTTCGTCCGCACACGTTCGATAAGACCGGCATCTTCCAACTTATCGCACATCGAGGAAGCGGCCCCTGGTGTAATAATGAATCGTTCGGAGATGTCAGTAATGTTCAAGCTACCTATAAGCCTGAGCTGGAACAGCAGTAGGATCTGATTGTGAGTCAGGGTCTCCTGCTTGGTGATCATATCAATGAAGAACTGGGATTTCTGCTGCACATTTGCCATAGATTCCATAACCTTATGGATAGCATATTGTTTATCTTGCTCTGTGCTCATAGCCACGCTCCAATTTACTTTAGTTCCTAAAATATATAGAAGCTATAATATGCTTGTCAAGTTAAGGGGTTCTCTCTTCTTTTTAGTATCTTGTAATGGAATTGGAATTATTGCGTATTAACAGTCGAATTTACTTAGCTAAGTAAAATTTTGCTGGAAAGGAGAGTTTGATTGATGCAAGAGCGCGCATTGCTTCACCCCTTTGTTAAAGAGAAAATCCAAGAAAAAACGGATATAGATGCTTTATTCACAACGATTTTTGAAACCTTCTATAAAAGAATATTTAACTATATGGCTTATCGGGTCAGCTCACTCCATACGGCCGAGGATCTGACAAGCTTGGTCTTTGAGAAAACATTAGCTAAGCTTTCGACTTATTCCCAGGAAAAAGCTCCTTTGGAGGTGTGGTTGTTTGCCATCGCTAGGAATGTGGTCAATGACCATTACAGAAGTCTGAAGAGGCGCAGTTTCTTCTCACTGGATGCCGTCAAGGAACTGGTTTCTAGCAGGAAAGATCCGGAAAGCATGATCCTTCAGGGAGAACGAAACGGCAAGCTAAATAAAGCACTGAACACGCTGAACTCGAGGGAAAGAAATATTGTGGCTCTTAAATTTGGGGCAAACCTGAAGAACATTGAGATCGCACAGGTTACGGGGATCACAGAGAGTAACATTGGTGTAATTCTCTACCGGACTATGAAGAAGCTGAAGACTGAAATAGGGAGCGTGGAGCAACTATGAATAGTAAAGAAATACAGCAGAAGTTCTCTGCGGATTTAGATGAAAGTATACATGGAGCGGAAAATGATTTAAAGGGCGCCGGGGAGTACAAGGAGCTAATGGAACTTGGCAGGGCTTTGGCCCATAAAGATTTCAGCGAAGGCTCGAATAAGACAGCCATTCTGAATAAGGCACGGAGAACGTATGCCGGCCAAGAGGAGGGGAAAGGATTGCGTACAAAGCATAGATTAAGACGTCCTGCTGTTGTACTAGCGACTTTGCTTGTAGTAGGTACATTAAGTGTAACTTTTGTGCAACCATCCTTCGCACAGGAGCTGTTATCTAAAGTATTGCAAACGATAAATTTAGGACATATTGTAGCCCATGAAGTAGAATACTCTGCAGATTACAATGTGATTCCGGAAGAATTGAAAGGTAAGATTTTCGATAGCAACGGAAATGTACTTTTGACCCCCGATGCAGCTCAAAAGGCTGGTGATGTTTACAATGCTGACGGGGAAAAAATCATAGGGTTTGAAGATGGTAGGTTAGTTACGCAATCTGAGAGGGATCAAGAGAAACCGGAAATATTGATCATGAAAGATTCTAGCAAGCTAAATGAATATACCATTTTTGATGTGGGATTGCCGGAGTACTTGCCGGATGGTTATACCTTTGATCACGCTGAGTTTTATAAGGACGATAACGGTGAAGTAATTAACAGTAAATATATCGACTTATATTTTATTAATGAAGCCACAGATGAGAGGATTACTATGCAGCAGCGGCACGCTGATGATGAAACGGCTTATGAGATGTCGACGGACGGTAAAATAGAAAAAGTGAAAATAAATGGAATTGACGCTGTATTGTACAATGGCAAAGCTGTAGACTGGGAAGCCAATGGTGTGTTATACGGTGTAACATCCGCTAGCTTGGATAAGGATGATTTGATCAAAGTAGCAGAGTCTATCCACTGATCAATTAGATTAAGTAAATGGCAGGTGGCTTATGCTGCTGATTGGAATGCAACTAAACTGGAAGCCCGCATTTTGCGGGCTTTTTGAATAGGGAAGCTCTCCCTATAAATTCCTTTTAGATTCGTTAAAATAAATCGAACGATATCTCTTTTATTTACCAATATATAGTGTAAGACCGAAGGAGGGATTGAGAGGGATGAAACATCCAAATGAATATTCTCAGCTCATTACGCTTACGCTAGCCGGCAATCGTGATGCGTATGGTGAGCTATATGAAGCAACGATCCGGGATGTGTATCAGACCGTTCATTTCCTCGTTCGCGAAACCTCCGATGTGGATGATATCGTTCAGGAGATTTACATTCAGGTGCACCGTTCTCTTGAACAATTTGACGTGAATCGCCCCTTTAAGCCTTGGCTGATGGGAGTGGTCATGCGGCAAATTCATGCCTATCGAAGAAAGAGATGGACGCATCTCCGAATGGTTAAAAAAGTAGAACAAACAGATCTAATGCTGGAGCATGATTTCACGAGTGATGTTGTGGACAGGTTATCTAACCGCCGCCTGCTAGCAAGTGTAGATCGTCTTCCATTTAAGCTGAAGCAGGTGATTATTCTGCATTATTTAAACGAATATTCACAGGAAGAAAGTGCTGCGATACTGGGTATTCCGCTCGGAACCGTGAAATCCCGTATTCACGCTGCACTGCAGAAGCTTCGTCAGAAGTCAGACAATCATACTCTTTTTAAGGGAAAGGTGGAGGACCTGCATGAATTTCAATGAAGAGTTACGGACAGTTCTGCAGGAAGAGGCGAGAAATCTAAGTGCCCCACTTGAACTGAAGGAGCAAATACTAAATAGGGCCGTAGCCAAACAAGGGGGAAGACGTATGAAGAAATGGCTCATGGCAAGTATTATGGCGGCTGCACTATTAATTCCTACTGGAGCTTATGCCGGATATCATTATTTGGCAGACAACATGTATGGATCCCCAGCAACTGCTGCTACGATAGGAGTAACCCAGCAACAATATGACAGGCTTGAGGCCAAACTGCAAAACGCGAAGCAAAGCTTTGACGAAGAGGAATTCACAAAGCTGATGTCCTTACTAGAGGAATTGGGATCTTATAATCTGCAAATGGCCGATGCTGAAGGCGTCTTTCACCTAGAACAGTTAGGTGCTAAGGACCAGAAGGCATATAAAGAGTTACAGGCTAAGCTTGAACCTTATTTCGAACAAATAAATGAAGCGAAAACATCAAAGAAATCAGTGCAATCCGTAGATCGTGATGCTTTCTGGAATGGCTTACTTGAAAAAGCTGAACAGAGGCTTACTAAAAAAGAGTTTGAGGAGATCGAACGATTAATTATAGACTTACAAAGCTATGATGCTAAGGTATTTGATGCAGATGGCAGTGTTCATATGGATCGGCTTTCGAAAGAAGAGATACAAAACCAAGAGAAGTTAATTGAAACGCTAGACCCTTATATTAAAAAGCTGGATATGATGATTAAACCTAGCTCTTAGTTGAATTTAAATGCATGTATTGAATAACTATCAATAGCAATATCATAAGAAAAACCATCAGAAAAGGTTTATTACACCTTGTATTCTGGTGGTTTTTATCTTTTACAAATCTAAAGTCTATACATTGATCACCGAATAATTGCAGAATGAAAAGGAATAGAAAAAAGTGTTTGACCACTGGAATAATTAGACATATATTTATTAAAATGCTATTTGCATATCTATGAATTATGTTGGCGGAAGGTGGCTTTGATTAATGAGGCAGATGACCATTCGTGCAGAACTGGCGGACTATCTCAAGAAGCATGGGACAACGATCAATCAGTTTGCAGAGGTGTCTAAGGTAAATTCAGGCACGATCAGTAATATCATCAATGGGAATCGCCCAATAGCCATGCAACAATTAGATCGGATTACAGAAGGTATGGGATTAGAAGAAGGCAGCTACTATGATTTGTATGTGGATGAGTGTTTTGTTCACTCCAATCCGAATTGGAGACGTCTTCGGCCATTTCTATATCGCTGTGCAGAGCTGGATAAGCTGGAATGTATTGCACGGGTAGTTGGGATCATGATGGACAGCTTATCTTATACGCCTTCATTATTTGATACTGCAGAAGATTTTTTTACGCAAGGGAAGCACAAAGCAGCAGCAATGTTATATCAGAGTGTGGCTGAGAGTGAGAAGTATCAGCATTCAGAGCGGCTGGCCCTTTGCCAATACAGGCTATTCACGATCGCTTTGGGTGAAGATCAGGATGCTAATTTGCGAGCAGCTGTACAATTTGAAGGATTTGTTAACCGACTTGACGAGGTGGATCAGCTTGATGCGCTGAAAGATTTGGCGAATACATATAGTGCTTTACGACACTGGGATAAGGTAATGGCAATGGCTAAGGAAATGGGGAATAAAGCAACAATTCAATATCACGCCAAATACGACCGTGCCAGAAAAAGCAGGTTTCAAAAGGAACCTGGAATTCCACTATTCTCATATATTCAATACTCTTACGTGTTACATTCAGTAGTTTATAGAGAGCTAGGAGATTATGATAGAGCTTTACATTATGTCAACATGTATATGGATATGAACTGGATTCGGGAAGACACGGAAGAAGCTCTGCAGCTTATGAATCAATGTATGGAGTGGGCACGGGCTAATATTTACTTGCTGCGAATTTTAAAAGGGGATATAACGGTGCTGCCGGAATATGTGGCATACATTGAACAAAGGGAGGAAGAGATCCTCTCAGGTCTGTTCAAAATCCTTCAAGCAGCTAATTACTACCAATTTAATGTGGATGATATCCTTCTGCAGTTTGAGGGAAAAATATCAGATTGTAGAGATCATCAGCTAGAGATTAGATCCTATAATCAACAAATCTTCGAAGATAGATATACCAACTTGATGGCTGAGATAGCGTTTTATTATATAAGAAGAAATAAATATGAGATTAGTATGAATTATATAATGGAAAGTTTAGAATATTCAGTAAAAATTAATAGCGAATCATGTATTATAAAATGTGTTGGAATGTTTGAAGAGCTTCGACATACGGCATCTTTAGAAACGCAAAAAGAGTACCAAAACCTAATTAGTAAGGTGCAGCGAATCAACGAAAAGAAAAACGGCTTTGTTGTTGGCAGTACATAGTAACGTAATTATTACCGTCCTTCTAGTATTTCTTGGAATCATTTCTTTATAGTACTGCACTTTTTTGTAAATTTTAGAATTTGACATATACCTCTAGTATATTAATTTGAGGAGGTAGTGTAATGAATAACCCAGAAGTTATCCAAAAGAGAATAGAGGGTGCTAGAGCCAAACTTTATTTAATGGAAAGGGAATACGGTGGATTGTTACATCCAAATGTGATCAGACAGTCGATGAGGTTGGATGAATTAATCAATCAGTATAATAAAGCTATACATAGTGATAATGAGAGTTGAAACATGAAACAGAACGTATAATTTTCTCTCTATTTAAAAGATAAGACTTACATAATGTTATTACATTTCTGTATAAAACATAAAGCCAGCGCTAAGCGTGGGTCTTTTTTGTTTGTATGTTCCTAAAAAATAAATCTAACTCCCATGCTTGTCATGCCCGTCTGCATATTGCGGCCAAGTCCCTCATAGACATGTACTAATCAATGCATTCAAAACAGGTTAAGGGGATGATGTCATGCGCCGGACAATATGGGTACTCGCGATCATTATGAGCGTGGCCCTGGTGATGACGGGGTGCGGGAAGAAGGATGCCGCTTCCGTGGTCAAGGATTTGAACAATGTGGCCGACAAGTTGGAGAGTAAGCAGGGAACGTACCAAGCTTCAGGCATTATGACCCTGTTCACTGGCGAGCAGCCGCAGGAGTATAAGGTAGAGGTATGGTACAAGAACCCTTCTTATTACCGGATCAGCTTGGCGAATGTACAGAAGGATATTACGCAGATCGTGCTTCGTAATGATGAGGGAGTGTTCGTACTCACACCAAGTATGAATAAGAGCTTCCGCTTCCAGAGTGATTGGCCGGACAATCAAGGTCAGGTTTATTTGTATCAGACACTAGTTCGGGGCATCGTCTCCGATAACAATCGCCAATTTGTGGAAGATGGAGAAAACTATGTGTTTGAGGTAGCAGCGAATTATCAAAGCAATGCCCTTGTGCGGCAGAAGATCTGGCTGGATAAAAAGACTTATGAGCCTAAACAGGTTCAAGTCTCTGATTCTGAAGCCAAGGTAGTTGTAGACGTGAAGTTTGACACCTTTAAATTCGATACAGATTTCACTAAGGATTCCTTTGATATGCAAAAGAATATGACTACAGGTGCTGCTTCAGAAAGTACAGTAGCTCAGGTTGACGAAAATGGAAATCCGGTTGTAGTTCCTGAGGGTCAGGAGCAAGAAGGGCAACCTGCCGCTGCTGAGCTGGGTGACTTTGGTATTATCGAACCGGGGTACGTTCCGGCAGGTGTCGAGTTGAAGGACTCCCATAAAATGGAGGGGAACAAGGATCATGCTGTTCTCATCCGGTATGATGGGGTTTATCAATACACCATTATGGAAGCCCGTCCATTGGACCGTGCAGTAGCATTGGCTCCTGGAACGCTGATAGATCTTGGTTTTACCGCAGGGCTTCTGAGTGGTGATGAGCAGCAGACTTTGACTTGGATGTCTGAGGGTATAGAGTATCGAATTACAAGTGCTAATCTTCCTGTTAACGAAATGATGCAAATTGCCGCTTCTATGGAGGCTCAATCGGGTAAATAATATAAAGTAGGCGGATACTGCGTTTTGTGGGATTCTTTCCTCTACAACGTAGTATCCGTCTTTCTATATTTGCCAGCGCTCCAGCCTCTTTGAACTGAAGCAAAAAGATAACTGAGCTCACATTGACAGCCACCTTCTGTAGCATTACCATGAGTACTATGACAATGATCATTACAGCTATGACGTTTTACTACAACGTAAGAAGGTGACTTTGAAGTGCAAGCAAGCTATCGACCGACAGTAGCCGAAATTAATCTGGATGAATTGCGTGCCAATTACGAAGCCTTTCGCCGCTACTTGCCGGCAGAGACAAAGTTTATGGGATGCGTCAAAGGAAATGCGTACGGCCATGGAGCAGTGGAAGTGACACGGGAACTGGAAAGACTCGGAGCAGATTATGTTAGTGTGGCTTTTTTGGATGAAGCATTGGAGCTGCGTCAGGCGGGAATACTGATTCCTATACTGGTGCTTGGCTACACTTCTCCTGAAGGAATAGCCGTTGCCTGGGAGAACCATGTAACTGTAACACTGTTCACACCGGAAGTATTAGAGGCTATTAGACAGCTTCCTATAGATCCGGAACATCGGCTGAAGGTGCATATCAAGATTGATAGCGGGATGGGGCGTCTGGGTCTTTTACCAGATGACGCACCTGCATTTATCTCTGAAGTGCAGTCTGTTGCGCAGGCGGAGCTGGAGGGTATGTTTACCCATTTTGCCAAGGCAGACGAACTAGACAAAAGCTATACACTGGAACAGCATCGACGGTTCATGAGCGTGGCGGAAACGCTGCGGGAGCAGAACATTCAGATCCCGATCATACATACGGGCAATAGCGCTACGGCCATTGATTCACCTTATTTATCCAGCAATATGGTGCGGGTAGGCATCAGCTTGTACGGATTCTATCCCTCAACTGAGGTAAACCGTCAACTGGTAGAACTACATCCGGTAATGACGCTGAAGACGCAGGTTGTATATGTGAAGAGCCTGCCTCCTCATTGGGGCGTCAGCTACGGCACTCGGTACTTCACAGACAGCGAGGAGATTATCGCAACGTTACCTGTGGGGTACGCAGATGGATATTCCCGCATGCTAACTGGCAAAGCGGAGGTGTTAATACGTGGACGCCGCGTTCCTGTCGTCGGAACAATCTGCATGGATCAGTGTATGGTATCACTCAAATCTTTCGCTGAAGAAGCGGAACAAATTAAAGCAGGCGAAGAAGTTGTACTCATCGGCCGTCAAGCTGACGTGATGGTCACGGCAGACGAGTTGGCTCTCCATCTTGGAACGATTCACTACGAGGTAATTTGCATGCTGGCTCATCGGGTGCCGCGCGTTTATATCCGTGAAGGCACACTTCCTAAATTAGTAAATGCTCTGCTGCAATCTTAAAGTTCTTGACAGTAATGTTATTCAAGGGAGAAAATAGAAGGAATTGTATCGTTTTAGGAGATATGACTAAAAGCCTATACGAACCGCCATTTCTAGTTTATAATGGGATGCAGCATACTTGATATACTGGCGGCATATATTCCTTGTATAAAATTCCTTGTATATTGCAACACTGGAACACAAGGGCAGAAGGTTTGTGGGGGTGGAAGAGAAGGTGGCCAATTTGCAGAACACCAAAAGAATCATGATCAGCTTGCCCGATCATCTCTTGCAGGAAGTGGACGGAATTGTTCAATTGGAGAATTCCAACCGGAGTGAATTGATTAGGCAGGCCATGAAGCTGTATTTGAGCGAACGGAGGAAACGTTCTATCCGGGAGTCCATGCAGCGCGGCTACATGGAAATGGCTAAGATCAACTTGACCATGGCATGCGAGGCGTTCCTCGCGGAGGAAGATGCAGACAGCACTCTTGGCCGCTTAGTAAGCGGGGTGTAGACATTGATCGTTAAACGTGGCGATGTTTTTTTTGCTGATCTTTCGCCGGTTGTAGGTTCTGAGCAAGGCGGAGTAAGGCCAGTACTGGTAATCCAGAATGATATTGGCAATCGCTTTAGCCCGACGGTAATTGTGGCCGCAATCACGGCCCAAATCCAGAAGGCTAAATTACCTACGCATGTGGAAATTGACGCAGCAGCTCATGGCTTTGACAGAGATTCTGTTATACTGCTGGAGCAGGTTAGGACGATTGACAAACAACGCTTAACTGACAAGATCACCCACCTTGATGATGAGACTATGAAGAAGGTGGATGATTCGCTGCAAATCAGCCTCGGACTGATTGATTTTTAATCACCCAGGGTTATAGATAATCCATGAGATAGGCGCTCGGATATGAATCCGGGCGTCTTTTGATGTGTATTTTTACGAACTCATGGTAAAAAAGGATTAGGGGTTCACTTTTACAAAATGTTCTGATAAAATTAGACCGTACGGTCGGTTTAGGAGGTGTTTAGAATCAGAGGACGTTCAGACGGAGAAGAAACAAAGAAACGAATTGTACTTAAAGCCACACAGCTGTTTGTTCAGAAGGGATATGCAGCTGTAACCATGAATGAAGTTTGCGCAGCCTCGAATGTTAGTAAGGGCAGCTTATATCATCATTTTCCGAGCAAGGATGAACTTTTTCTATATGTAGTAGAAGAGGATACGGCGCAGTGGCTACAGGCGTGGGAAGATAAGAAGAAGGAAATTGTTGGTGTTCAGGAGCGTTTATATGCGTTAGCCGAGCACTATGCAAATGATTTTCAGAATCCGTTGATCCGGGCACTTGAGGAATTCTCAAGAAGTAGAGCCCATCCGGAGGATGTCACTAAGCGGCTTGTTCTTTTATATGAGGCCGCCTCGCATGCTTGTCGCGAGCTTCTGAAGGAAGGCATGGACACGGGGAATTTTATTAAGGGTGACTTAGAGGATTATGTGATTATTGTTAATGGCATGCTCGAAGGGATCGGAAGAGTTTCCGAATACTCCATGCATGAAAAGACTTCGGATGATATCAAAAAATATTACCGGGAATCAGTACGATTGTTATTACGAGGGATATATACGGTATAAGATATAATGGGGCTTGAAAGAAGCTTTACATTCAGGAATCAAGAAGGCTGAAGCTTCTTAAAGGCACCGGAATTGGAAGGACTATTTTTTTGCTATATTTTAGACCGGATGGTCGGTCTCTACAAAAAGAAACTATTTGAAGACTTGGCTTTAGAAGCTACGGAGGTTAACACAATGTCATTACTACTTAGAAATAGGGGCGCTATGCTACTTGTTATGCTTAATATTTTTCTTGCTTTTACAGGGATCGGACTTGTAGTCCCTATCATGCCAACTTACATGAACGAACTTGGGATCACCGGGAGTACCGTTGGGCTGTTAGTGGCTTCATTCTCCCTTGCCCAATTATTAGTATCGCCATTCGCGGGCAGGTTATCCGACAGAATTGGCCGAAAAAAAGTGATCGTGGCGGGTCTGATCGTGTTTGCTTTTTCAGAGCTCCTCTTTGGTCTGGCGAATGTGTCGTGGCTCTTATTCGTTTCTAGATTGCTCGGTGGTGTAGGCGCTGCGTTAATTATGCCAGCGGTTATGGCTTATGTAGCGGACACGACCTCTTTTGAAGAGAGAGCGAAAGGCATGGGGCTTATTAATGCAGCCATTACTACCGGATTTATTATCGGTCCAGGGATTGGCGGTTATCTTGCTGAGCTTGGCATGCGGGTACCCTTTTTCTGTGCGGCTGGTGCGGCTGGGATCGCAGCTCTAATCACAGTTTTGATCTTGCCTGAGTCTCTGTCTGTAGAGAAACGGATGGAAGCGAAGCTATCGAAAAATAATCAGGAGAGCTTCTTCACGCAATTGATGCGTTCTTATCGTGAACCTTACTTTTTCGGGTTAATTATTGTATTTGTAATGGCTTTTGGATTGGCTAACTATGAAACGGTATTCGGATTGTTCGTGGACCATAAATTTGGCTTTACCCCTAAAGATATTGCTTTTGTAATTACCTTTGGCTCGATCGCCGGTGCTGTGGTGCAGGTATCTGCCTTTGGCTGGATTCTGAATAAATTCGGCGAGAATAAGGTAATCTCCACTTGCCTTATAACTGCTGCAATGTTTATTCTGCTGACGCTGTTTGTAAGTGGCTTTTGGGCGATTTGTGCGATTACCTTTGTCGTATTCTTGGCTATGGATATACTTCGACCAGCAGTAGGCACCCAGCTATCCAAAATGGCTGGCGAAACGCAGCAAGGCTTCGTAGCAGGAATGAACTCTGCTTATACGAGTCTTGGAAATATCGCTGGGCCTATCGTAGCAGGTTATCTTTTTGATCTAAGTATTAACTTTCCGTATGGGGCAGCCGCGCTTGTTCTAGCTTTATGCTTTGTATTGTCACTTAGTTCCGGCAAAAGGGGCATGGGACAACGCGTTTAAACCCGTTGAATCTGCCTCCTCTCTAGGCTGGACTTTGGTACAGAGCCGATCTGTGATACTATTTTAAATATGAGAACAAGAATTGTATAAGCAGATTGTGTACGGGAAGAGGGATACTAATGACGGTAGATAACAGCAATACGGGAGTCATTACGGATGAGGCGGCCGCACAGCGGGAGCAGGAATTGATTACTGTAGCGATTGCCAAGGAATTGAACATTAGCCTGAAGCAGGTGCGTACAACGGTTGGACTGCTGGATGAGGGGAATACGATTCCGTTCATCGCCAGATACCGGAAGGAAATGACGGGTGAGCTGGACGAGAATGCGCTGCGTGATATTGAAGAACGTCTGGCTTATCTTCGCAATTTAGGCGAACGTAAGAAAGACGTTATCCGCAATATTGAAGAGCAGGGCAAGCTGACGAAGGAGCTTCATGAACAAATCACTAATGCAGTCAAGCTGCAGGAAGTGGAGGACTTGTATCGCCCATTTCGTCAGAAGCGTAAGACTCGTGCCAGTGTTGCGAAGGAAAAAGGCTTAGAGCCGCTTGCGAACTGGATTATGGAGCAGCAGAGACAAGGGGACCCACAAACCGAGGCTGCGAAATTTATAGATGCTGAAAAAGGCGTGGAGACCGCAGATCAAGCGCTTCAAGGTGCACTGGATATCATCGCCGAGAACATTGCAGATGATCCTGCGATCCGCTCTTGGGTTCGGCAATATACGGCAAGTCAGGGCATCCTTGTGTCTGAAGCTAAGGATGCAGAGCAGGAATCCGTATACGAGAACTACTATAGTTACCGTGAACCTGTACACAAAATACCACCTCACCGAATACTCGCCATTAATCGCGGTGAGCGGGAGAATATATTGAAGGTAGGCATTGAGGTTGTCACTGACAAAATTCATGCTTACATTGCGCGGAAGATCATTAAAGGCCCATCCCCAGTGAAGGAACTGCTGGAGGCAGTGACGGAGGATGCCTACAAACGTCTGATTGCTCCTTCTGTGGAGCGTGAGGTTCGTGGAGAGATGACCGAGCGGGGCGAGAATCAAGCGATCTCGATCTTCTCTGGTAATCTACGCAGCTTGCTGCTGCAGCCGCCCGTTAAGGGACGCTGTGTGCTGGGTGTTGACCCTGCCTATCGTACCGGCTGTAAGCTGGCCGTCGTAGACGATACTGGTAAGCTACTTGAAGTAGCCGTGACCTATCCTACGCCGCCGAACAACAAGAAAATTGAAGCTGCTGCTAAATTTAAAGAACTAATCGCTAAATATGGCATTCAGCTTATCGTGATCGGGAATGGGACAGGCTCCCGTGAGACCGAGCAATTTACGGCAGAAGTGATCGCTGAAATTGGCGATCCAGAGCTGGCTTACCTGATCGTTAATGAGGCTGGTGCGAGTGTCTATTCGGCTTCCAAGCTGGCGCAGGAGGAATTCCCGGATCTGGATGTGGCAGAGCGTAGTGCGGCTTCTATCGCCCGCCGTGTGCAGGACCCGCTGGCGGAGCTGGTGAAGATCGATCCGAAAGCCATCGGCGTCGGGCAGTATCAGCATGACGTCTCCCAGAAGCATCTAGAGGAGAGTCTTAAGGCCGTCGTGGAATCGGCGGTTAACCATGTGGGTGTAGATGTGAATACGGCATCTCCAGCCTTGCTCTCTTATGTGGCTGGCGTTAACGGGACGATTGCTAAGAATATCGTTAAATTCCGTGAAGAGAACGGTAAGTTCACGACTCGGAAGCAGCTGCAAAAGGTCCCTCGTCTGGGTGCGAAGTCCTATGAGCAATGTATCGGCTTCCTGCGGATTCCAGGTGGAGACAACACCTTGGATCGCACACCCATTCACCCCGAGTCATATCCGGTGGTGGATCGCTTGTTCAGCGAGCTAAGCCTCGATGTAAATAAGCTTGGCAGCAAAGAAGTGGCTTCACAGCTGGAGGCACAAAATGCCGAGGAGCTGGCTGTGAAGCTGGATGTCGGCGTGCCTACGCTTCGCGACATCCTGGAGAGCTTGCAGCGTCCGGGCCGCGATCCGCGCGAGGAGCTGCCGTTGCCGATCTTCCGCACCGACGTGCTGAAGATCGAGGATCTGGTTCCCGGCATGGAAATGCAGGGAACCGTCCGCAACGTGATCGATTTCGGCGCATTCGTCGATATCGGGATCAAGAACGATGGGCTGGTGCATATATCCCAGCTCAGCGGCAGCTTCGTGAAGCACCCGATGGATGTTGTCTCCGTAGGAGATAATGTCACCGTCTGGGTGATGGGTGTTGACATGAAGAAGGGCCGGGTCAGCCTGACCATGCGTCCGCCGCGTGTTGAGGCGGGAAGTGTGAAATAATATGGAGTAAGAACTGCTCCATTGATCATGGAAATAAGCAGTATACAATCTCCAACAGTAAAACAGTGGCATTCATGGACGGAAAGTAGGTCCTGAACTGCCACTGTTTTTTTAAATTATGCAATGTGAAAAATATGGATAACACCAGCGAATTCTGAATGTACCTCATTGCTATTTGGTATTACGCTGCTTCAAGCCCTGGTCACAGAAGAGTCGCTAGATGTGGTTAGGGTGATTTAGTTCTTTATAGGAGCTGCGTTCTACGCGTTCGTCCGTGCGTACGTAAACCTCTTCAGGGTCAATCCACTAGAACTATGGGGAATTCTTATATCACTTATCACCTAAGCAAAGTTCTTGGCTACACAGGAGTAAATGCTTTTTCCTGGCTTAAGAACATTTGGTTAGTTTGTCTAGCTTTACAGCTAACTCATTTAGATTGCTGATGCTGATCACCGTTTCAGAAACATGTTGTTGCTGGACCTCAGCGCTAGCGAGGACTTGTTCAATAGCTGCTGTATTCTCTTCGGTAATTGCAGCCACTGAATTAACTTCGCCCAGTACTAGGGTGGATGCGTGCCGGATATGATCGCTCCTAACCTTCAGGTCTTTTGCTTGTTCAAGCACCTGGTGTGTATTACTTCGAATGCCCTCGAATAATCGAGCGATATCATCAGTGGAATTTTTTCCTAATTCTACAACTAGCAACCCGTTAGAAACCATACCGCCAACCTGAGCAATATTATTTTGAATGCTTCTGAGAATCTGGGTAATGTCCGAGGATGCATTGTGGGAGCTCTGTGCCAATTTTCGGATTTCATTGGATACGACTGCGAAACCTTTGCCGTGTTCTCTCGCATGAGCGGCTTCAATAGAAGCATTTAGCGACAAAAGATTCGTCTGCTCAGCAATTCCTACGATGCTGGAAACAATCGATTCAATCTTCTGATTTTCTTCATTCATTTGTGTCATCAAGCCAGCAGTACTCGTTACGATATCTGTAACTTCAGACATAGTTCCAGTTAAGCGAATGATTTCATCTTGCCCCTCTTGCGTAATTTGATCCGTATCACGGCTTTTGTTGCTCATTGAGACGGAGACAGCATTTGCCTGCGTAGCTGATTCGTTTAACCGCTGCATAGCATTTGAGATATCGCTAACACTCTGTGCTTGTGATTCTACTCCAGTAGCTATCTCTTGAAAGGCGGTTACGACTTCTTTGGAAATTCGATCTGTTGTCAGTACGTTGTTATGCATTAGGTTACTAGATTGACTCAGAACACCTACGGATTCAGTAACACCTGTAAGAATGGTCTCCATTTCCGCTCTAGCACGTTCAGCTTCGTTGCTGCTCTTAGACATATTTTTGAACATTTTCGCACCAATCTGACTCTGATAGATCAGAACCAGTATCATCATGATGAGAAAAATGTTAACACTTAAAGCATCAACGGATTCGAAAGCTGGTTTGGTCATCAGAAAATAGTTGAGTAAGATGCAAGCGATCACACCATTAAGGAGTAATGGGCGATAGTTGTGATAGAGGGATACGATGCCTAGACCCCAATATAGAATTAACGTACTGATAATGTTAGTCCCTGCATCGATGTAGAAGTATGTAATGATATTAATGCCAATGGCTGTTATGTACATAATATAAGGTGTAGCCGCACGTTTCCAAATTAGTACCGTACACAATAATCCAAGGGGTACCGCTGCAGATATAATCGCCATGATTGTTTGTGGAAATCTGTAGTTCAGGGATGTTCTGAAAAATGATGTTTGGGAGATAGAGAGTAAAAATATGGGGGGGAACTCCCTGAAAAAAGCCGGTAATTGTGTTAAATCAATAGAAAGAGGGAATTCCTCCCTAGAGCAAACACGCAAAGTAACGCTTCTCAATATCGGGAGAAGCGTTCTTTACTTACGTTTGTAATTGTTAGAATGATAAAGCTATTATTCCGCAATAATCAAGCTCGTGCGTTTGGTTTTAAACTTCTGCAGGAAGCTTCGATCTATATTACGGTCGGTAATGATGTACCCAATTTTATCGAGTGAGGCGATGCCGATGGTCACATCTTTTCCGAATTTAGTATGGTCTGCGGCAACGTAAACATCTTTGGAGAGATCGATAATTTTTTTGCGCGTTTGGGCTTCCTCCAGGTTATAGTCGGAGATGCCTTTTTCAAGGGTAATGCCGCTTGCGCAAATAAAAGCCTTAAGGATATTTAATTCACTGAAATTAAATAGATAATCATATGCAATGACAGACTGCTCATTTAGTCGGACCTTTCCGCCAATGATAATAAGCTCAACCGCACTGTTCATCAGCTCGTTTACCACAGGAATGGAGTTCGTAATGACCGTGAGATTCTTTTTATTCTTGATATATTTGGCGATCTGATAGGTGGTAGAGCCGCTATCCAGATAGATGCAATCCCCATCGTTAATATATTCGCTGCATTTTTGGGCGATCATTCTCTTTTCCTCTAAGTGACCGACCATCCGCGCATCCATTGGAGATTCAGCAAACTCCGATTCCACCAGTTTAATTCCACCATAAATCTTTTTGATCTTCCCTTGCTTGTCCAGCAGGTTGATATCTCTGCGAAGGGTATCAATTGAAATATTAAGCTCTTCTGCTAGCTCCGGCAGCTTCTGAACCTTTTTGAACATTAAGATCTCTATGATTTTCTTTTGTCTTTCCAGTGGAAACATGTAATCACCCATTCAAAGTTTATATCGCTTTCGATAGTTGAAGTATAAAGGGATTAGTATAGGGTAGCAACAACTCCTTTGTAAGTTAGTCATAATATGATTATAATATAGTCACAACTTATTTAAAGTTTACATACATTTTACGCAACTGTTTATCCTCAAAAACAAAACCTTTTTATACTGAGGTTGTACTTGAGGAGGTGGAACCTTTGCTTAAATTACAAAACATAAGCAAGCATTACGATAACAAGGTTGTTCTAGAGGATATTAGTCTAGACATCCAAGCAGGGGAAATTGTCTCCTTACTCGGCCCCAGCGGGAGTGGAAAAACCACCTTGTTAAACATCATCTTGGGATTGGCTAAGATGGAGCAAGGGCAAATCATTTTTAATGATCAAGATTTAAGCAATGTATCCATGAAGAAACGCGGATTTAATATAGTGTTCCAGGATTATGCGCTCTTCCCCAACCTTAATGCTTACGAGAATATCGTTTATGGTCTGAAAAATAAAAAAGGATTAACGTCAGAGCATGAGGTTCAGGAGTATATCGAGTTTCTGGAATTAAAGCCGCATTTAACAAAGAAGATCGGTGCTCTATCGGGTGGGCAGAAGCAAAGGGTGGCTTTAGCTAGAACGCTCGTAATGAAGCCCAAATTATTACTGCTCGATGAACCTCTAAGCGCACTGGATGGAATCATCAAGGAATCTATTAAAGCTCGGATTAAATCCATCGCCAGAGAATATAAGCTTACGACGATTATCGTCACCCATGACCCTGAAGAGGCGTTAACCCTGTCGGATAAAATTCTCATCATTAATCAAGGACATATTGCCCAATTCGGAACGCCTCAAGAGATCATTCAACAACCTAGCAATGATTTTGTAAAAGAATTTATTCTGGGGCAACTGCAAGTGAAACGGGAAAATATTTATAACCTGTTCGGTGAACATTATGCCTAAAGCTAAACCGGAAATGCGGATCATTTTTATCCCAATCGTATTGTTATTTATCGTTTTCCTGATCTTGCCACTGGCAGTTTTATTTATCCGCTCGTTTGATACGGGCCAAGGTTATTCGGTATCCAATTATCTCACTATTCTGGCAGATCAAGAGATTCGCGAGTCCATCGGAAATAGTATGAAGGTCTCCGGTATTACGGCACTCATCACGACGGTTCTAGCGTTTATCCTAGCCTATTCTATCCACTGTACAAGAATCTATCGCTCGTTAAAAAGCATCATTAGAACTGGAATTCTGATTCCTATGCTGCTGCCTACGATTACTTACGGGTTTGCGATAATGTACTCTTTTGGCAACCAGGGACTGATTACTAAAATCTTCGGACGGAATTTATTCGAGATTTATGGATTTAATGGTCTGTTGATAGGCTACGTAATTTATACCTTACCTTCGGCTTTCCTGCTGATTCATAATTCGTTCAAGTACATTGATAAAAAGTTCATCGTCGTATCCAAGCTTATGGGGGATGGGACGCTGCGAAGCTTCATGAACACGATCGTTCGGCCTTTGTGGGGTACTTTGGGAGGGGCGTTTGTTCTTTCTTTTATCCTAAGCTTCACGGATTTTGGGATCCCTGCATCGGTGGGGGGGACGTATAACGTGGTTGCTACTCAGCTGTATCAGGTCATGCTTGGGGCTATACCGGATTTCAACAATGGAGCAGTTATTGCTGTACTGATGTTAATACCGGCGGCGTTCGGGGTTGTGCTGTTAACGTATCTTGAAAAATTCAATTTCCATTATGACAAGGTGACTGAAATTGAGATGATCCAGAATAAAGGCAGAGATTCGGTTCTTGGACTGATCTCATCCGTGATTCTAATCGGGCTACTGGCTGTGTTTGCTGTCATGTTCGTTGCACCACTGATGAATGGCTATCCTTATGATCTAACGTTTACGTTCAAGCATTTTGTGGATGTTTTTCAATCAAGCGATTTGATCAATGTATATAAAAATTCCTTGCTCGTAGCAGGGCTGACGGCACTCGTAGGTACGATCGTGGCGTATGCTGCGGCTATCATCAATGTGCGAACTCCCATAAAAGGGAAAGCGACTTTTGACATCCTATCTATGGTGACAAACACGGTACCGGGTATGGTCCTTGGTCTGTCGTATTTACTTCTGTTCAATAACAGCAGTCTCAAGGGGACCTTTACGATTCTTGTGCTCTGCACCCTTGTCCATTACTTTACGACACCATATTTGATGGCTAAGAACTCTTTGGCGAAAATGAATCCATCGTGGGAAACCACTGCTGAATTGTTAGGTGACAGCTGGCTGCAAACGATCCGCAGGGTCATTCTGCCGAACTCTGCATCTACCGTGATCGAGATGATCAGCTACTATTTTATCAATGCAATGGTGACGATTAGCGGAATCATCTTTCTAGTGACGGCCCAAACCTCGGTAGTGGCCAGCAAAATAAAAGAGTTGCAGCATTTCGCCAAATTTAATGAGGTGTTTGTCCTATCCATCCTGATCTTTTGCACCAACCTTATCATTAAGCTCCTAGGTGACTATCTCCAGAAACGGCAGTCAAACTCTCGTTAATTAACGATTTTAATATAACTAAACCAGTTAAAGTGAGGGAGAAATTATGTCTAAGAGAATTAAGGGAATCAAGGGAATTATGTTGTCTATTGTAGCTTTGAGTTTGGTGTTTACATTAGCAGGTTGCGGAAATAAAGCAGCGGGTGATGCGAGTAAAGTAGTGATTTTGACCAATGCGGATGAAGAAGCTGTAGCCTCTATGGAGACTGCGCTAAAAGGTGCGGGGTACGAAGGGCAATATCTCTTTCAATCCTTGGGCACTTCTGAGCTGGGTGGAAAGCTGATGGCAGAGGGAGACAAAATTGAGGCTAACCTGATCACGATGAGCTCTTATTTTGTAGAAAGTGCGCAAGAGAAACACAGCATGTTTAAAGATCTATCGTTTACGACTAACGCGCTAGATTCCTATCCAGCGTACTATACGCCGATTTTGGCGAATACCGGTGCTATTTTTGTAAATACAGCGGTGCTTAAAGATAAAAGCTTGGCGATGCCAACGTCCATTAAGGATTTGACGAAACCGGAATTCAAAGGGTTGGTATCCGTTCCGAATATTATGGACTCTTCGACAGCCTGGTTGTTAGTGCAGGCGATTATTTCGCAATACGGGGAAGAAGAAGGCAAAACGGTTCTGCATGATTTAGTTGCTAATGTAGGTCCACATCTGGAAAGCTCCGGTTCCGGTCCGATTAAAAAGGTAAAAGCAGGAGAAGTAGCAGCAGGATTTGGACTTCGTCATCAGGCAGTACTAGCTAAAGAAGAAGGCGCACCAATTGACTATGTAGATCCAACGGAAGGTAACTTCTCGCTTACAGAATCCGTAGCCGTGGTGAAAAAAGACGATGCAACGACAGAGCTGGCTATGAAAATGGCAGAAACGATTATTAAAGAGGCTAGAAAAGACTTAATTACAAATTACCCAGTAGCTCTTTATAAAGATGAAACAGTTAGTGATATCCATAAACCTGCTCACAGTATGAAATTTGTTAAACCGTTGACTGTGGAATTGCTGGAGCAACATCAACAATTCTTTAAAGAAAATAAATAAGATTAGAAGGAGTGAAGGGCCATGAACAACTACAAATTGCTGACACCCGGTCCATTGACAACTACTAACACGGTCAAAGAGCAAATGCTCTTTGACCGTTGTACGTGGGACCAGGATTATAAAAATATTACGCAACAGATCAGATCGAGCCTACTGGATTTGGCGGGCGCAACGAACCAAGAATACACGGCTGTTCTTATGCAAGGCAGCGGTACGTTTGCAGTGGAATCCGTACTAACTACGGCGATTTCTTCGGATGATAAGCTACTAATTATTACAAATGGTGCCTACGGGGAACGTATTGTACAAATGGCCGAATATATCGGACTTCATAATCGTGCGCATAGTGCTCGTTATAATGAATTCCCGCAAGAGGCAGAGATCAGAGCGATTCTTGAAGAAGATCCAGCCATTACGCACATTGCGATGGTACATTGCGAGACGACGACAGGGATTCTTAACCCGCTTGAGATGATCTCACAACTGGCAAAAGCCTACGATAAAACATTAATTATCGACGCGATGAGCAGCTTCGGCGGAATAGAGATTGATGTTCCTGGGCTTGGAATTGACTATTTAATCAGCAGTGCCAATAAATGTATTCAGGGTGTTCCGGGGTTTGGATTTGTCATTGCAAAGCTCGATAAGTTGCTCACATGTAAAGGAAATGCACGTAGCCTATCGCTTGATTTATATGATCAATGGAAGGCGATGGACACAGATGGGAAATGGCGCTATACGTCTCCGACCCATGTAGTGGCTGCTTTTTCGAGAGCGATCGAAGAACTGATCGAAGAAGGCGGCATTCCAGCAAGGGCAGCAAGATACCAGAATAATAACCGTGTACTGAGAGAGAGACTTGAGAGAATAGGAATAGAGGCGTATATCGCAAATGACAAGCAATCTCCTATTATCACCACCTTTCTTTTTCCGGACGAGACATTCAGCTTTGAAGATTTCTATGAATATGTGAAAGAAAAGGGATACGTCCTCTATCCAGGCAAATTAACGGAGCACGATACCTTCCGGATTGGGAATATTGGTGAGATTTACGAAGAAGATATTCAGAACTTGTGTAATATTATCGAAGCATACCTGGGAGGAATGACACAATGAATCAAGTCGAAGGCGTAATTCTGGATTGGGCAGGAACAGCGGTTGATTTTGGCTGCTTTGCACCGGTGAATGTGTTCCTTGATATTTTTCGGGAAGCTGGGATTGAAGTTACGATGCAGGAAGCAAGAGCCCCTATGGGGATGCTGAAAATAGATCATATCCGTGCGATGTTATCCATGCCAAGAGTAGGTGCCTTGTGGGAAGAAAAGTATGGCAGAGCTTTCACTGAACAGGATGTAGAGAACCTGTATGCTGAATTCGAACCGGCCCTGATGGCATCCTTATCCGAATATACGGATCCGATTCCGCAGGTTATTGAGACCGTCCAAGTGCTCAGAAGCCAAGGACTAAAGATTGGTTCAACCACTGGATATACAGAGTCCATGATGGATGTTGTGATTCCGAATGCCGCTGGGAAGGGCTATCAACCGGATTATGTAATCACGCCAGATGGAACGAATTCACTGGGAAGACCTTACCCATATATGATTTATCATAACATGGAAGCTTTAAAGTTATCGGCAGCATGGAAGGTTGTTAAGGTAGGAGATACGATTTCAGACATTCAAGAAGGTGTTAATGCAGGCGTCTGGTCCGTAGGTGTAATCATTGGAAGCTCTGAAATGGGATTAAGCCAGGAAGAATTTAATGCACTTTCAGACGTGGAAAAGGAAACGGTGATCTCTGCGACACAGACCTCTTTTATACAAAACGGGGCAGACTTTACGATTCAATCGATGAGTGAGCTGCCTCAGTTGATTGGGCGAATAAATGTACTGATTTCTCAGGGAATCAGACCTTATGCTAGATAATCATGAGCTAAAAAGAGAAGGTGACATCAACTTTAGCTCCTTGCGGACAGAGTGGATGACCCAGTTAAGCGCTGTGAGTATAGATAGGATCGAAGCGGACGAGCGTGCATATATGCGACAATCCATGTCAACGCCGTGCTTGAACAGTATCGTAGATGCTGAGGGATGTTATATCACAGATGTGAATGGACGCAAATATCTTGATTTTCATGGAAATAGCATTCATCAGATTGGCTATAAGAATCCTTACGTAACTGAAGCTGTGAAAAAACAGCTCGACGAGCTACCGTTCATTCCAAGAAGATTTACGGCAGATATTGCGGTGAAAGCTGCAGAAGCTTTAATCAACAAAACGATCTCAAAGGACTATAAAGTATTATTTACGCCTTCTGGAAGTGCAGCTGTAGGTCTGGCCCTTAAGATTGCTCGCAAATGGACGGGGAAGCATAAGGTCATCTCCATGTGGGAGTCTTTTCATGGTGCGGGGCTGGACACGATCGCTGTCGGAGGAGAATACGTGTTTAAAAAGGACATGGGCCCGCAAATGCCAGGAATGCTGAAAGCCATTCCTTTTAACGCATACCGCAACCTGCTGGGAAGTCATTCCCATGAAGCAGTTGCTACCTTCTGCCTCGATTATCTGAAGTATATGATTCAGCATGAGGGAGAGATTGGGGCGATCTTACTTGAGCCTATTCGGGCGACGGATACGCATATCCCGCCTATCTCCTATTTCACAAGATTAAGAAAAATATGTGATGAATATGGGATTCTGCTGATTTTTGATGAGATTCCAACAGCACTGATGCGAAGCGGAAGATTCTACGTCCATCAGAATTTCGATATCGAACCGGATATCCTCGTGCTTGGAAAAGGGTTAGGTGGAGGGGTGATCCCGCAAGCGGCGGTGCTTACCAGAACGCAATTTGATTGTGCGGGGGATATTTCTTTGGGTCACTATACCCATGAGAAACCGGCGTTAGGAAGTGCGGCGATCTGTGCCACCATCGATTATATCGATGACTTAAATCTGCAGGAACAATGTATCAGCAGGTCTGAATTTGTAAGAGGGAAGCTTGAGGCTCTGTCGGCTAAACATCTTTGCATAGGAGATGTCCGTATTGCTGGACTACTGATCTCCATTGAACTTGTGAAGTCCAGAGAGACTAGAGAGATGAATGAGGAATTAGCTGAGCGAGTCCTGTATTATTGCTTGGAGAAGGGTCTTTCTTTTAAATTGGCAGGAGGGAACTGCATCACTTGGTATCCTCCGCTTATTGTATCTGAAGAGCAATTAACTTTTGCTGTTAATCTTCTGGATGAAGGATTGTGTAAATATAGTTGAGAGATAGGCAAGCTTCAAAACAGGTTTCTTCCGCTCCGTACATGGGGTTGAAGGAGCCTTTTTTTTCGTTTAAGGAGTGAAGGACCTGCTCACTTTGGGTAAGTTTAGAGTAACAGTTGAAATAATGGCTTATTACTAGGAGGAGATAGATGTGGGAAATCCATTGAAGGAATTAAAGAATAGTGTGAATGGCCTATAAAAGATTGTTGAACCGAAACCGAAAAACGAAGCCTGCAAAGGCAGGCATTCGTTAACTATAAAAAATGAACTATAGAAGCGATAGCACCCGCCTTTGTCGTAGTCACGACCCATACCTAGAATTATAAATTATACGAATGGGCTGGAGCAGCATTTAAAAAGATACGCAACAGCTCGTCCACCGCAGTGTCTAGACGGGAAGGACTTTCCGCTGCAAGCCAATTCTCTTGCACGATGATATAGCTGCAGGAGCTGCTTTTTAAATAGCTGTATATAATTTGTGCTTCGTCAATTTCATGGCGGGTAATTGCTGCCGGGGCCTGGTTAAGTTCACCGCGGAAAGTGTCCACAATCGCTGATGTTATAACGGCTTGCAGGTGGGTAATATCGGGTTGATCGTATTCCAGCTTAGTATGCGCCAGGATACGATTGCCTTTGAGCAATATGAGTTTAAGCGTTTGTTCATCCATGGCCTCAAGGATCGCGATATTCTGATTCTCTTCAGCGAATTCGATAACCTTCTCTTTGTGATTCAGGAAGCTGATGGCTCCGATGTAATCCCTATATTTGGCGGCGGTTTCGAAGTCAAATTGCTCTGCAGCTTCAGTCATCTGTTGCTCCATCTCCACAAGAAGGCTGGAATCCGTTCCGTTTAGTAGGGCTATGACTTTATCAATGATTGTATTATATTGAACGGCAGCATCGCCGCCTGCACACATCCCTATGCATAAGCCAAGCGAATGGTTTAGGCATAAAGAATTTTTGAAGCTTGGATTGCTGCAAAGGATTTTTGAGCTTTCCTTGATGCCTTGCACGGCTCTTTCCACGGTACTTCTGCTTGTGTAGGGACCCCAAATATGGTTACCTTTTTGGACAGCAGGATCATAAGTTATATCTAACGAACGCATTTTATCATCCGTTCCTATTACAATATACGTATAGGCCTGTGGATTTTTCATTTTTCTATTGTACATGGGCTTTATTTCTTTAATTAATTTGCATTCCAGCATAAAAGCTTCAAATTCGGTATCAGTAAGGATGATATCCAAATCTTTAATATGGCGAACGAGCTGTTTTACTTTTGGGGAATGAGACTTCGAGTTTTGAAAATAGGATTTCACTCTCCGTTTCAGCTGTTTCGCCTTACCCACATATATAATATGGCCGAGGCCATCTTTCATGAGATACACGCCGGGAGTCAGGGGAAGGCTCTTTAGTTTCTCTGATAAATCGATAGTAACCCCGCCCTCTCATAAGAGTTGTATGATTGATAGTTTTAGTATAAGCCTGCAACCTTCATTTGTTCAAATCAGTCTAAAGAGTGAGGGATCAAAGACGAGGAGGGATCTTATGCACTTCGCAAGAAATATCGGTGGTTTGGCGCTGATAGCAGCTATGTTATGGCTTACAGCATGCAGAGGAACGCCAGAAGCGGGAACGGAGCCGAAACAGACGCAGACGCCAGAGCAGTCACAAACGGCACAACCAGTCGCTACGACAGAACCACCACAGAAGACAGAGCCACCACAGGAGAAAGAGCCATCAAGCACGGAGCAGCCACAGGATCTAGAGGGATTGCCGCCATTAGTTGAGGAAGCGGCATCTACGGTGATGAACGCTCTTAGGAACAAGGATATGAGCCAGTTGGCTGCATGGGTACATTCGGAGAAAGGACTTCGCTTCTCTCCCTACGCATACGTGGATACGAAGAATGATCTTGTATTCAGCAAGGATGAGGTGGAAGGATTAATGAATGACTCTACCAAAAGAGTCTGGCGAACATTTGCTGGATCGGGTGATTTAATCGAGCTGACATTCGCAGACTACTACAAGCGGTTTGTCTACGATGCAGACTTCATTCAGACGGCTGAAACTGCTGTGAACAAGGGGCTTGGGCAAGGTACAACGATCAATAACTTAAACGAAGTGTATCCCAAGGAGCAATATGATTTCGTTGAATATCATATTAAGGGAATCGATCCTTCTGTGGAAGGGATGGACTGGCGCAGCTTGCGCCTAGTTTTTGAGAAGATTGGAGAGGATCATGCACTAGTAGGTATTATTCATGATCAATGGACGCCCTGAGGAGTAGAGGTTTTTATTAGTCCTATCCGCTACATTCACCGAATTTACTGCATCCGCAACATTTAGAACATGGGAAAGACCTCAAAAAACGAAGGTGCCACAGTAGCCATTTCACGGCTTTTGGGGCACCTTCGTTTGATTCATTCCATAAGAATCGAGTCCGGAGCTTTTATTGCGTAGCGCTAGATGTAAATCCCGATACCGATTTAGCGATTGCTTTATATCCCTCTGGCAGATAAGTGACAACAGATGCTTTTGAGATCACCTGTGCGTACATTTTTCCTGGTTCAGGAGCAGTCACATTAAAATAAATCACAGCGGTCTTGTCTTTGCCAAATTCGATTCGCTCAATCACTAGTCCATATCCCGAATGCGGTAAGTTGTTAACGGTCAACGTAGCCTTGTTTACTCCTTCACCCGCTTTGGTTAGTGTAACCTCAGTCTCATAGGTTGGAGTAGTAGGGTTGCCATTAGACACAATTACGCGTTTGGCAAAAGCAGCTGCATCGTAGGTCATAGCGGCTGCTTCCGAGCGGGTAATGGCATCATTTGGCCGGAAATTACCGTTCTTATCGAGTGTGGCGATATGTGTATTTAGCAGGATCTGGAGACTATTAATAACCTCTGTAGAAAGTTTATCGCCATCCTTAATGTCTACATACATCAATGTAACCGGGAAGTTACCTTTACTTTGCAGTGCTTGCGTCAATAAGTGAGCGAACTGAGCACGGGTGATGGTTCCGTTAGGATCCACTGTCCGATCAAGTGAAAGACCATTTTGCTTGGCAGTCAGGAAGGCTGATGCATACCAGGATTTGTCGTTCACCTTATCAAAATAATCACTAGCTTTGGATGAGTTGTTACCCGCCTCTGGTTTCGGAGACAGATTCAGACCACCAACGATGAACTGAATACCTTGAGCAAAGCTTACTTTAGATTTAGGCGCGAACTTATCTTTGTCTACTCCATTTATAATCCCCTCTTTATGCAGGGAGTTGATTTTTGCTTCCGCAGGATCACCTTTCAAATCCGAAAAAGCAAAAGCTGATGCTCCAAATGACAGGCTTGCTGCTAGAATACCGCAGGCTATCGTCATTGTTTTGACATTACTCATGAATAATGATTTCTTCATTATGCGTCACCTCCATACTCTTAGATGGTAGATTAGACCAAAATGTTGCAGGTAATTTAAAATATTATTATAAAGATTCAAGTAAAACGTTATCCGTGAAGGAGTGACTCGGCACCATCTACATTAATCTCGGTTCCTGTGACATGGAAAGACTCATCCGAGGCGAGAAATAATACTAGATTGGCCACTTGTTCAGGTTTACCGGGCGCATCTTCCAGTGGATGATTGCCTTTCGGAAATTCAACAGGAATCTTCACTTCTTGAAGATCATCGTTCTTATCCGTATTATCCCCAATTTGAGTGTCAACCGATCCAGGACAGACCGCATTAACGTGGATACCGTATTGCGCCAGCTCTAACGCCGCCATTTTCTTTCATATGTGGGATGGCATATTTTACTGTGGCAAAGGTACTGCGTAGGTTGGTTGTCTGGTCCAAGCATATATACCTTAGCTCCGTGCTGGGCAAACCGTATGGCTGTAGCTTTTCCAATGCCGGAGCCTGCGCCTGTGACTACTGCAACTTTACCCTGCAAACGTTGATCTGTCATGATGAATTTCCTCCTTGGCGTTAGATGTCTTATTAGTAATTACATACCCGGCGTAGCTGCATTTAACCAATTTAGCAGGAGGGTGGAACAACAAGGAGGGATGTATTACTATGAGACATAAGGATGTGTTCAATATAAATTTAGATCAATCTAGCTCATGATAGGGGAACTATAGATGATTCAGCAGCAGGGAGCGGAACGGATTAATGTGGGGATATTTGCCCATGTGGATGCCGGGAAGACGACAACAACGGAGCATATTTTGTATGAAAGTGGTCGCATTCGAGCGCTCGGCAGCGTAGACAGTGGGACGGCATTGACGGATTCTATGGATGTGGAGCGGCAACGAGGGATATCCGTTCGGGCGGCACTGGCTTCTTTTGAATGGAAAGGCGTGCAGATCAACCTCGTTGATACACCGGGACACGTTGATTTTCTGTCAGAGGTTGAACGGTCTTTGCGGGTGATGGATTGTGCGGTGCTAATTTTGTCGGCGGTAGAGGGTGTGCAGGCTCAAAGTGAGATGATCTGGAACGCGCTGAGGAAGCTGGGAATACCGACGCTTATTTTTATGAACAAAATGGATCGTGTAGGTGCAGACCCTGAGGCTGTGCTGGCACAAGCGAGAAATTATTTATCTAGTGAGATCATTCCTGTTCAGCAACCGATAGGCAAAGAGCAGGAGTACATAGAAGCTATAGATCTATGGGGAAGTGATGTTGATCCTGCTGCACAGACTGAATTGTTGGAGGCATTGGCTGAGCGGGACGAAGACCTGCTAGAGACGTATATGTCAGGCAGTTCGATTGATCTTGCAGCTTGGAAAAAATATATGAAGACAGCTTCCGCTTCAGGACGCTTTTTCCCAATGGTTTATGGTGTTGCCGCCAAGGGGCTTGGCATTACTGCATTGCTGGACGCGATGGTTGAGTATTTTCCGCCAGCTAGTGGCAATGTTGAGGGTCCGGTGTCAGGCATTGTCTACAATATTCAGCGTGATAAAAGCATGGGGCGAATGGCGTTTGTCCGCCTTTATGAAGGAACGATCCGTAACCGCGAAACGGTGATGAACTACACGCAGGATATTCAGGGAAAAGTGACCCAGATCCGCAAGGTCGAGGGAGGTCGTACTGAGGATGTCGGAGCGCTTGAAGCGGGGGATATCGCTGTAATCTATGGTCTTTCAGGCGTACGGATCGGAGATGTACTCGGCCATCCGGAGGCGATTCCGGCGGAAGCGAAGCTGGCTGTACCGCTGCTGACGGTGCGCGTATTCTGGGGAACCGATATGGATGACCATAAGGTTATCGGAGCATTGCAGGAGCTGGCGGATGAAGACCCGCTCTTAGATGCACAGTGGCTGCAGGATGAGCGGGAGCTGCATATCAAAGTAATGGGACCTATTCAGCTGGAAATTCTGAACAGTGTTCTGGAGGAACGGTATGGCCTTAAGGTTACCTTCGGTCAGCCTTCTGTCATTTATAAAGAAACACCAGCCTCTGGTGGGGAAGGCTTTATCGCTTATACGATGCCGAAGCCGTGCTGGGCAATTCTGCGGTTTCAGATTGAGCCCGGACCTCCTGGCAGTGGTTTAGTTTATGATTCAGTAGTGCGGAGTTCCGATCTGCTGCCGCAATATCAGAGCGAGACCGCACGCCGTGTACCAGAAGCCTTGCTACAGGGCTTGTACGGCTGGGAGGTTACCGATTTGAAAGTGACCTTGATCGAGGGACAGCATCATGTATGGCATACCCATCCGCTGGATTTTGCCGTAGCGACTCCTATGGGGATTATGGATGGACTCGCGCGGGCAGGTACTAAGCTGTTGGAACCCATTCTACAGGTTCGCATCGTAGTTCCTGAGGAGAATGGCGGCCGTGTGATGAACGACCTCGTGCAGATGCGCGGCACGTTCGAGCCGCCTGTACTGCAAGGCGAGCGGATGATCATCGAAGGGCGTTTGCCGCTGGCAACGTCGCTTGATTATCCCGTTACTTTAAGCTCCTATACGAAGGGGCGTAGCACGTTCACTTCTTTTTTTGCAGGCTATGAAGAATGTCCTCCAGACGTATCTGCAGAGCGCACCCGCCGGGGGGTGAACCCGCTGGATCAAGCGAAATATATATTAAGCGTGCGGAAGGCGTTGCAGGGATAAGATGAGAAAGAATTTACAGGCAGAGTGAAAGAACTAAGGAGAGTGGCAGCGATGTTAGTACTAAGATATACTCAGAAATTATTAAAAGATATGAAAGTAGCTCCAGTAGAAGTGGAGGATATCCCTACGTTTTTTAGTTGGCATGTGAATATTATGCAGCTCAGAAAAAAACATATTTTATTCGTGCATGATGCAAGTCGGTTATGTATATTGCTGGATGGAATAAGAAGTGGCCAAGCTGATAAACTGGTAGAGAAATTCAGAACAGAACTTAAGGAATATTTGTTGCAGGAGGGTTTCAAGAAGCAACTTATTAATCAGTATTTATTAGAGGCCGGAGAAATAGCTATATCTCGTACAAACAACAAAAGTGTTCTTGGAACCATGAATGAAATAACACTATACAGTTCGGTAGCTCAAAGTGATTTCAACAGCTTGTTGGAGCGGAATAAGTGGCTGAACACTATTATATATAAACCCATTGACTATAATGAGCCAATTCATGTCTTCAGAGAATCCTTAAATAGTTATTATTCATAGGTGAGTAATGTCAATGTCAATGTCAATGATGGACTAGCTGAAGCTTTTAACGAAAATCTAAAGGGGGGTTATAATTTGAAGATAAGAAAAGCAACCTTTACTGATATAGACGGGATCGCCTTCGTCCACGCTACGAGTTGGAAAACTACGTATAAAGGGCTAATATCGGACGAGTTTCTTGATAGTATTACCGTGGAAGCTAGAAAGAAGCGTTGGATTCTGAATTTTGAAAATCCCCATAAAGACGAGGTAATGTATGTAGCTGAAAATGAGGCGGGGACGATTATTGGATTTGGAAATGGAGGAGCTCGAAGAGAGGCAGATATGTACGATGCAGAGCTATACGCACTTTATTTGCTTAAGGAATACCAAGGGCAAGGCCTAGGGAAGCTGCTCATAAGAAGTGTAGCACAGCATTTAATGGAGAAAAGTTATAGCTCGTTTATGACCTGGGTGCTGGTAGGCAATCCGGCGATTCATTTCTACCACAAAGTGGGTGGTGAATCTGTTGCGATGAAGGAAGTGAAAATTGGAAATGAGATCGTTGAAGAGATCATGATCGGGTGGAGAGATATTGGGGTTGTAGGTAGATAAGCCAGCAAAATATAAGGGATTTTTAGCTCGTATGATCATCCACCCTCTAAAATTTCAGTATTGAGAGACAACGGAAGCAATGTGTAGAAGCTTTTAACTGTATTTTATACAACTAAAATCTATAGAATGACTTGCCAAAGGATATAATTGTATTTCGTGCATCTATTTTTGTGATTTATGACTCTATGGGTGAATTCATTAGTTTTTAAGTGTATAGACTACAATTAAAATCATGATGATCCCACTTACATACGGAATAAGTGTATGAAATGCAGTTATTTTACAGTTTTAATTTAGTTCTGCTCAAAAGCTACACAGAGAAGAAGAAAAATTATTTATGAATTTTTTTTGCTGAAAAATAAGGTGGTTTAAAGGTAGGGAGAGCGTGAACGATAAACAAGCACGTTTATTTCGTATAGAGCAATTGAAAAAAAGAATAAAAATAGAAATCCCATCAGGATCTCTATACAGTGAGTGTATCGAAGCTTTAGGTCCTAATACAAGAGTTTATAGTTCGGAAAAGTCGTCTGAAATTGTATCTTTGATGGAGAAAATGGTTAATTTCACACTGTGGGCGCGGATTGATTGGGAATCTATTGATCAAAAGAGATCCTTAAAGAAGCCGGAAGAACTGAAAGACATCGAACCTATTTTATTGAGAGACAACTACTTTGTGGTGTGGAATGAATTCAGTCTTCCGATAGTAGAAACTAATTTAGATAATATTATAAAAAACTTCAATGATGTAATTGCTGTTGGATTTGATACATGGATTGTAAATTTGGATAAAGGAATTTTTATTGAAAGTCATCACGAGGGGGATTTAACAATGGGTTGGATTACAACCTAAAATTTGAAGTGAAAGAGGGTGGGAATGACACCCCTCGCCTCCTTCAGTCCCCCTCAGACTCAGCCTTCTTCCGCGCCCGGAACCGCCGCACCTTCATGAGGTTGCCACATGCCTTATCATCGCAGTACCGTTTAGAACGGTTGCGTGTATCATCGTAATACACCCAGAGACAATCAGGATTATCGCAGATGCGGAATCTTGAGGGTTCTTTTTCAAGCAATGCCTCCGCAAAAGACGCCGCAATCTCCGCCAACACTTGTTCCCAACCGCTATGGAGTGGTAGTAGTGTAATCTTCGCTTGCTCGTTACTTTCCAATACAATTCGCCGCGTAACAGGGCCCTTGTCCATATAGACATTGAGCTGCTTCAGTATTTCTCCATACTCAGAGTTCCCTTGTACAATAGCCTGTACCCAGTCCCATAGTAGGGATCGAAGCTTCTTTAGCTGTTCCAGTTCTATCGTATTCGGCATCTGTGTTTCTAACAGTACATGCTTCTTCAGCCATTTCGCAATCCACTCCGGATCTTCGAGTTTGTCCCGATCCTTATTCTTATCCCCTGTTCGCCAATCCCGCCAGTAACTGTTAATGAAATCCTCCCACAACACGGTCTGTCCTCCTTTCCGCACAACTCTCGAATACAAAGATTGTAACAGTTAAAAATAAGATTAGCTAGTTACTTGAATGGCCGCTGGAAATATGCTACATTTCTTGTGTAACCACTATATGGTGATTTAAGTAGTTACATAATTCAGTTAGTATTAGGAGGTTGAACATGCAAAATAAAATCAGTGAGGTTCTGCTGCAAAATTGGGATTATTGCATGGATATCGAAGATTGGGCTCCGCCGTTAAGCGATGCACTGGAAGGTGTGGACAGTAAACAGGCACTTTGGAAGCCAGAGGGGAGTGCAATCAATTCCATCTGGGAGACGGTTAACCATCTAACATATTATAAGGTGCGTTTGCTGCGAAAGTTAAAAGGGTTGCCCAAACAACCTGATGCTGAAAGCAACGATGATACCTTCACTGTAACAACGGAAGGGGAAGAAGCATGGGCGAAAGCTGTTGCAGATCTGAAGGACGTGCATGCTGCTCTTAGAGAAATCATTGGGGCTTTGGAAGAAGGCGCATATGATTGGGGTGGTTCGGGTCATGCCCCAGGGGAAGAGGTAATGAGTCTTATCCTGCATGATTCATACCACACCGGACAAATTATAATGCTTCGTAAACTGCAAGGTTCCTGGGTTTCCAGCCGTAGTTTTAATTAGAACCTCTACTATAAAAATATAAGCCACACTCCTCTATACGGGTTTACCTGGTGCAGCGGTCGTGTGGCTTTTCTTTATTTTTAACCTTTTGGGGTGCTTCGATATTGAGTCGGCGAGCATCCCATTATTTTTTTGAACAATCTAGAAAAGTAGTAGGGGTCCTGCATCCCGATAGCACTAGCGATTTCTTTAATATGTAGATCGGTTAATGCTAGCAGTTGACTGGCACGCTGCATTTTGAGGCGCAGATAGAATTCAATCGGGGGGACCCCGGTTTCTTGATTAAATAGATAAATTAGATGCTGCTTCGATAACCCCATATGCTTCGCTACATCCGGGAGTGAAATGGAGCTGTTGATTTGATCCGTCATGTAGCGAATGGCTTGCTCAAGATAACGTTCATTCTTTTTATCTTGCTCAGAGTTCATGGTACTCAATCCCACGTGACTGATCAGATGACGAATGCACTGAGACACATAGATATGATTACGCATGGCATAAGGCTTATCCGATAACAGGGTATAACATCGTTCGAAATCCTCAATCCATTGGGTATGAAGGTTCAGTGTAAAAGTTAGTGGCTCTACATCCATGGCATAAGTTTGAATTAACGCAGCGGCATGTGTTCCTTTTAGATGCATCCAGTAGATCGTCCAGGAATTCTCATCCGAAGCACCATATCGATGGGGAGTTCCGGCAGGAATGACAGCTAATTGTCTTGATTTTATTTGGATCAGCTTATTGTGATGACTCTCCATCCACCCTTCACCCTGTACGCAATACATAAGAATATGCGAGTCACATCCTTGTGGTCGTTCTCGATAATGGTACTTCGCTCTTGGGAAGCAGCCAATGTCACTTATATAGAAGGAATTCGTTAACGGATTCTCCTGTAATTCATTCATCATGAAATCGGGCAGCACAAAAAGCTTCTGCTTATCGAAGCCATCCGGCTTTAGTGAGATATCTGTCATGATAAACCTCCTTTTATAAGAACATAATTTATTTGTCTGAAATAGCAACCTATTTATAAGGATTCAACTATTTTAAGGATAAGAATATTGTCCATCAGTTACAGATTATCGTCAATTGTTTAAAAGCGCATACAACGATAGATTAGAGCTATATCACGAAGGAGGAGAGAACGAAATGAGTATGAAAGAGCCTTCTGCAATCTTAACGAACAGCGTCCGCATATGGGAGGAAATGGTTGAAATCCCTACCTATGAAACCGGAGAGCCGGATAAAAATCCAATGTTCCTCGAGAAGCGAGTCTATCAAGGCAGTTCGGGGCGTGTGTATCCACATCCTGTGGTTGATAAAATTATGGATGAGAAAGAAATGAAATCATATCAGATGGTAATGCTCGAAAATGAATATATACGCATCGAGATCATGCCTGAAATTGGCGGTCGTATCTATCGTGCTCTGGACAAGACGAACAACTATGATTTTGTTTATTATAATCGCGTGATTAAACCTGCGCTTGTTGGTCTGACAGGACCATGGATTTCAGGTGGAATTGAATTTAACTGGCCGCAGCATCATCGTCCGAACACGTTCGGCCCTGTGGAGCATCTGATTACGGAGAATGAAGATGGCAGTGCAACCGTATGGGTGAGTGAAATTGACCGGATGTATGGAACGAAGGTCACAACGGGCTTCACGCTGCATCCTGGAAAAGCATATCTCGAAGTTACAGCACAGCTATACAACCGAACTTCGGAGCCGCAAACTTTCTTATGGTGGGCAAACCCTGCGGTTGCGGTCAATGATCAGACTCAATCGGTATTTCCACCGGATGTCACAGCCGTATTCGACCATGGTAAGCGTGATGTCTCCAGATTCCCTATTGCAACAGGAACGTATTACAAGATGGACTATTCCGAAGGCGTAGACATTTCGCGGTATAAAAATATTCCTGTTCCTACGTCATACATGGCGTACAAATCCGATTACAATTTCGTAGGCGGCTATGATCATGGTGTTGAAGCGGGTCTGCTTCACGTAGCGAATCACCATGTATCTCCGGGTAAAAAGCAGTGGACTTGGGGGAACGGCGAGTTTGGTCAAGCGTGGGACCGCAATTTAACCGATGAGGATGGACCCTATATTGAATTAATGACAGGGGTATTTACAGATAATCAACCCGATTTCACTTGGCTCCAGCCGTATGAAGAGAAGTCATTTACACAATATTTCATGCCATATAAGAACATCGGTGTTGTGAAGAATGCTTCTATTGATGCCGCCGTTAATCTTGAGGTGGATGAGACTTTACGGACTGCAACTGTTATGGCCTATGGAACTTCGGTATTCGAGGGAGCGGTTATTAAACTTAGAGGTCAGCATAGAACGTACGTGAAGGATACGGTTACGCTCTCTCCAGAATTAACCTATAAGTCCATCATTACGTTAGATGAAGTGGATCAGCTGCATCACTTAATCGTAACGGTATTTGATGTGAACGGAAACAGCCTCATATCATATCGTCCAGCGAAGCCTAGCATTGAACAGGTTCCAGATGCAGCCAAGCCACTTCCGCTACCGGAAGAAATAAAAAGCACAGAGCAGTTGTATTTGGCTGGAGTTCACCTGGAGCAATACCGTCATGCCACGTTCGAGCCAGAGCATTATTATGAAGAAGGCTTAAGAAGAGATGCATCCGATATTCGGCTTAATGTGGCATATGGAACGTTGCTGCTTCGTCGAGGATGGTTCAAGCAAGCAGAAAATCATTTCCATACGGCTATACAATCGCTGACTTGGCGTAATCCGAATCCATATGATAGTGAAGCGTACTATCAGCTTGGTGTAGTTCTCAGCCTGCAGGATCGTAAGGAAGAAGCATTTGATGCCTTTTACAAGGCGGTATGGTCTGCAGCATTCCAAGACAGTGGATACTTTGCATTGAGTCAAATTGCTTGTGAACGTGGGGCGCATGAAGAAGCGTTGGAGCTCGCAACTAGAGCTTTGGCACGTAACATAAGAAACTATAAATCAAGACATGTGAAAACAACACTTTTACGCAAGCTTGGACGTTACACTGAGGCGATTACATTCGCAGAGGAGACATTGAAACTAGATATTGCGGACTTCGGGGCAGCTTATGAGAGAGTGCTTACGCTTAAATTGCTAGGGCGTCAAGAGGAAGCAGCTGAGGCTCAGATGATGCTAGCACAGTTCATGCGAAATGATGTGCATAACTATTTAAATCTGGCTTCAGATTATGCAGGCAGTGGATTGTTCGCGGAAGCTGCACAGGTGTTAGAACAGATTCGTAGGGCATCGAATGAACCCGCTTATCCGATGGTGCATTACACATTGGCATATATATACGAGAAAATGGGCCGTGAGAAAGATGCGTCAATGCAGCGTCAGCTTGCTCAATCCGCATCTTCTGATTATTGCTTCCCGAATAGCTTGTTTGAGCTGCAGGTATTAGAAAGCGCGATTGCATGCAATCTCCTAGATAGTAAGGCTCATTATTATCTAGGGAATCTATTCTATGATAAAAAACGTGCCGACGATGCCATTCGTCATTGGGAGCAATCCGTCGCACTTGATGATCGTTTTCCCACTGTTCATCGTAACCTTGCACTTGCTTATTACAATAAGCGGAACGATGTTAAGGCTTCCTTGCAGTCACTTGAACAAGCTTTCCAGTGCAATACGAATGATGCGAGAGTATTCTACGAGCTGGACCAATTGCATAAGAAGATGGGTGTTTCTGCTCAGGAGCGTATGGTAAGACTGCAACGGCATATGGAGCTTGTGGAGAAGCGGGATGATCTATACCTTGAATATGTGACGCTACTGAATTTGCTTAGCAAGTATGAAGAGGCTTTGTCTATTCTATTACGACGTCAATTCCATCCATGGGAAGGCGGCGAAGGGAGAGCCACGGGACAATATGTCTTGGCGCTTGTTGAACTGAGCAAGCAGGCGAATCAGGAAGGGCAATATGAAGAGGCTATCTTATTATTAACACGTGCGCTTCATTATCCAGAAAATTTAGGTGAAGATAAGCTCAATGGTGCGCAAGAGAATAATGTGTATTATGAGCTTGGTATGGCTTATAACGGATTAGGCAAGACGGTGGAAGCAGCACGGTACTGGGCGATTGCGTCACAAGGCTTGGAGGAACCAGCCAGCGCGATGTACTATAACGATCAGCCGCCAGAAATGATCTTCTATCAGGGCTTAGCATGGGTACAGCTTAATCATCCGAAGGAAGCGAGCCGGCGTTTTAATAAGCTGATCGATTTCGCAGAAAGACATCTCTTTGATGATGTGAAAATTGACTATTTTGCCGTATCCTTGCCTGATTTCCTCGTGTTCGAGGACGATCTGAATAGACGTAATCAGATTCATTGCTTGTTCATGATGGGTTTAGGCTTATTAGGCTTAGGGAAAATGGCAGAAGCGAAAGAACGATTTCAAGAAGCGTTGCACTTGGAACCGAACCATCAGGGAGCTCGAATTCACAAGGCGATGTGCTTGGAATCGTAAAAGAAATAAAGCAGCTTCATAATGCTAAACGCTAACTGGTCCGATTTGGAATTTGTTTCAACTCTGAAAGCCCCGGGTTAATGGAGACTATCTACCAGCCTATATTCGAAAGGAGAGATTGATGATGGAACCGGGCTATAAAGATAGAAGCGTTGAAGTGGAGCATACAGAGGTACAACGGAAATCGGATTCCAGTGTTGTCGCATCTTCCTTTATTAAATATGCTGCATATATCATTATTTTTTTTGGAGCACTCTTCTTCTTGGTCAGATATGTATTCCCCATGTTCTAATTGGGATTCTAACGAATCCTATACAAAAATCCATCCCCTATAAGAAGCGGGATGGATTTTTGAATTTCAACGAATCCTATAAATTTCTTTGGATGAAATCCGGTGATTCCGCAGAATTACGATAAAAGAACCAGCACTCGTTCAGCAGCTTGATCTGACGGCGGTCTTTTTTGTAATAAGCTTTCATCAGTTGATGGCAGAGCCACTGTGGCAAGGGTATCACTCCTCTAACTGCTTACGTAAGTTAGCATATGGAGAAATGAGCCTAAAGGTGACGATTTACAGAATGCTTTCTGCTTCCTCTTCGTACCACTGCTCTAATTGAGCTTGCAGCGCCCGAATCTCGGTCAGCAGGGAGATAAGTGGATAGTTCTTCTGCTCCTGTACAGAGGCAAAGGCCTGTTCCAATCTATTGATATAATCCAGACCGGACTCCAAGGAGTAGTCCTCGCGCAGCAGATCCAGTGAATCACACTCAGCAATGGCTAAGGGCAGATCTGGTACATTATCGGCAGTCAGCTTGTCGATTTCTTTGTTTAGACGTAAATTGAGCGCACTCAGCTGGTACGCATATTCCTCGGGCATTTCCACGAATTGCAATTCTTGATGTTGCTGCAAAATTACATACCGCATTTTCGGCATTGGTCATTCTCCCTCCGTACTTGTCTTCCTTCTTGACAGTTTAGCCTATGCACAAGTTACAATTCAAGTAGAGATCTTAATTCCCGTGGAAAGGACTTGTGATAGAACGCTATGGAAACGATGAGCAACGAAGAGCTGCAGCTGTGGATTGAGCAGGTATCACGGGACAGCTTTGGTGTACCCTTTAGGCACAAGGCAAGCTTTAACAGCCGATTATCTTCAACAGGCGGTCGATATTTTACCAAGAGCCATAATATAGAGATTAATCCCCATCAGCTTGCTATGTTCGGTAGAGAAGAGACGGAGAAGATTATAAAACACGAGCTCTGCCATTATCATCTGCATTTGGCGAAGCGAGGGTATATGCATCGTGACACTGATTTCAAAAGACTGCTGGCACAAGTCGGCGGGAGTCGCTACTGTCAGACATTGCCGGGTGCGAAAGCTCGAAAGTCACTACCTTACCGGTACAAGCTGATCTGTACAGCATGTGCTATGGAGTATCCGCGTAAGCGAAAAGTAGACCCAAAGCGCTACCGCTGCGGCAAATGTTCGGGTAAGCTGAAGCTGCTAGCGCTGGAAGTCCAGTAAATAGAACAGCATGTTATTTTATAACCAAACCCATTAATCCAACAAAGGAAACAGCTTGCTGAGGCGAAATGATACATCCCTCCAAATCTTGTATATCCACGATCAAGCCACTAAACTCGCAGTCACTAAGATCGATCCCGCTAAGCTTTGATCCTGACAATGTGGCTTGATCAATATTACATTCGCTGAAGCTGACTTTCTGGAAATTCGATTGGTAGTAATCAGAGCTCATCAATGAACTATTCTCAAAAGCAACCTGCTTCAGATTAGCCATTCGAAATGTTGCGAAATCCCCGATACAATCTACCACGCGAACATTCTGGAATCTACCTCTTGTGAAGTCCGTACCGATGAGCTTGCAGTTCCTGAATTCGGTTCGATGAATAATTGCATTCGTAAAATCCACATTGGATAGATCGCATCGCTCAAAAATTACATCCATCAGTTCAATCCCAGTTAAGGACGACTCGATAATTGTAACATTTTTAAAAACCACTTGATCAAAGCTCACTTTATTAGCCTCTTGATTATCAATAACTGTATCGCTTATGCTGCAACGACTGAATTCATCTTTGGTTTGTAGCGAGTATATTTGCTCAGGGAGTAGAGCCTCTGGATCTGATATTTTTGGTGAATCCATTTTGAATTTCATATGTACCTCCATTGAATGAATGCTCGTTTCTAATTAAATTAACTATCTTAGGGTTCAGCAGATTTGTCAATTTTCAGTAAGCCTCCGACACGGCGGCTCGCTCCCAATGGATCGTCCAAGATGTAAACGGACGTAAACGCATAATGAATGTTCAGACCAAACAATATCTTTCTTTAAATGAAGCAGACCAGGCCGTTTTGTTAGCTTCTGGGGAAACAGAACGTTCCCAGTGGACGCTCGAAGAGAAGTTAGGCTACAATCTCCTGCTAAGTGAGGATAAAACAACCTATCTCACTCACGATGCATCAGCTGTTCAACTTGGTTCTGCTGTGGGAACAGATAGCATTCTTTGAAGCTTCTTGCCGATCCCTACTGATGCAATTTAAACAGGAGGAGAAGCATTCCAAGGGATCGTGTTATACGGTTTGCAGTCAATGCTCAGCAAGCCGGTAAATATGATGCTGTTGTTCGTTACAAGAATACTTCCAGTGATGTAACAGATCTGTTGCTTGAGGTGAACGGCCTGAAGGAATCAGATAAAGTTAACGTGGTCAAGTCTTCCTCTTGGAAGACTGTACAGGTGAAGCTGCAGCTGCGTGCAGGAATCAACACCGTTTCTCTAAGCAATGACAATATCGATTGGAACAAAGTAAGCATTGATAGCCTGACAGTAAAAAAATAGCGTGAGCAAAGTTTACCGCGGAGCAACAGTTCCTTACATCAGCTATGAAGCTGAGGATGCAGTGACTAACGGAACACTAATTGGTCCGTGCCGACATGTGGTATACCGTTCTGAATGGAGCCAAATTCTACGGCCACGGTGGCAAGATCGGTGTTTATGATCTATTGATCGAAGGTGGTATTAATGTTCGGGACGATGAAGCGTTCACTAACGCCTTCCATGGTGCTTTTGGCCAATGCTCGGTCATTCAGAACGTATGGATTGAACATACCAAAGCAGGCTTGTGGTTAACACAACCTATTGGTGAGAAGGCTCGTACGAATGGTCTGTAATATGGCAGGTCTTCGAATCCGCAATCTGATGGCGGACGGAATTAACTTTGCAGCCGTTCCAAGGAACGACTATTGTTGAGCGGAATACATTGCTTCGCACAGGCAGTTATGATTCGGGCTACGGGTTAAACCTCGGTGCGTTATGGCAGTACGCTGGTGAGAGTAACCTAAAAGGAAAAGTACTCATCCGTAACAATACGGCGCTCGATAGCACCTTTTTCTGGCCTGACTGCCCACGGTAATCTGGAGGGAAATGCCCTCACGACGATTGAGAGAGTTGTTCTAACGAATAATGTATTAGACGGTGCAGGTACGAGCGGTATAGAAGTAACGAAAAATCTGAAAGGCAACCTGCTCGTTGACAACTTGATTATTCGTGGTGAAAGGATGAACCTCTAGCAGATGGACAGAACGGACCTGTTGTACTAGAACAAGGAAAGTCAGCTATTCTTCAGGTGTTGGACAAAGAAGGAGCGGATATTACTACACAGGCTCAGGCCAATCTCTTTCCAATCTCAATGTATTCTGTTTCAAGGTCTAACTATAATTAATTGTAGCAGAAGATATCTGAAAGAAAGGAGGGCTTACGATGAAAATACAGCATATTCGCAACGCGACCCTATGAATGGAGTATGGGAAGATGGAGAATGGTGTTACGTATAAACTATAGGGGGAGTAATCCCTTTCTAAATCTAGCCACAGGCAGAAAAAATACTTGAATTTGAAAACGATCACAAAAATTATTTTACCCGCTTGACTAGACCTTCAAATCATGATAAATTAATTCATGTTCACTTCTAATTTACTTCTAATGTTCCCTGATAGCTCAGTTGGTAGAGCACTCGACTGTTAATCGAGTTGTCACAGGTTCGAGTCCTGTTCGGGGAGCCATTTTTATGGAGAGATACCCAAGTGGCTATAAGGGGACCCTCTGCTAAGGGGTTAGACTGCGTAAGCGGTGCGTGGGTTCGAATCCCACTCTCTCCGTTCTGAATTACATAAGAAGAGCTTCCATTATGGGAGCTCTTTTTTTGTTGTGTAAAATTATTTTGCAGTGGCTAAATGCAACTGGAATTAAGAAACTACCAGAGGGCAGATCACTTTAAGAAGTGATTTGTCTTTTTTAATCTGAATTATCAGTGAACATATTCTATATTTTGGAAGGTAAATAGAGTGAGTAAGGCGAATGTTTACTCGTTAAGTCTTATGAATCCAGTTGTAGCAGCTAACGCAGCATTCATATTACTGAAAAAAATTTAACGGAGGGAACATGAAAACTATAAATCAATTACAAACTAAACCTTCAAGTAGATATGATAGTTTTGATCCGGATCAAGAAGGAAATAAAAATACCAAATTTGCTGACATAATCATTGATGGCAGGTCTCTTTATCAAATGCTGAAAAGGCATGATATGGTTCCGTCCCTTGGTTGGGGCAGTGAAGAGCATCAAAGAAAAATGATTAACTATTTTTTATTAAACCAAATGCACGAATATTTGTACTACAGATATCCCATATTAGTTTGCCCTTGGTGTGGAGATGAGGAGTGTGGCTTTATATCCGTATTTATTGAGAAAGAAGAGGATCTTATCATATGGAGAGATTTCAAACGGGAACCCAGCAATAAAGTTATTGATGTTGGGCCTTTTTATTTTAAATCGGACGAGTACGAAAAAGTTATAAATGAGACATTTGGGATTGCGGGGATTCAATGAAAGAGAAAAACCATCAGGAGGAACATATGTCGATTAATCCTAAGATTCTTTATAGCACTAATAAAGAAACAGATCACGTCAGAAAAAACTTATTGAATTCAACTCTAAACAAGTACCACCAAATGGCATCTATGAGGAGGTAAATTTATGCTTGAAGGATGATAACGGAGATATTGTTGCCGGTATCAAGAGTGCGATATGTTGGAATTGGATGGAGATTAGTATTTTGTGGGTGGACGATAACTATCGTAGTCAAGGTTACGGGAAAAGATTATTGGAAGAAGCAGAGAAAGTTGCTAGAGCAAAGAAATGTACTTTTATCAAATTAGATACATTCAGTTTTCAAGCGCCCGAATTTTATAAGAAGTATGGATACAAAGTAATTGCAACTATCGAAGATGCCCCGCTTGGAAGTAAACACTTTTACTACAAGAAGGATCTTAGCTATGAGTAAGGTGGTTTGAGGAAGGTATTACGGCACCTAGAATTACGTTCTTGCGTCGTCTCGAGCTAGAACCTGCTAAGCACGAAAACCACATAAACAAAAAAACAAAGCCAAAGGGGCGTAGCTAACTATGGAGCTTTTCAAACAAATACCCTTATACAGATTTTTGGCATTATGTAATGAAAGTGGCATGGAAAAGAGTATATTAGATTGTGGGGCAGGAGGGGATACGCCTCCACTAAGTTTGTTTGCGAATTATGGATATAGTACATACGGAACAGAGATGAATGTTGAACAAATGAACAGAGCTAATCAGTTCGCAGCAGAAAGAGGGCAGAATTTAAACATACATCAGGGTGACATGAGACAGTTGGCAATAAACGATGAGTCGATGAGTTTTGTGTATTCGTATAATTCTATTTTTCATATGAAAAAACAAGATGTGAAAGAAGCAATAAATGAATTGAAACGGGTGCTAAAACCTGGTGGGTTATTATTTGTGAATTTTTTAACCCTTAAGGATTTTCGAGTCGGTGACGGAGTTGATTTAGGAGAACATCAGTATGAGCAAATTGAAGATGATGAATTAGTAATTCACTCTTATTATGATTATGATGAGGCGGATTCTATGTTTTCTGATATGGAATTAATATATAAAGAAGATCGAGTGCTTGAAAGAAAGTTTGAAGGCGAATGGATACGACAAGGATTTATCGATTACATATATAAAAAATAGCAAACAATGCATTCACGCTGCAGACCATAAGTTCTTGGTCTTACAGCTTCGGTTATCTACGCTGTTCGAACGTCAGGAACGTGCGATGCTAGGGGGAATTAGCGTAAATTAATAAGTGCGATGGAGATCTGATAATGTCTAAATCATATCTTGTAAAGCGAGTTACTAGTAAGTTGAGTTCCAAAGAGGTTGGAGCTATTGTCTTAAAGCAAAACGAAATTAACATTACTGTCAAAGATGAACTTGGACATATTTTATTAGTGGACACAGCAGACAGTGAAGAGATGTTCTTATTGGCAAGTTTGTTGCAACATTCAATGACGTCAAATGATGTAATCTTTTTAGAACGGGAAGACTCGAGATATACCGATTTATTTATATTCAATGGAGCAAGTAACCCTTTTTCACAGAAAGATTTAAGGAAAATTAAGTCTACGCTAGGCTTTTCAAGATTTGATATGTTTAAGCTTCCTTTGCTAAATACTCATGATGAAAAGATCTGGGATACATGGGAGGAGTGGAAGTATAATGAACAACTTAGAATAAGATCAGATAAAGATATAGCAATAATAAATTGCTCGCAACTTGGTTTTGAGATGTTAGTTCATTGTTGTTGTTATCTTGCTACTTCATATTCAGGCCATTCGCATTTTGATTGGAACTCTACGAAGTCTTCGCCAGAGCTGATCATAAGGAATATTGCTCGCAATTAAATGGGGATACTTTCAAGAGGATTATAATGATAAAAAAAGGAGATATGCCAATGAATAACAGATCAGACTTGCTAAATCAGTTTAAGGAATGGAATGGATTTGTTCTAGAAATTATTGATTTAGATTGGAAAACACCCATCGCTGAAGGAAAATGGACAATTCATGATGTTGTTAGTCATATTATGTTATGGGATAAATACTTCTATGAATCGACGATAGAACCGATAGCATGTGATAAAGCGATAACACTTCAACTTATTGATTACGATCAATTCAATAATGATGCTGTTACATATGGTAGGACAAAAACCAAAGACGAATTAATAGAATTGACTATGAAGTATCGTAACTTAATATTAGATTGTATAAGTAGCCTTGAAGAGGGAAAATACTCGGGAAAATATGTTGACGGAAGGTTTTCCCTTGAATCCTATTTAAAGGATTTTATATCGCATGACCGACACCATATGATGCAGATTAAAGAATTAGAATTAAAAGGGAAAATGTGAACAGCTTACAGCTTATTCTCCTTCCGTTTATCGGTTGGAAATAAGCTTTTTTTGTATGTAACAATGAGACACAAATGTTATATTATTTGCTATAAGATTCAGCATTCGAATGAATATCAAACAAGGATCAACGAAAACCAAACTTATTCTATGCATGTCGCACTTTCGATCGCGATTATGACTTTTGTGGAAATTAGTATGGCAGTGCATGGATCAATTGTCACAATGAGAAAAGGAACAGCACTAAGCGCCAGCCATTTCGGCAATCAAGTTATCCAATCTAGCGGCCTCCTTAATATCTTTCGTTCTTACACAGACAGCTATACTTTCGTTTACACATCAAGGAGATATGTCTTATTATAACGGTCTTGCTGCGTTGATCGTCGTTGGTATGATGCTACATATGCATCGTGTACTGAATGCTAAGCATTATCCTTTTGCTAGGAGAAAGCTAATTAAAACTATAAAGTCTTGCGGCGTGAATCTTTTTATTGAACTTATTCGTTTCGAGGATCATGGTCCTAGAAGGAAGCTACTTTATGTTCATGAGATACACAGCGGCTCCAGGGAACAATATGAGGAGACCAAGGCAAGGATTAGACGTGATTGGGATATAAAGATGATTGAAGAATTGATGAATGCTTTAGGCTGAAGTGGTATGAAAAAAAGTGCTTGCCATGTCCTTATATTTCTGGTATCATAATTTTTGTTGTCACGTTAAGACAACCTTGCTAAGGCCCGTTGGTCAAGGGGTTAAGACACCTCCCTTTCACGGAGGTAACATGGGTTCGAATCCCATACGGGTCATATTATGCGGTAGTGGTGGAATGGCAGACACGCTATCTTGAGGGGGTAGTGGGTGTATACCCGTGGAGGTTCGAGTCCTCTCTACCGCATACAAATAAAAAGTAAGAAATCCTTTGCTTCGCAGAGGTTTTCTTACTTTTTTTTATAAGATTAGACAAGTTGATTAGTTCTTAAAGGCTCTTGCATATTGGGGATAGAGCTGTCTGACACAGTCTGGGCAAATATCATGGGTGAATTGCAGAGAAAGCTGATGCTTTAAAAAATGTTCAATGTTGATCCATTCATCCTTAGAATTTCGAATGGATTTGCAGGAAGCGCAGATGGGGATTAACTCTTGTGTTGGCTGACATGTCGAACAGATGCTTGTGATCCCCGACATCTTAGTTCCTTCTATAAATACACCCAAATCATATAGAGAAATTATAAAAGCAGCTTCTAGGTAATAATCAGAGAGCAGCGGATAGATTTCCAAACGAAAGATTCGCGTCCCTTTATAGGCGGTTTGTATGATGAACTCAGAGGTATAAATCTGTTGCTCTCTGCGGAGTATAATTTTCACCGAATCATAAAGCTTGGCCCATTGATCGGAATCGATGATCACATCTTGCAGAAGCTCCGAATAATAAGCTCCAATCCATTGTTTGTGAGGGGAGAGGCCATATTCATGACTAAATGCTTTCCACTTCCTGTTGGTGAACTGGATAACTCCTTGGCTGTTGATGACCACTGCATTGTGTGGCAGATATTCAAGTGAATGGATAATGGAAGATGATAAGCATTTTGACAAAAGTCACCGCTCCCTCCTAGAGATCCTTCGGGATGACATGCTAATTAAGGGGGTCAGACGGCATTACATCAGACACTTGTCACCTGAGTCGCCTCTTATCGTCACTCTAGCCATATGATATAATCGGATAATACATAGTAACACCAATTATATACTTTTTTGCGTTATTTTGCAATAGGTAATTACTTAAATAAGTCTTTTTTTATTTTTTTGTGAAGGGCGGTTTACGGATGCAGACCATATACGAACGTATAGAGTACTTAATTAAGCAAAAAGGTCTCACCAAGAAATCATTCTGCGAGCAGCTAAATATAAGCACAGGTAATATGGGAGATTGGAAGCGGGGCAAATCTACTCCGGGAACACATAAATTAATTGAGATCGGCGCTTTTTTTCATGTAAGTCTGGACTGGCTTATTTTAGGTAGAAATACATCTGAAATATTGAAAGAGAGCAATGAGGACTATGATTTCGGAGAAGCGAAGTTGAATGAAGATCGAACGAATGAATTGCTTCCAGAGGAAAAGGAATTCATTAAAGAATACTTAGCATTCACTGAATATCGTAAGCAGAAATGGGCCGACGAAAATTCTTAAATCAACGCCTTTACATTTTGGGGAAGTACATTTATAATAATGAATGTTGACCTCAAACAAAGTTTTATGTTTTATCTCACCGCGCGGTAGTGGTGGAATGGCAGACACGCTATCTTGAGGGGGTAGTGGGTGTATACCCGTGGAGGTTCGAGTCCTCTCTACCGCATACAGAATGACGAAAGAAGCCTTGCGATGCAAGGCTTCTTTTTTAGTGCTTAACGAGCAATCAAAAAGCTGTATTTTCGTATAATGGATAATGACAAAAAGGATACTGACCGCATATCACCTGGTGGGCTGAGTGATGTGGCCAGTATCCTTTTTTAAAATTCTTATTGAATGGATTATTTCAGAAGCTTGGAGATATAGGATTCGATCTGCTGAGGAGTAGTTTTAGGAGCAAAACGCTTAAGGACACGGCCTTCTTGATCCACCAGGAACTTGGTGAAGTTCCATTTCACGCTTTTTGAGCCTAGAACACCAGGAGCTTCCTTCGATAAGTATTTGAATAATGGGTGTGCTTCATCGCCTTTTACATCAATCTTCTCGAACATTGGGAAAGTTACCCCATAGTTAATCTCGCAGTATTCTGCAATTTCATCACTTTCGCCAGGCTCTTGGCCAGCAAACTGATTGCTTGGGAAACCAAGTACTTCGAATCCACGATCCTTAAATTTCTCGTACACTTCTTGAAGCCCTTTATACTGAGGCGTAAACCCACATTTGCTAGCTGTATTCACAACAAGGAGTACTTTACCTTTGTACTTGGACAATGATTCTTCTGCACCCCGAAGAGTGTTGACCTCAAAATCATAAATACTCATGGATGCCACCTCCTTTGTAATTCCTAATTTTAATTTATCACAATTTAATTTTACACTATTTATGATGGGGAGCCAAATAAGAAAAATCTATGATTCATTAACGCCCATTCGGTTTATCAAATCACAGCAAAATGAATGATCATAAATTAAATGTATCTGTATATATTTTATGGAAATAATGACTGAATAAAGGCGTTGATCAGAAAAGAGCAATAAATAGCCTCCGTGTTAGGCGTCTTTGGTTGACATCACTCTTAAAATTCTTTAATATGTCTAAGTATCTGAGAATATGTTGCGTGTGCAATTTACAACCAAAAATTTAAATAATGGGTGATGAAGATGTCTTACAGACCGAATATTACGAATGTGACCAAAGCCAGCAGCAACGATAAGGAAGGATTGTACGAGTTCATTATCAAGCTTGCTGATGGAACGGAGTGCCGTGCGTTTTATAATCGGTTTCCGGAATGGAAAATGACGAACATCAGCCGCCTGCTTAAAACTCCATGTCCAATTTGCCGCAAAGATTTCATCTGTAAATGCATGGAGGCATTCACTGCTGATTTCGAAGGACAAATGATCGGTGATCAATGGATTGAAAAGGCAATTGCTGAATAATTAAAGAACGGTACATGTTGGCGCGGGATTCTATCCCGCGTTTTTGTTTACCCAAAATATGCGATACACTTATCTTTATAGGGAGGGGGAGCTATGAACGAGGAGCTGAACATTATGCAAAATAAGTCCATTGTGTTGATTGATGGGGTGTGTCATCTTTGCCAAGGTTTGATTCGTTTCATCATCCCGCGTGATCCCAAGGCTAAATTTCTATTCGCCCCTTTACAAAGTGAAATTGCCGCTAAGCTAATGAGTGAGGCTGGACTTCAACCTGGGCAGTTGAACACAGTTGTATTGCTGGAGAACGGTGTGTATTATACAGAGTCGGCTGCTGTACTGCGGATTGCACGTAGATTGAGATGGCCTTGGCCTGTTGCGTATTTCTTCATTATAGTGCCGCGCCCAATACGGAATATCCTTTACCGCTATATTGCAAGGAATCGTTACCGTTGGTTTGGGCGCGATGAGCAGTGTCTGCTTCCGACACCGGAGATCAAACAAAGATTTTTGTAATCCGGGATTTGGTTAGATGTTATAATGTAACCATAATTTGGTATATTTAAGGACATTTAGCGAGGGGTGAAGGGATGTTGCGAAAGGCAGGGCTTTATCTATTAATAGTTATGCTAGTTTCTTTAGGTACGATGGGAACGGTATCTGCAGATGCTAAGCTCAAGGTAATGGTGAATAATTCGAGCGTGAATTATGGCGTGCAAATCGTCTCTGGACAGACGATGGTTCCGCTGAAGGCTTTTGAGAGCTTCAAGAATACTTCTATTCAGTGGGAAGCCCGTACAAAGCAAGTAACGATCGTTAGAGACTCCATGAAGATTAAGCTTGATGTAGGTTCTCGAACGGCGTGGAAGAACTCTGAATCTGTACAACTGGATGCGACTGCTAGCATCATGGATGGAAGAGTTACGGTGCCGCTGAGATTTATTGCGGAAGCTCTTGGAGCAAGAGTAACGGTAGATACTACTACGAATACTGTCTGGGTTCAGGAACGTGCAAATACGAAGCTTGTACAGAATTATAATAGTAGGGACTTGGTTGTTTCCCGCATTGCTGCTTTACAATTCCCGGTTGATGAAAGAGAACCGTCTCGATTAACAGGTGATAATGAAGCGTTGTCTATGTCGTATTATTTTCCTGAAGGCAGATCTGATGGATATTTCATAATCTATGGGCATTTTGTATCGTATTATGAGATTAAAGACAACATTAGAACAGTCGTATGGGAAGCAGATTTGGACAATTCGAAAGAGGCTGATAAAAAGGATTTTACCGCGATATTCGGACACCCCATTGCGAAGGAATATGGTAAAGCCCCTGTTTTAGCCCCATCCTATGCCTATTATTATACGAGTGTATGGGGAAGTCAGATTATTTGCGGAATCGATAATGCGGATGGAACGACTAAAGTATCAGGGAAGTCGCTGAACTGGGAGAACAACAAGCCCTTTATCGTGGCTATTCCCGGCGAGACCAAGCTTTAAGCGCTCTACAAGTCATATAAAATATGGAGATGAATTATGAATAAAGGGAAGCCCAAGGGATTTATGTTGTTCAAGAGATACGTGATGATGGTGCTTTAACGGTGCCATTGTTGTTATTCGGTATGTCCTTATGCTTACTTTTTGCGATTACAAGAATTCGTATATATGCGACAAAAAATCAGGATCGCGTGGTGAGAGTGGAAGAGCAGTTTCGCTATTTCCGTCTGACGGGCAAAGCTTTGAATCCAGAGCTTGAAATAGCCCAAATTATAGCGCTACGCTATGCGGGTGATGATGAGTTTCCAGCACTGTGTCAGCGGGCGGTGAAGGAGAAGCTCAACCCTGCCGATATTCGGTCTGCCATTAAGAACTGGCGCGAAGATAAGATGAGAGTATAGTATCCAGCTAGTGTGTGAAAAAACTTATTGCTGCCTTCTTATATATATGCTACTATAGCTGTAAATTAAAGGAATAGTAACGGAAGCACCGTTCAATTACCGTATCCACGGTTATTGTCGGTGCTTTTTTTGCTGTCTTTTTTTGAGGCAATAATGGATTTCTTCTTATCGAAAGGAGCGTGGTTTCATGGCGGCAAGGATTGTGCTCGCAGTGCGTGAAAGTCAATATATCGAACCATTATTGCACTATCTTCATCACAGTGAGTACGGAGAAATGCTGCGTATTACGGCTTTTAGCCGAATGGATGCTTTTATCGAATTTATGAGGGGAGAGGACATCCCGGATGCTGTTGTGGGGGACTCTTCTTTTATTGAGGCTTGGCTAGTAGAGGGGAAAAGCACCGTTCCATGGGCAGTTTTGAGTGAGGATGGAGGTTATCTCAGTAAGAGGACTAAGAGTCTGGGAGGGGGAGTAATGATTGACAAATATCAGTCGCTTCCTTCCCTCTTGGGAGCAATTCTCCAGTTATGTGAAGTCCAAAGAGGTAGAGGAGCTTCTGTGCTAGATGAAACGCTGTTGCTGGGGGTTGTCTCTTCTAGCGGCAACATGGGCAAAACGACGATAGCATTGAATATGGCGAAGCAGCTTGGTGAAATGGGCCTTTCGGTGTTTTATCTGAACCTTGAGAGTGTAGACAGCAGTGGGTTGTTTCTCCGAATCCCTGCAGGTCATACGCTTGGACTAGAGCGGCTGCTATATGAAATAAAGGCCAATCGAGACAAGGATGAAGCGGATACGATCGAATTAGGACAATACTTCATTAGATATGATCACCTCCGAACTGCTGCTTTCAGACCAGTTATTAATGTGAAGGAAATGCTACAGATGACTTTGCAAGATACGCTCGATTTGTTAGAGCGGCTGGTTGCGGAGAGAAGCTTTGATGTTGTTATTGTGGACACCGGCAGCATCGAGGAAGAGCGTGCGAAAGCTGTGTTACAGCGAAGTGGGATTCTACTTTGGGTCCTGAAAAATGATGATGTAAGCATGTGTAAGACTATGAGATGGCTGTCGCATTGCACCAATCCTAACTCTGGCATGTCCCCCCATGTGATGGACAAGAGTAAATTTGTAGTGAATTTTGCAGTGGATAGTTTGGAAGAGTGGGTGCCTCCTGAAGGAATTATCATTGAAGGCGTATGTCCCTTTATCCCATCATGGACGCTGCAACACCGTGAGGAGCTCTTTTTGAACTCTCCACAATTTCAGCGGGAAATCTTACAGTTGTGCAAGCGGATTGTAGAGCCAGCACTCCCATTAGTTTTTACCGGGAAGAACTTGCATGAATGAGGAGATGTTCAGGGCGCTGCGTAGTGAGATTCGTGCAGGGCTTGATGTGACTTCTGCAGTAGGGAACCGTGAACTTACTGGGTTTATCGAACGAACGATTCTAGAAAGTGAAAGTCTCCGTTATTTAACGGCGCAGGAAAAGCATGAGCTAGTGAAGAGATTGTTTGATTCTTTCCGAGGATTGGATGTGCTTCAGCCATTAGTAGATAATCCGGCGATCACGGAGATTATGATCAATAGTCATACTGAAATTTTTATAGAAGAGGAGGGTCAGATTCGTCGTCTTCCTTTGGAATTTGAGTCCAGCAGCAGGCTGGAGGACATTATCCAAACGGTAGTATCCGGTGTTAACAGGGTAGTGAATGATTCCTCTCCTATCGTTGATGCTCGGCTGAAGGATGGATCCCGTGTGAATATTGTACTTCCGCCAGTCTCGCTGAAGGGACCAGCGATGACCATACGTAAATTCCCGGAGAAGCCGATGACGATGAATGAATTGGTGAGCCGTGAAGCTTTAAGCCGTGAAGCAGCAGAGCTTCTTCAAATCTTAGTAGCAGCTAAATACAACATTTTTATAAGCGGCGGAACGGGCTCGGGAAAGACCACCTTTCTAAATGCGTTATCTCAGTTTATCCCTTCACAGGAGAGGGTCATCACAATAGAAGATTCTGCTGAACTTCAGATTGTAACGGTGCCAAATCTTGTTTCCCTGGAGACTAGGAACGCGAATACGGAAGGTAGAGGGGAGATTTCCATTCGAGATTTGATTCGTTCTTCACTGCGGATGAGACCCAATCGAATTGTTGTGGGTGAGGTACGGGGAGCGGAATGCCTCGATATGCTACAGGCGATGAACACTGGACACGATGGAAGCTTGTCCACAGGGCATAGTAACAGCGCGCACGATATGGTCAGTCGACTGGAGACGATGGTGTTAAGTGCTGCAGACTTGCCGGTAACGGTTGTTCGTCAGCAAATCTCATCGGCGATTGATATTTTCGTACATTTGTCCAGGCTCCGTGATCGTTCTAGGCGAGTGATGGAGATTAGTGAGGTTGCGGGCCTAAAAGACGGAGAAGTGGTTTTGAACCCTCTATATGAATTTCAAGATTCCGGTGAGCGAGAAGGACGGGTACAAGGGGGGCTAGTTTCTTGTGGAAACCCGCTTATGCATACAGCAAAACTTAGAATGGCTGGTGTAACCTCCTACCCGTTATCACAGGCTGAATTCTGAATTCTAAAAGGGGGAAGAGGTAGTGCTGAAGATTAAGTTTGCTAATGAAAAACCTAAGGAAGCTGATTCCAGAGGCCATTCATTATTGCCGGATTATACGGTATACGAGTTGACCTTGGTACAGAAAACTTTGGCTATTGCAGTAGGTGGTTTGCTGCTGTTTGGAGTGGGATATCTTTTTTATCATCATTGGATACTGTCGTTACTACTTATGCCGGGTGGACTGTATGCACCTCGTATGCTGCGTAGTTATTTGCTGAAAAGACGCCGGAGTTTGCTTAATTTGCAGTTTAAACAGACGTTATTTTCATTGTCTTCCTCACTCTCAGCAGGGCGATCGGTCGAGAATGCTTTCCGGGAAGCGGTCCAAGACTTACGTATGCTGGACCCGGAGGGGGGCGGCGATATGATCTCGGAGCTAAATATTATCTGTACGCGCATGGAATACGGTCAGCCAGTGGAGGAAGCGCTTCGGGATTTCAGTGAAAGAGCAGGAATGGAAGATATTGAGCGGTTCGCTGACGTGTTCACTGTATGTAAACGTACAGGCGGCGATCTGGTAGAAGTTGTGCGCCGTACGTCTACGATTATAGGAGAGAAGCTGGATATTCAGCAAGATATTGCTGTAAGCATTTCACAGAAGAAACTTGAAGCGAAAGCGCTGTTAATATCTCCACTAATCATGGTGATCTTTATGAGTTTGACTGCTGGAGACTATATGGAACCTATGTACACGGGGGCAGGTATAGCGATATCAACGCTTGCACTAGTAGCTTTGTTTTTATGTTATCTCTGGACTACTAAAATAATGGACATTCCGCTGTGAAGGGGATGAAATCATGCGATGGCTATGTGCAGTAGTCACTATATTTTTACTTGTTGTCTGGGCTCTGTTACGAATTAAATGCGGAAAAAGATATGAAGGATTAAGAGAACTTCCTATGGAAGGATTACGACTTCGGAAGCTGGGTGAACCGCTGCTGCTGCTCATTGAGAAAAGCGGCATCGCCAGTCGTTTTCCATCATTGATGTTCAGGATTCAACGTTCCCTGCAGCGAATTTATGGGATGCGTTACAGTGCAGAACGGACCCTGCTGTTCATGGGTGAGATGCTTAGCTACAGTTGGTTGTTACTTGTGGGTGGAAGTTTGATCACAGGGTTTAGCGGCGATCAGACAGGTCTGATTCTAGGTTTTTTCTTGGCGGTAGCTCTACCAGCTGCTATGGTGAGTGATTTACATAAAAAGGTGAGGGCGAGAGAGCAGAATATTATGCTCGAGCTACCAGAACTTCTGAACAGCATTGTATTGCTGGTAGGAGCAGGTGAGACCGTACAGCGGGCGATTATCCGCTGTGTGGAGAGCCACCGAGGTGATGTTAATCACCCATTGTATAAGGAGCTTAGGATCATGACCAGTGAATGGGAAGGAGGGTATTCATTTCAGCAGGCATTCGAGAATTTCAGCAAGAGATGTGCAGTGCAGGAGGTATCGTTGTTCACGACGACGGTTCTTCTGAATTATCGCAGAGGTGGAGCGGATTTTGTGTTATCGCTACGCGATCTCTCGCGGATGCTGTGGGAAAAACGGAAAGCTATCAGCCGAACGCGAGGGGAACAAGCTTCCTCTAAACTAGTCTTTCCGATGGTAGTTATCTTTTTAATAGTAATTGTACTGGTGGGAACGCCAGCATTCATGATGTTAAAAATGTAGGAGGGTGAAACTAATGATGACGACAATGTTGGGTAGTGTGAAGAGTTTTTGGGAGGACGAGGAAGGTCTGGGGACACTGGAAATGATTCTGATTATTGCTGTGCTGATTGCGGTCGTTCTTTTGTTTAAGGATAAAATTCAGGAAGTAGTGGAGGCTTTGATTAAAACTGCGGGAGAAAAGAGCCAGGAAGTATTCGAGTGAATAAGCTTAAGGACGATCGAGGCAGCTTTACTATTGAAGCTTCAATTCTATTACCAATGGTCATGTGTATTACAATGCTTCTTCTGTTCTTCTGTTTGTATAGCTACCAGAAGTCTATGCTCCTGCAAGTGGCCTCAGGGGCTACTGAGCGTGCGGCTTACAATTGGGACAACAGCCATAAAGAGGTTTCTGGCTCCTATGCTGCTGGTGAGTATGACTCCCTTTATTGGAGAATTGGAGACGATGCTTTGCTAGCCTCTTTATTCGGCGGAAAAGCTGGAAGTGATGGCGCGACAGTAGAGCTACCTGGTGAAGTGTCAGAGGAAAGTGATCTGCCAGTGCTTAAACTCAGACATTCGTCCTCTATGATTCCGAATAATATGCCGGGGAATTTGAACTACGCATATTCACTTGCCGGACGGAAAGTAAGCGCTGAATTAAATCGTCTACTGCACTTACCTGTACTTGATGAAGTTTTGTCTGATGAGGCAAAGCCAACTGTAAAAACTCAATCTATCATCGCTGAGCCTGTTGAGTTTATCCGTACGGTCGACCTGATGCGTTACTTCGGGGCTAAATTCAAGGGAGGCTCAGAGGGTACTAGTGGGTCTGGAGTCCAAATGGAGAAGAAGGATGCATCCGCGATGATGACCAAGCTTCAGGGTAAGTGAATATTTCCTTGCTAGTGGATCATGTATCTATTGAAGGTTGGATAAGGAGGGAGGTTTTGATGAGGAGCATCTTTACTAGTTGCCTTGTTAACTGTAAGAGTCGAAAGAAACAGAGGCAGGGTAAGGGCAAAACGGAAGGTTCAGTCTCAATTTTTTTAATCATGGTACTGGCTTTCGTCTTTCTATTTACCGCTGTGCTGATTGACTATGCGCGGATTGCAGCCTTCAATGTTCAGGAGGAACGTCTAGTGAGGGCTAGTGTTCGCTCTGTAATGTCATCTTACGATGTTGAGCTACGAGAAAAGTATGGTTTATTCGCCTTTGGAGAGAGTGACGGGGATATGCTGCTGTCTCAGGTCCTCAATGATAATATGCATAAAAGTGGTAGGAGTGACGCATTTAATCTTGTACCCTTCGCATTGGAATCGTCATCTTTGGAATGGAGCAGGCCGCTGGGTAGCTATGATGTTGTGAGTCGACAAATACTGGAGGAAATGAAGTATAAGGCTCCGGTGGATTTTGCTTTGGAATTGGCAGGTAAATTCAAGCCGATGTCAGGAGTAATGGCAGAGGCCTCACGGGCTACTGAATTACTCAGTAAGCTACAGCCGTTATATGACGAGCGGGAAGAGGCTTTGGATCTTATGTTAGAGCAGAGAAGCCAGGCTGCGGAAAGTGGAAGAAGGTTACATCAATGGATTATGAATCCGCCTGCAGAGTCCATTTCTGCCAGTTCACTCGGAAGTATGCAATCGGCGGCGGATATTCCCGCACAGTATAGTGACTATCTGGGGAAATATTACGATGATCTTTATCGTGATAGTAAAAAGCCTGCAAAGTACACCTATCAATTGTCTCTCTACCGGAGTCGGACTACTGAGATGTTATCGCGGCTTCCTACCATATTAACGGCTTTTCGTGAGGATCATGAAAAATCAATGGAAGGAGCGAAAGAAGCATTAAAGAAGGCACAGCAATTAAATGACGAGATGAGAAATGTATTGGAACAGTCACGAATGAAAGGGGTGGATCTATCAAATGATCCTGCTAATGACTGGGATATTCCGGCGAGCTCAGGTGAGATAAGCTCAGACCCGCTTAAAAAGCTGCGTGAGCAGGAAGATGCACTGATTCTCTCTTCAACTGATTTAAGTCAGATGGAGAATAGTATATCCACGCAGCAAAGCGCTTACAAGGCCATTGAACCGATCGTAGCAGGAATGTCGGGTGTGCTGTATGAAGCTTTGAGTGAATATGGTGACTCCTATCAAATGATCTCTTCTGTTCTTGAAGCTTCACGCGTAGTGAATAACTATCTACAGAATTACGGTAAGAAGGGAAGTATTATCGTTAGTGATTTGGCTTTAATCGAACAGCACCGTAGCTCAGATAAAGAGCGTAAGCAATTGGAGAGAGAAGCAAAATCGAAGCTGGGTGAAGCGAAAGCATTGCTTGATAAGATTCGAATGATGGGTAACGGAGTGACAGATTCTCTGAAAAGCTATCAAACACTTCGTCAATATTACGAGGAGAATATTGCTTTTAATAAGGAATTAGTATCAGATCCACTTGTTAAATCTGAAGTAAGCACTAACCCATATACTGCTGGGAGTTCGGCGATGGAGGATATGGACGGAATCTATGAAGCGATGGGTGGCATTATGGGAGGAGCTAGAGATAGACTTTTTCAAACGGAGTATTCTGCTCTCTATTTTCAACATTTTGACGTTTCTAAGTTAGCTACTCTAGCACAAGGTTCTGAGGGCACAGCTGAACTTACAGACCAGCTAAAACCACAAGCACAAGAGCTGGAATACATTCTTTATGGATTCCATAATCCCGCAGGAAATGTAGCTGCAGCGTATGCTGAAATATTTGCCATGCGGCTGTCTATTCGAACGATGGAAGGTTTTATTGAGAAGGCAAGCTTAGGAAACCCATTGGCCGTTCTGGCCGCGGCACTGTTGTATGGTATACAGCAAGCTATTCAGGATATGTTGCTACTCTGTGAGAAAGATTCGATTCCTTTGTCCAAATACTTGCCGGCGCAGCTGACTTATCGCGATCATTTGCGTCTGTTCATGATGCTGCATGGAGGCGGGAATGTTCAATTATCTCGGATGCTGGCTCTCATTCGACTGAACACAGGAATAAATCCAGATGAAAGAAGTACGTATGTCTCATCGAATATTAAGCTTGGAATGCGGCTATGGTTTCTGCCGGGTATTGTGAAGCTATTGGATTATAGCGCTGGGTATTCTGGAGAAGTGCAAGGTAGTACATATATGAGAGCAGTGCAGGCTGATTTTTCATACTAGCAGGAGGTTGGTAAGGATATGGGGGACGGGTACCGTATTAGGGGGAAGACGAAGGAAGAAGGCAGCATGGTAGTAGAAGCGGCAATGGTTCTTCCGATCTTCCTGCTGTTTGTTTTGTTCCTAATTTCTATCGTACAGATGACCTTGTATTCGACAGCCTTACAAAGCACGGCATCCGATACTGTAAAATCTATTTCAACGCATATGTACCCGGCAGCTTTGGCAGTGCAGAAATGGGGAGCAACAAGCGAAGCTGGTGCTGATCCTGTGAAGGGTGGCTCGGATCTATCCTCTGGCAATCAAGCTGAATCAAATTGGACGATTCCTCGCTTGTCACTTACAGATTGGGGCAGTAGTTATGCAATGTCATTACCTAAGCCGCTGAATGAGTGGGTCATGTCAGCTTTAGAGAAGGGCGAGGGACCTCTGCAGAAGCTGCAGGCTGAGACCTCTGAAAGTGTACTGGATCTAGCGGTTAAACCCCTATTAAAGCCGTATCTGTCATCAGACTTGTTGGATTATGATCGAATTCATGTATCCAATATTATCGTGCCTGAGTTAAAGAAGGGTACCCGACCTTACTTTGGATTGGTTGTTAGCTATGAGCTACCAATGAAGGTTCCCTTTCTAAACCAATGCATTGTACTTGAGGCAAGCGCTGTTGAACGTCTTTGGATCGGGGACACAGGAGAAGGTTCGAATAAGGGCAACGACGGCACTGGTAAACCAGAGGATTTCATTACAGTTCTGGAAAAACCAAATCCAGCTGTAGCCAATAAGCAAGGTAAAGTTCGTGCCAAGATTCCGCCGAATGCTTCCGCTAGCTTATCCGTTTTTTATAAAAGCGGGGGAAGTACTGCTAAATATTTAGGCTGGAAACAAGCGGATGCGGAAGGATATATCGAGTGGGAGTGGAAAATTGGTGTGAATACCACACCGGGTTCGTGGCCATTTGTAATTCAGCTCAATGACGGTAGATCTATTGAGGTGATGTTCACAGTAGTGAAATGAGTGAAGGCGAAAGGAGTGTAATCCATGGTGGAGTGGGCATTCTGGGGATGTATGCCGTTCCTGGCAGTTGCATTTATTACGGATATAAAGTCGATGAGAATACCAAACTGGATCACTGTCTCAGGCTTGCTTGCTGGTCTGCTTACTCAAGCGCTGATGAACGGCTGGGATGGACTGCTGAAGGCTGGTGTGGGTGCCGCTGCAGGATTTGCAGTGCTTCTGTTCATGCATTTGATAGGGGCGGTTGGTGCGGGCGATGTTAAGCTTTTTGCCGGGATCGGGGCGTGGACAGGAACACTGTTTACATTGCAGATCGTGATGTACTCCGTTTTGTTTGGGGCTTTAATAGGCTGGCTAATTGTCTTAAAGAGACGGGAGACAGGCAGGCGTACGCGTAAGATCTTTAACACAATTTCCGGATTTATATTATTGAAGAGTTCATTCCTAGTAAGAAATAAAGATAGTGAGCTGTTGAGATTTCCCTTCATGCTGGCTGTAGTCCCTGGTACCATTTGCGCTTATCTTTATTTTTAAAATAGGAGGTGATGATGCTTGTTGTACGGATTATCCCGTGACTTTATGCAGCAGGACGGTATATATATGATGCTTGGCGAACCAGAAGGGATGCCGGTGGGTAAGCTTAATATGGTTCAAGCTCGTATGCTGATGAACACTGATATTCCTCATCATTTAAGGTTGTTACTTAGGGAAATTGATTTAAAGGTTACGATGGAATATGCTGTTCTGCGTAAAAAAATGCTCAGTCATTTGCTCAAAAGTGAGAAGTTGAGCATGACCTCATTTTTTGGATTACTTCTGCAAATTGCGCAAGGGATGGAAGATGGCAGGTTATATATGCTTCGGGCGGATCAGTATGCTTTGCATGAAGATTACATTTTTATTGAAGGGTCATTGCAGAGTGGTAAGGTATATCTCACCTACATCCCTGTTCAGGGGAATGAGCCTGCTTCTAGGCTGAGAGAGTCCATCAAATCGCTGATCATGGTGATGATGGCTTCTATCACAGAGCTTACTGGGAGTGGTGTTCAAAGAGTACTGCAATACTGTGGGGAAGAAGAATTTACACCAGCGGGCTTAAAGGGTCTTCTCTCAGAGCTATTGACAGAGGGCGACTCTAGTAGAGGACAATTCAGTAGGAACGCAGAAATGGCATATTCATCACCTAAGATGACAGAAGTACGTCCGGCAGAGCCGGAAAGACGAATGCAAGAGAGAGTAAGGGAACTGTTTGTGAACGAGGTAGCTGCTCCCCTGAAAAGAATAAGTGAGCGGAACGAGGAGGAGGGTCTGCATACGCAGCAGAACTCAGCTCCGTGGTTAACCAGCTATTCCAGTACGAATCTTAGGGTGAAAGAAGAGGAGGGGGCTCTCCGGTCTACAGATGATAATGAGTTGACGAATTCACAACCCTCAAGCTCAAGAACCTATGTTATTCTAGGGTGCTTATTGGGTGATGCATTACTATGGAAGTTCCTATATCTGAATAACCCAAAACCGATATGGCTAGCCGTTTGTGGGATCGCAACGATTGCCTTGGCTACTTTTAGCTGGATGGTATGGAGCGAAAGGATAAGATTTGGAAGTGGTGAAGAAAAGGAACATACGAGTGAGGATTCTGAAGATACAAACCGGAGTCCAACTCGAAGAGAACTGGAGTGGAATTTCGGTAGGAATCCTGTGACCTCTGCGCGTCCTGCAGCAACGATTCCAAAGGTAGATCAGTATCCATCTAACCCATTATCTAACATTCCGTCTGTGCGATCTGAATCAAGGAAAGAGGAGGATAGTTCTGTAATACCACCAGGTCCAATAGCCCCAACCGCTTTATTATCACGGGAGGAAACACCTGAGCAAGACAAACGCAAGGAGAAGCTAGCTCGAAATGTTCCTTATCTCAAAAGAAGCGATGAGGAAGAGGCGGAGTCGGAAACCATTACGTTAAACCGAACTAGCTTTATCATTGGCCGATCGGCAGAAGTAGCTCAGTATGTAGAAAGATCGGAAGGAGCTTCAAGAGTACATGCGGAGATATCTAGAAGCCCAAGCGGATACGTACTAAAGGATCTCGACTCCAGAAACGGAACGATTTTTCAAGGGGAAGCCATGATCCCTTATAAAGAGTACCCGCTGTCAGAGGGGACCGTATTCAAAATTGTAAAAGGAAGCTACACATTCCACATGGGATGAAGAGCGCAAGCAAAGAGTGTTGTTTCTGCTATTTTTGGCCTTTCAAGTCTTCTAAAGCGGTTTGAAGTGTAGGGAAGGTAAAGTTAAAGCCCTGTTCTAATGCCGCGGATGGAAGGACGCGTTGTCCTTTGAGCAAGATCTCAGACAATTCACCTACTGCTGCTTTTAATAGGAAGGCAGGTAGTGGGAACCAATGTGGCCGTTTATACACTTTGCCAATCGTTCTCCCGAACTCTTCGTTCGTAACCGGATGTGGAGCAGTCGCATTAATAGGTCCGGAAATTGCGGGATTCTGAATACAAAAATCAATCAGACGGACGATATCAGTCAGGTGAATCCAGGAAACCCACTGGTTTCCCGTTCCGATGTTACCACCAAAGCCTAGTAAGTAAGGTAGCTTCATTTTTGGGAAGGCACCGCTTTCATTGCCAAGTACAACACCGGTACGCAACTTGATCATACGGATACTCTTGTATGCTTCATCTGAAGCTTCTTCCCATGTCTTAACCACGTCAGAAGGGAAGTCCATGACAAGGGCTGGTGATGATTCATTAAAGGTATCTTGCAAAGAGGTTCCGTAAATAGCCACAGCTGACGCCTGAATGACTACAGGAGGTTTGTAATTCAAACGGGCGAGTAGCTTAGCTGCAGCGGAAACGGCCCAAAGACGGGATTGCATAATTGCTTTTTTGCCGCTCTGACTCCAACGTTGGCTGAGAGAAGCTCCAGCAAGATTGACCAAAGCATCCGCATTTTCCACGGGTGTTGAATCAGCGTTAAGGCTGTCCCATGTGTGGTAACTTAGCTTAGGATGATATGGGGTAGCTTTAGGTAGATTGCGACCGATGATTGCAATTTCATTTCCTGCCAGTAGCCAGTATTTTGTTAGTTCACTGCCAATAAAACCGGTGCCGCCACATATTACATATTTCATAAGGTTGGCCTCCGTTCTGAACGCAACATCAGATTATCAATCACTTTAACAAATGGTGATAAGCAGAGTAGTCGATTTTATTCTTTTCAAGAAAATTGACGAGGAAACGATTGTCACGCCGCGGTGTGGCGACTATGTAACCTTTAATGCAGTGATCACGAGTAACCTCTTTCGCATTACTTTCCACAGCGATCTTACCGATCTCGGCAGCAATAGAATGCTTGGCAATATCGCGAAAGGGACTAGGCACAGGTTGAACAAGCTGGTCTAAGAAAGCTTTTGATTCATCACTCCAGAGTGAACGGCTGCGTTCCACCCAGTAATTTTGCCAGTCCAGCTTTGATTTTCCATCGGCTTTCGGTAATACCTTTAGGAATTTCCGGAACATAAAAAAACCGCCGATACACATGGAACCCAGCAGCATAAATGTCCAGAAAGCGATAGAGTTCATGAACCAATTGCTCGGTGTTGCGGATAATAAACCAAGTCCTGATTGGATAGACATGCATACACCACCTTTTGGCAATGAGTATTCTCACATAATTTAATCTCATATTAAAGTATAGCTTATTTCCAAAGTTTTGCGAAGCAGAACCCAGCATATTGACCTTGTCTAGATTTATTTTTCTGATCACGGTAGAATAGGGGGTAATTCGTGAAGGAAAGAGGGAAGAAGTATGCTGAAAATAGGTTCACACGTGTCTTGCTCGGACAAGGGTCTTTTGACCGCAGCAAATGAAGCAAATGAGTATGGTTCCAGCTCATTTATGATATATACAGGAGCGCCACAGAACACGCGCCGCAAGCCGATTGATGCCATGTATCCCGTTGAAGGAAAACTAGCAATGAAAGAAAACGGTGTGGAGGAGATTGTCGTCCACGCACCTTACATTATTAATCTCGCTTCCTATAAAGAGAATACGTATCAGTTGGCCGTTGATTTCTTACAAGAGGAAATCCGCCGTACGCATGCGCTTGAGGTCAAGCATATCGTATTACATCCGGGTGCATTCACTGATAAGGATGCAGAATACGGCATCCAACGGATTGCAGATGGACTTAATGAGGTTCTTGGGGGAACAAATGAAACTGAAGTTCATATCGCCCTAGAAACTATGGCTGGTAAGGGAACAGAGATCGGGCGCAGCTTCGAGGAGATTGCTTCTATTATTGATAAGGTTGAACATAACGAGCGTTTGTCCGTATGTCTTGATACTTGTCACATTCATGATGCTGGCTATGATATTGTTAATGATTTGGATGGCGTTCTAAACAAGTTTGATGAGATTATCGGCTTGAATCGTCTTGGGGTTATCCATATCAATGACAGCAAAAATCCATGTGGAGCAGGTAAAGACCGTCACACTCCAATTGGTTCGGGGTGGATCGGCTTTGATACGATTAACAAAATCGTCCATCATGAGAAATTGACAGGTCTGCCATTCATTCTTGAGACGCCATGGGTTGGTAAAGATGCGAAGAATCAGCGTCCGATGTATGAGGTAGAGATTGCTTTGCTCCGTGGTAACGTAGCTGAACGATTTGGACCGGAGTTTATAGAAGACGTTGAAAAACTGCGTGAGTTTTTTGCTAATAAGGAGATCGATTCCCGTCAATTTGTGCTTAATGTCTGGGAGATGCTGAAGAACGATGCCAAGGCCAAAAAAGCTGATCCACGTGAACCGCTGGAGCGTCTATATGATGAAGTCATCGCTGCCGAGCTGTTCCCGCAATTGAGCGAGGAAGCCATTAATCATCGCTTGATTGCATGGTTAGCAGGCAAGTAAGTGCTCGTTCACGCATAAGTTAGACTTCAGATTGCACATGTAGATGAGAGGATGGGATGAGAATCATGGAATTACACGTAAAAAGAAACAATTCGTCAGGTGTTGAGTCTTATTCCAACCGGGCGCGTATGCTCATTTCTTGTCCTGACGGACCGGGAATCGTGGCGGCTGTATCACACTTTTTGTATCAGCATGGCGCGAATATTGTGCAATCGGATCAGTACACAATGGATCCAGATGGCGGAATGTTCTTCATGAGAGTTGAGTTTGACCTTCCTGAATTAGGAGATCGTCTGGAAGAGATACGTTCTTTGTTCGGCGGTGTGGCTGAACGTTTCAAAATGAACTGGAAAATTTTTAATGTTCGTCATAAGAAAAAATTAGCCATATTTGTCTCTAAAGAAGACCATTGTCTTGTGGAGCTGCTCTGGCAGTGGCAAGCTGGTGATCTGGAAGCCGACATCGCTCTCGTCGTGAGCAACCATTTGGATATGAAATCGTATGTCGAGTCCTTCGGAATTCCTTTTCATCATATTCCAGTTACAGCTGATACTAAGGCTGAGGCGGAAAAACGTCAGCTTGAGGTCATCGGAGACGACATTGATGTTATAATTCTGGCCCGGTATATGCAGATTATCTCGCCGTCGTTTATTGAGCACTATCGCCACCAAATTATTAATATTCATCACTCCTTCTTGCCAGCCTTTATTGGAGGTAATCCTTACGCTCAAGCGTACCAACGCGGGGTAAAGATTATCGGAGCAACTGCTCACTATGTTACAGAAGAGCTTGATGGTGGCCCGATTATTGAACAGGATGTACAACGGGTTAGCCACAGTGATGATGTTATCGAGCTGAAGCGGATTGGACGCACCATTGAGCGGGTTGTTCTGGCTCGTGCGGTGAAATGGCATATCGAAGACCGGATCCTCGTCCATCAAAATAAGACAGTAGTGTTTAAATAGAGGGTTATTTTCCGGTGAGAGCCTATGGTATGAACCTGAGTGCTTTTACAGGAAACTCTATAATCTAATAGTTTCTAAATTTCTACAGGTAAAAAAGCATTTTACCAGCAGCTTGGCTATTTACGCCAAGTTGCTTTTTGTCGTTTTTCAAAACTGTGTTTTTGAGGAGGTGGAAGGCTTGGCTTTACAGCGTAGGCAACTGTTGAAACGCAATTATTTCTTCGCAAGTCTCATATTGATTACTGGAGTCGGAGGACTGCTAGGCTATGATCTCTACTTCAAGCCCTACGTATTATCCCGAACTGTGGTCAAAATCAAGGTGGAAGGCGGGGAGCTTCTTCCCAAAAACTATGAGCTGAAAGCAAGTGATTTATATCTGGATTCTGTTCAGACCAAGGATATACCTTCAGGTGTAATTACAGAAATCGCACAGGTGGAGCACAAAATTACGAATGTAAATCTGACCAACGGAAGTATTTTGACCGCATCCTTAGTGGATGTTAGTGATTTAGAACCCCTAAAGGATGAAGGGATCTTTCCTATACCGAAGGAGGCCATCTACGCCATCAATGGTTCACTGCGCAGCCGGGATAAGGTAGATATTTATCTTGTTGATGGAGACCGGGAGAGGCGGAGTGAATCGCTTAGTCCAAATAACAAGAAGAAAGAGGAAGAACTGATCGTGCAGAGCCCAATTAGCGAACCTGCAAAGGAGGTGTTTATATCTGGAGTCACCGTGAATTATGTGCGAACCGAAGACAATAATGATGTGCTGGATTCAGAAAAGGGCAATAACAATAATCGTTTCACTTCGACTGGCAAAGTGGCGACACCAGAATTGAAGTTGAAGAAAAGTGATGGCGAGCGGCTTGGACAATTTTTGGAGCAGGGAAAGAAGCTGTGGATCGTACGGGTCGTCGAGTAGGAGGGAAGCGTCTTGAAAATATTTAGTTTAGGCATAGATCAGTTAACCATTAATGATATCAAAAATGCAGGATTTATTGTAATCACACAAAGTGTACTTCCTGATCCATCTCATGCAGGAGGGCATATGCTAATGGTTACCAGTGACCAGATTCAAGCTCAGTCACTTAGCGAACTGCGCCGGAATTATCCGAGCTCAACGATCCTATATGTATATTTGCAAAAGGGAATCAGTGGTTACCAAGCTGTACATATGTTGTGTGAAAGCTTAGGAATCTATTTTATCCCTCCTCGTTCTACCTCGTCAGTAGTGATAGAGAAGATTCGCTTTATTCTAGACGAGGATGGGGAGGAACGAAGTAATCTGGTTGGTTTTTTTGGATCTGGTCCGGGGATCGGCTGTACTAGTGTAGCCAAACTGTTCGCAAGACGAATTGCCGCGGCAGGCTTTCGTGTTATTGTCCTTGGACTTGATTTATATGATCCCGGATATGACCGCAAAGCGACCATTAGTCTGGATAGGCTTCGATCAAGGCTTACAGGGAAGATGATTCATGATGAGGATTTTGAGCAATTGATTAAGCAAGATGGTTACTCGTATCTCCCAGGCAATTACGATTACTTGAGTGCACAAGATTATCAGGAGGATGAGATTGAATATTTTTTGGCTAGGGCGGGGGCAAATGCAGATGTTGTTATTGCTGACTTCGGCTCTATTCCGGAAAGTGCTGCATGGTATGTCGGAATGCACAAATCGGCACTGCGTATGATCGTCACTCATCCAAAGCATGAATACAGACTTGAACCTCTACTAGAGCTTGCTGGGCATATGGATCTACGTCCACATGATTTTCAACTAATTATTAACCGCAATAATGTGGAAGAAATATCTTCTCCTAAAAATCTAGCGCTTCGCTTTGGGACTGAAATCTTGCTGGAGCTACCGTATTACCAGCCCTTGCAGGAAAGCTTACCACTAGGCAAAAAAGAGCTGCAGCATGTGGATGATAAGGTACATTCTCTGCTCGTGTCCATGAGCCTGGCGCCAGAAGCTAAAAAGAAAGGTATATTCCTATGAATGGAAATCAACTGAACCGTCCGTTGTTCTCTCTAAAACAAAGTATCCTACGCATGAGCAAACCGGGCAAGGAAGACTTTTATGCATTTTTGCAAAAAATGAAAAACGATATGAACGAAGGGCTGGAACGTGAGGATGATGCTTACTTCGAGTTAAATGCGAAGGCGCTAATTGGCGATCCGCAGGCGGTTAGCTTTTTTATGAATGAGATAGAGAAGTACTTGCGGAAGACACCCTTTACGGGCAAGGTTCCTGAAGCATACCGAACGGCGGCAGAAGCGCTTTATCATGAGTGGAAGGGCTTTGGTCCGGCGTATCGTTGGTTTACTGATCGTGCCTACAGTGAGTCAACCGGACTACAGATGATCGGAAAGCAGATCTTTTATAACCACAAAGGCGAGTTTGTAGCTTATCCATATGAGATGCCTTCACTAGATCGGGTTGAACAGTTAAAGCGCTCCTTATTAAAAAGTGATCCCAACAAAAAGCTGAACAAGGACAACCCTTCAGTGGAGTTTAAAATGGATGACCCGCTCTGGCCTGGTCGATTTATTAGGCTTGCCATTTGGGTATCCCCGAGAGTATGGGATGGCTTCACCACAATATCGTTACGGCGGCAGGTTGTAGAGTTTCTGAGTCTAGAAGATCAGGCGGGTACGGAATGTATTCCTGCGGAAGCGGTTGAAATGATTCGGGCGTTATCATCTACCTTTCGCAATACCATTATTGCGGGCGCTGTAGGCTCGGGGAAAACAACCTTTGCAAATACAATCGTCGGCGAGCAATTGCTTGGATCTTCATCATGTATGGGTGTAGTGATGATAGAGAAGCATCCAGAGTCGATTTTACCTTACCAGATTAAAGGTCACCGAATTATTCCAATCCAGGCTGCGAATGAGGAATTGATGGAGGTAGGGGTAGAGTCACTGCGGCATGACCCAAACATTTTGTATATGACGGAAATGCGTTATAACGAATGGGAATTTTATCTATGGAGTGGGGAAAAAGGGTATGACGGCATCACCGGAACCTTCCACACCGTTGATTCGGAGGATATTCCTTATCAAGGCGCTTTTGCCGTGTCGACAAGGATTGGCGGGAGCCTTAAGGGGCATTTGATCTCTGCACTGAAATCATGCGAGCTGGTCTTTATTTTGGAAAGTGTTCCGAACGGGAAGAAGCGGTTAACGCGAATATCGGAAGTCTTTTATGACGAGGAAAAGAACTCTGTATTTGCGAATGATCTGATGCGCTGGGAACTCCAAAAGATGTGTTGGTCCTATAATGACAAGCTGACGAAGAACCTGATTCTGAAGATGACTAGGAAAAATGAGCAGGCAACACAGTTGCTCCAGAAAGAGCTGGGACGGCTTGCAACAGCACAACCAATGGATCAGCCTATCAAAGAAAGCTTGAAATCTAAGATCGTTCTTAACGAGTGAGGAGGTGAAACCGTGAATTTATTATTGTATATTCTTCGTTTTGTCCTTCATTTGTTGATTGTGTGGGGAATGTGGCTGCTCATTAAACCGCTAATCGAACGGCATTTACGGCAGGTAGGTCAGAAAGTCGATTTTCGTATCAAACATAAAATGGGTATTTTTGGTAGAAAAGTTAGCTCGGTAAAAAAAAGGCTGTGGCTCTACCGTCATCTAGATAATCTTTTATATTTTGTACACCGAAAGTATGAGCCGGGAATTAGCGTTATGCGTTTTATCATGCGTACAGCAATAGTGTTTATCGCGGTTTTTCTATCAGGACTACTGACGCTAAGCGAGCTTCCTGGGCAACTGAGTTTTAACAATCCTTTTCTGGAGGGGATAACTTTTAATGAAGGGCGTTCGATTCAAGGGGCTTGGAGATTTCCGCTTTTTATGGCTGTGATTTTTGCGACGATTCCTTATTTCCGTATGAGATACATCTACGCACAGAGGAAGGTGCATGGAAGCTATGATTTACTCGATGTCGTCAAAATCTCCACCAAATTCACTCACTTGTCGGTAGATTCCGTTCTCGATCGGACAGCGGATTTTCTTACGGATAAGAATGTGCTGAAGGGTCCCTTGAAGCTGCTAGGGGCTGCATTTTCCAATTACAGTAATGAGAAGGAGCTTGTTGAGGAAGCCGGGAGATTTTCTAATGCGATTGGCACTACCTTCGCCCTAGAATTTATATCGGATCTGCTCTATGCGGAGAAGGAAGGGACCCGTTATTTAAAAAGCTCGCTGATGCTATTAAACCGTTCTATGGAGCAACAGAGGGAAACGATTTTGACTGTGAAAGCGGGAAGTAGAGATGCGATTAGCCTTGGCTTATACGGTAATCTTCTGGTGCTGGTATCAACGGTTGGAACCTTTATGTACATGCTGAAGCCTGATATCTATTTCCAATTGCAGTTTGAGACTACAGTAGGACTTTCTTTTTTGATGGTGATCGTCTCCGGTCTTTTTATTTCTTTTGTGATCAGCACTATTCTCGCCAGACCTAAACTGGACTACCACTAAGGTGATGAGCTATGGACAGATTGTTACTATTAGTTACTGTAATCGGGATTGTATATGTCGCATTACTTGTCTTTGTAAGCAGTAGTAGTAAACAGGAAAGATATCTTGTCCGATTAGGACTACGGTGGAATAAGCTTGGGGAACGGGTGCAGGGGGATAGACTTCAGCAATTATTGAATGATTCTGGTTTATCGATTTCGGCCCGTAAAATTACGCTTTTCCGTTACTCAGCAGCGCTGATTTATTTAATAACTCAAGTCGTCAGTGATTTCATTCGTTCTAATTCTTTTTCTATCTATGCCCCTCTAATTGCTCTACTTATTCTCATAATTAGCAGTCCGATGCGCTACCTTCCGTTTGGCTGGGTGCTTGCATGGCTTCATCAAAAAACGGTTATAAAAAAAGACGGTGAGCTGATCTCTTTCATCCGTCTATACGAGAATAATCGGCTACGCAAGCGCGGATATGCGCAATTTGGCACTTTTTGCGGGAGTACGGCTGGACATTTTCAATATATACGTCAGGACTTGTACGAGTTGTCAGAACGAGCAGTAGATGAGGGTGTGGAGGGGGCGATTGAATGGTTTTGTGCAAAGTTTCCGGATAATCATAGTTTTATTAATGACATTCGGTCCATTTTGCTGGCTACTGAGGGTATGGACGACGACACAGAAGCGGCGAATTATTTGCGTGAGCAAGGTAAGATTATCTCCAAAATCTCCAGTGATCAGTATTTGAAAAAGTGGTCTTTTATCGGTGATCTATCTACGATCATTAATGTTATCCCATCGATTGCTACTTTTTTGATGATCGTCGCGATGGCGATGCAGTACATTTTACTGATCAAAGGGAATTTTAATGGGGTCGGCATGTTCCAGTGAAAAATTGTATATTCAATATTATTTAAAAAATATAAAATAAAAGGGAGATTTTAACATGAAAAAGGATGCTATTTCTACAGGTTTGTTTATCGCTATCGGATTTTTGTGCGTGGCCATCGTAATTGCCGTTTTGATTCCTGTAGTTCGAGAGGTAATTGATGCTACGGATGATAATAAACCGACGATTCCGGGTGTGACATTTATTCAACCGCTGGATTCCAGCCAAACTGCAACTGCTCGGGTCTTAACCCATACTTCGGTTTAATTCGATTATGAAGAAAGACTCTATCTCCATAGCAATGTTTCTGGCTATTGGCTTTGTGATCGCAGGGATGTTTATCACAGTAGCTACGCATATCATTGGCAGCAGTCAAGACGATATCATCACACATACTAAGCAAGTAGAGCAATATTAGAAGGAGGCGTTTCTATTGAAGGAGACCGTCCTCCGGGCATTATTCATGTGGCTTGTCCTGTTTATTATCCTGCAGCCTATTTTCACCTATATCGATTATCTGCTAGATTTGCAGGTCAAAGCTAATACGTCCTACATCACACAAAAAGCTGCAACGGAGGGGATGGTCACAGCGTCTATGCGGAACGAAGTGATTTCAAATCTGAAGGCGATTGGGTTCTCAGAGGGTTCTATAGAAATTACAAGTAGTACGGATACCATTCAAGAACGCAAACAACGAATTGATGTGTATGTAACAGCACCGCGGATAAATTTGTTTCCTTATAACTTTTCCACAGTTTCGCAGCCTACCCGATATTATGGGCATGGGTCAATTATGAGTGAATATCTTGATTGATTAAGGGATGATCCTAATTTATGGATTACATTATTAAGCTGGCATTTGTCCTACTGATCTTTATCTACTCCTGGTTCTTTCAGATCCAGAATCAGGAGTGGGACATGCTGCGCAGCATGCTAAAAGATGCAAACAATATCGCTGTTCACGATGCCGCACAGGAATTAGATGAAACTGAACTCACACGAGGTCGTCTAATTATCGATCCCGCGCTTGCTTACGATAATTTTCAGCATGCCTTGCAGGCGAATCTTGGGCTTGATAACGGTCTTTCTCCCCAAGTAGGCAGCCGTTTTAAGAATCAAGTAAAGATCGTGAAGTTCGATATTGTTGATGATTCCGATGGAGTGACTTTTCCACTTTTATACGAGGATAGTGAATATGGCATTACCAAATACATAAAGGGTCCCTCGGTTATTGCCGTCATTGAGACGGAACATCCGCTGCTGATCTCCAGAGCCAAAACACAAGAGCCAATCAGAGTACCTGCAGTTCAGGAGTATAAGTTCAATAAGTAGGAAAAATCCAATTGAGACTAGGGAGAGATTTGGGATGAAGAAGAGAGTTGTAAAGGCGACTTTGGTATCGGCAATGTTATTTAGCGTGGTTTTGGGGCAGGGAGTGGTTGCAAAAGCGGAAACGGTTACATCTGTAGTTACGGCTAAGCCAACAGCGACCGTGAAACCTACAGCAACGCCGGCGCCTATTTTGAGGGATAACCTGTTTAAATTTGGTCTAAAAAAAGAAATGGATCTTCCAGTAACAATCAGTGCTGGAGGATTAACGTACACGTTAGAGAAGCTGATGTTTTACGATGTAAAGTCTAAAGAAGCACAATCTCTAATGAAGATGTATGGTTATTCAGATCGAATTTATAAAACACCTACGAAATATATGGTATGGACTAAACTTACCATTGAAAATAAGGGCAGTAAAATCATTCAATTAAGTGCTAATGATTCGAGTCCAAAATGGCATTTTAAAATAGATGGTTATAATCTTCTTACACCTTCACCTAAAAATAAAATGCAACAATTTAACAATAAGGAAGCATTGTGGAATTGGGTGTTGAAACCAGGTGAGAAGCTATCTAGCTATCAGATGTATGGATATATTAAAGACCCTAAAGAAATTTCTATATATCTTAATGTTGGAGGCAATTTTGAAGAAAAATACATTGTTAAACTTTCAGGGGAGTAGTTTATATGAAGAAAACTTGGATTGTATTGCTTACAGTTATACTTATTTTTCTATATATTCCACAGAACATTAAGGCTGCTAATTCACAAAGTAAAACAGTGGCAATACCTTCAGAAGTTCTTAATGGGTCTGCAAATGCTCAAAAATCTTATTACTTAGATCTTCCAAGTGGAGTATCCAATTCGGCAATTGATGTCTCTTCTCTTAAATATAATGGCTCTAATCAAAAAGTTGCTCTTACAATGGAGAACGGGAAAATAAAGGTTACTTTAAAGGGCGTTGAAGCAAAACAACGAATAGATAATTTACTCGGATATTATGGATCGTTTAAGACCCTTTTTTTTACGAATCCTGGTAATTCTATTTGGCGATATTCAGACGGTGTAAGATGGCAGATAAATGAATGGGACCCATACATTAATGGTCAAAAACATTACGATAAAAATGGACAAGGTAGTGGTACACCTAGAAATGATCCACCTGATATGACGGTGGTAACTCAATCAGCAGTATCACGTTCAGGAATTAAATGGTACGACCAAAACGTGAATTCGGTAATAGATTCATCTCAAATCATAGAATCAACAGTCAAAATAGTTGTGCCTAAAGAAACACTTTCAGAAACATATGTTAATCATAATATTGTAAATGGGAATCAATTTATTATTTATTACAAAACTGACGCAGCTATGCAAAATTATAATCTTGAACAATTAAGTCCGAATTTTGACAAAAGTGGTTATGCATTGGGTAGACGTTATAAAACGGACTTAAGCTACTACTTTACAGGTTCGGCTAATGTGACTACGTATAAGTATAGTGGAAATGTCTCATTTGACTACACCCTCCCAACAGAACCGACCCTTACTGGTACGGTAACTCTAAATAAACCTAATCCCAATCCAACAAAATTGGGAGATAAAGATGAACCCGTACAAATTTCATTAGTGGGGCAGCTGCAAGGTTACAATGATGCTTCGAACATTGACGAGTGGGTGTTCTATGCTAAAGAGAAAGACAGGAACAATACACTCAAAACGAAAAAGGAGTCTGCTAAGACATTTAACGTTAGTACTTTGTTTGACTTTGAGATCAAAAAGTCGAGTGTAACGGGCGAACATTTTACTCAGGAATATGCTTTAAACGTTCTCGTCCGCTTTAAAAAGCCAATCGTCACAAAGAATGGAACCATCACCTCTCTGGAACAGCCTCTACAGATTTCAGCAGGTGTTTATAAAAACAATCCTCAAGTTACTTTTCCTCCCAATCCAACCATTCCAACAGAACCTGAAGGAAAGCCACCTATTGCAAGAATATCAACAGCTAGATACATAAAAGCAGGGTCTGATATGCTCGTTAGTGGAAATGCTTCCTATGATCCGGATGGATATATCACTGACTATGCTTGGAGCACATCTGGAGCCCAGGGAGAAATCGGAAATGTCCCAAGGGGGTATGTATGGTATACCATAGAGCAAGTTGGAGAGACATTTCCTATAGCTCTCACAGTCGTTGACAATGATGGACAAATAGGTAGTACAAGTACAGAAGTTACCGTCATTGAGCCCAAACCAGCAGCAATTATAAATATAGAAGGAATACTTAAACAAAATCGTAAAACGACATTGTTCAATAGAAGCCAGAGTCCAACACGCTTTCCGTTAATACCATCGAAAACACGAGTTACCATCACTGCTGTATCTGGCGGTACGAATGCAGATATTAAATATAGTGGTACATTATCTGAACTTGAAAGCAAAGACATCTTATTAAAAAAACCTGGAAAATATAAGGCTGCGATTTATGTGGAAAATACGCTTGGGTATTCTGATAGTGATGAGATTACTTTTGATATTGTGCCAGATGAAGCGCCGTACAACTATTTTACTCTGCCTGGAGTGGTATATCGAAGTCCTGATTACGGTAATAAAGCGGTGGTTTCATTGGATGATATCTCCTATTCGCCTGATAAAGATGTAGTGGGTCGGAGACTCTGGGAGTATCGCTATGATTCGAATAATGACGGGAGTTTTAGCGGAGAAGCATGGGTGATTTTCAGTAATGAGAACAAAGACCGCTTAAATTTAGAGCTGAGCGAGGTAGGAAAATATGAAGTCCGACTTACTGTGTTTGAAGAGTTTGGTCAACCAACCATTGATGAGTTTGTGACAGAAGCTGATCGGAAATCTACAAATTCAGATGGACAAAAGTTAAGCTCACGGATTGTAGAAGTGAAAAATCGAGCGCCAGAAGTTGATTTGTCCTGGTAGGAGAGGTGCTTAAATGAAGAAAACAAAAGAAATACTTTCACTAGTAATTATAATCTCTATCCTATTCGGAGTTTTTCCTAGTCAGGGAGTGTATCTTCAGACAGCAGAGGCTGCGACGGGTGATCCTAATTTCATCACTTATAAAGATATAAATATACCCGCTGACGGTTCGTATACTGATGCCGGTTGGCAATATGGTACTCTTAGTGGGACAATAAATAACCAAAAGCTAACGAATATTAAATTTAATCGTACCACTAAGCAACTTACATTTGACCTTAGTTCGGATGCAACATTGACTTTAGGAGTAAACTTGACTCCTTCACAAAGTGCTCTAGATTTACGTGTCGTTCGAGCAGATCTCTGTGTATCGGCAATTCCAGAGGGAAGACCATTAGATTTACCACTCCACGAATATGGTTGCCCGAGCCACTGGTCTAGTCCAAATACAAATTGGGACCCGTTGTATAAGAGTTGGTTTAAAGGACCGTTTTACCCGAATACATTTGAACATACATTTAATCTAGTGACAGATGTTCCTTACTACAACTATACGGGGACTTTAGGTTACGGTGAGCTTCCAATAGGATTAGTAATTAACTACAGTTTTGGTGCAGGTCAACAGGATTCATTTGGTGGATTTAATCCAGATAAAGGATATGGAGGTCCGTACATTGGTCATAGTTTTCAAAGAGTATTTCCTTTGATACCTAATAGTCCACCTACCATTTCGTTAAATACACCTAATAATCAAGTCCTGCAGAACGAGCCTGGACGAAACACACTTAACATCGAGGGATATGTCCACGATCCAGATAATGATGATCTTATTGTAAGCGCGGAAATACCAAATGTATTTTATAGGAAGACGGTAGTCTCTCAAACGAAAGGATATCAGTATTTCTCTATCCCTGTAGACGCTGTAGCTGATTCGATACCGCCAGGTAATTACACGATGACTGTAAAAGTAGCGGATCCTTCAAATATGTCGGAATCCGTGAATATGACCTTTAAAGTTACAAACAGACTGAAGCGAAACGCTTTTGTTCTCGTTAATAGTCCTATAGAGAATAGCGGCACCACCTATGAAGATTATGAGTGGGATGCTAAGTACACTGATCGAGTGAGATATGATCATGATCCGAATTATTTTGATAACTCAATGGGGATTATAGGGGATTCGGGACTATGGAGGACGAGCCTTTACACTTCATTTCCGTATACCGGACAATATGTAGTGAGTTATCAAGCTAAGGATATACCGAAACAGGATGCTCGCTTTGCTGAATATCAGATGTGGAGTAAAGATGCCGCATCTACGATGAGTTTTAAAGTCCATCGCAAGCCAATCGCGCTTTTTTCAGCCAGGCTTATCAATGGAAATGTTCAATTAATAGATTCGTCCTACGATTTAGATCATATTACAAGTTCTGATAAAGGGATTATGCAGTGGCAATGGCAATATAAAAAGAGTGTTGATGAGATGTGGATCGACGGGCAGCCACCTGGGGGAGTTTTTGAAAAGGACAGTTACGACATCCGTTTAAGAGTCCGTGATGTGGATGGAGATAATGGAATCGGTGTATGGAGTGATTGGTGTCAACGTACTGTGGGGAATGCGTCTGTTAATCTACCACCCGTTGCGTTATTTACCGTTGATCCCAATATCGTTTCCTATCGTAAATCTACGACCATTATAGACAAATCTTTCGATCCAGATAATGATCCATTAGATATATATTACTGGACTGTAATCAAAGACGGATGGAATAAAGTATGGGAACATTGGGGTGGGGCGACAACACCGCCGAATATCGCATCATTCGGTGAAGGCAACTATCAACTCAATCTACAAGTACATGATAATCGTGGTTTGTGGTCGGATTGGTACAGTCAAAATGTACAGGTAGTCAATCATCCACCAGCTGCAGCATTTACAATGCCTAACGAAATTTACCGCGATACGATTATCACGATGGATAATTTAACACCAGATCCGGATGAAGATGGAGATGTTTTATCTTATGCCTGGAATGCAAAGTTTAATGACTCTCCTTACTACTGGGCGGGAAACAACCGTTATCAATCTATGACCATTCGGGATCTTATTAATCGTAACGGTATCTCACATAAAAAGGCCATTTCTGATGGCTGGGAAATGCAGCTTCAAGCTTCTGATGGAAGGTTAAGCTCTTATGCGACCCGTACATTTATGGTTAAGAATCATGTTCCTGTTGCTAAGATTAATGGACCTTCATCCGTAAATCAGTATGATACAAAACAATTTACATCAGGGGATATCGATGAGGATATATCAGATCAAGGTTCTTTAGAATACTACTGGAAAGTAACGAACAGTACTGGTGAAGTGAAATCATATCTTACTCGCGATATTATGCTTACCTTCTCAGATCCAGGGGTATATACGCTAGAACATTGGGCAATCGATCAGATAGGAGATAAGTCGAATATCGCTGGATTGCAAGTCCAAGTGAAAGAAAACTTGGCACCTACTATGACTTTAACTAGCCCTACAGGTACAGCAACAAACCCATCTGTGATTGATTCGGAACAAGGCGATCCATTAATTAAATGGACTTACGCAGATCCGGAAAATGATTCACAAGAGAAATACAGGTTAGAGTTCTTTACAAAGGATGGTCTATTGGTCTCCACGATAGAAAATCCGGATCCTACTGGACTGCTCAGACAATATCAAATCCCAAATAATACATTTGAACGGTTTGAATACTTTACAGTGCAAGGTCGAGCATACTCCAAATTTTCATGGTCAGATGTATCAAATGAAAAAACATTCATCATCGATAACGCACCTAAGCCGGGATTCACTCTGATCACAGATACTGGTAAAGATTCGACTAAGGTACCGATCTACCGGACGGACGTTCTGAATATTAAGAGTACCGCAACTGATCCAGACGAACCAAAAGGAGATACATTAAGCCATAAGTATTTCATAAAACAATCAAGTGGAACAGAAGCCCTAGCAAGTACTCAAAAGGACTTCACGAAGCAGTTTAGTAGTAATGGTGTATTCACCTTTAGACAGCTTGTAACCGATTCTCTGGGGCTGTACCGTGAAATTTCACATAGTGTAACAGTCGTGAATAGAATTCCAACAGTTAATATTACGTATCCAACCAGTACGGACTCGTCAAAACCAACGATCGCAAGTACACTCACACCGATCATTAAATGGGATTATCAAGATGAGGACGGAGACCTGCAGCAACGTTATAAGGTGCGAATTATTAACTTGGCCACCGGTGCAATCAAGGTACAATCTGGTGAGCAAGTATCAAGCGCTAAGCAATGGCAGATTCCAGCCGGTTCTCTGATTGAAAACGAGAAGTATGCTGTAGAGGTTGAAGTTTTTGATGGGTTCAGCTGGAGTAATGTTTCTGCGCGTAAATACTTCATGGTGAATCTATTAAGTATAAAAGGTGGAGTGAAGCATACCGAAGAGTGGAATAATAACCGCAAAGGTTATAACTTGAAAAAGAGCGGCAATGAGGAGAGTCCAAGAGGATACAACGTTTTTTGGGCAGGAGAACGTTTTGTTCTGCAAGGTACAGCAACAGGTCTCCCGGATACTGTGCAAGTAACCATGAACGGAGGGTTCACTACGCAGCTCAGCCCGACTAACGACGATAAAACCTTCTGGACAGGTGAAATGTATGATAGCTCTTTTGAAAAGCTACTAGATGGCCCTGTTACTTTTACCTTTACGGCTCAGAATGCGTACAACACCAAAACGGATACAGTTACCGTTGTTATATCATCGGATTGGTCGGAGTATTTCCAGAGTCATCGAATTAAGTAGAGTAGGAGCCTATATCACCCCATCTTTTTTGCGTGACTTCACAGGATCATGTTAATGTTGAAGCATTGTATCAAACATTATAGGGGTAGGAGATATGATTCGAGAGTTAACACCAGCGGAAATGAAATCAATCTTGAATTCGATGAATAGGGAACAGCATTTTTTATACTATTCATATCTAACAGCTCGTAAGCATAATTCGGTACACTATGGACATTTTACTGACCAGGGGGAGCTGCTGGGCGTATTGGCCTTTTTAAGGGGGCTCCCATTCTATGCTTTTTCCGTATTCCCTGTGGAGAAGTCATTTTGTCTCCGGTCCGTGCTTTCATTTATGAAAGCACAACTGAATTTACCTGACAATGCTGTCGGTAATGTAATCGTGAATGAAGAAGTTATGCCTGTACTCGCTTCACAGCTTGAGCTTGTTAAGTCTCCCAAAAAGCTGCTTTTAATGAAGCATATTCATCAAGAAGCGTTGCCGCCGGTGGATACAAGCGTTTTACATTTGGGTTCCCCTTATTTTGAACTCATTGAGTCGAAGATGGCCGATTTAGATACAATGGCTTTTTCAAAAGAAGAATTACAGTATTCGTTCTATGGTGTGATGGAACAACGAGAGCTGATTGCGGTAGGTGGATACCATATTTATAGCGAGGATTACGTTGAATTGGGGAACATTGGAACGGATATAAGATGGAGAAGGCAAGGCTACGGAAAAAAAATCTGTGCCGAGCTCACCCGAGCGGGGAGAAGGGTTACCTCTAACGTGTATTTGAATGTCCTTGAGGAAAATGTAGGAGCAATTTCTTTATATCAATCCATCGGTTATGAGCTCATGTGCAAACAGAACATGGTTGAATTTGTTATTTGATGGTTAATGAAAAAGGACTAAGCGGATTTAAATCCGCTTAGTCCTTTTTCACAAGTATAGAACCTTTTATACGACCCCTTCAGTCCGGTCTTCATTCATTCGCATCATTCGTGAGGCAACCGAAGTAGTATGTAATGGTAAAGAGGATGGGCGCGCAGATGCTCTCTGAGCTCTACGTAAATAATAGGATAGCTTGCCAGTAAAAATCTTATGTGCACAGAGTGAAAGAGCGAAATCTTCCGGTGTAACGAAGCAGGAAGGCTTATTCACAGGCTGAACTGCAGTTTCTTCAAATAAAGAGGCAACGAAATGGGAACAAAAATAAGCATTTTCTCTATCGATTTTAATATTCAGAAGCACACCGATTAATCCCAAAAGATGGTATTTATAGCGTTCCTGATTTTGCATCATCCCTTGGACGTGATTGTACATCGTATCGTATTCCTCAGCGCTAACACGCAACTGATAGATGGAGCAATTAGCGCTGCTATAAAAAGGGTCGATAAAGTTCTCCTGGATTAGTCCTGCCACGAATGGATTGTGCATTTTTTTTCTTCCGAAGCTGTATACCTCCCGCAGTTCACAGTCAAAGGCGATCGAAGCATGATTCAGATCGGCTTTTGTAAACCACTTAATAAAACCACTAAAGGCCGTACCTGTACCGGTAAGCACAATAAAAATGTCCTTATTCGAACTCATGTTCAAAGTTCCTTTCCACTAGGAAATGTTGGGTAATGAATGAAAATTATGCTTAACTAACTCCATCTTACTGCATATTTGAGCATTATAAAACAAACTTTAGTCGTATTTAAAAACTAGACCATAGACTAGTGCAACTTTGGCTTGTCTGATAGTTCTTGTGTGTATATAAATACGTCGATATTGCAAAACATAAGCTGTTCAAATAAAGAGTTTTTAAAAACAATTGGAATTGCTTCCACACTAATGATACAATAAGAGTCAAAATGACATTCTTGAGATTTCAGAGGAGGAACTATTAAATGAGTGAACAAGAACAAGCGATTCAAAAGGAAGAAAACTCAACTGTAGATAACCTGTCCATTACAACGATTCGTACTTTGGCGATTGACGCCATTGAAAAAGCAAACTCCGGCCACCCAGGTATGCCAATGGGTTCTGCACCAATGGGTTACCAATTGTTTGCAAAAACAATGAAACACAACCCTGATCATCCGATATGGGTAAACCGTGACCGTTTTGTATTGTCTGCAGGACATGGTTCTATGCTTCTGTACAGCTTGTTGCACCTTAGTGGTTATGATCTGCCTATGGAAGAACTGAAAAATTTCCGTCAATGGGGCAGCTTGACTCCGGGTCACCCAGAAGTAGGTCACACCGCTGGTGTTGATGCTACAACCGGTCCACTTGGACAAGGTATTGGTATGGCTGTTGGTATGGCTATGGCTGAAGCTCAATTGGGAGCTACCTACAACAAAGATGAACATAAAGTGATAGACCACTATACTTACGCTATTTGTGGTGATGGTGACCTAATGGAAGGGATCTCTTCCGAGTCCGCTTCACTCGCTGGTCATTTGAAACTGGGCAAATTGGTTGTATTGTATGATTCAAATGATATTTCCCTTGATGGTAAATTGAACCTTTCCTTCTCCGAGAACGTGGCTCAACGTTTTGATGCTTATGGTTGGCAAGTACTGCGCGTTGAAGACGGAAATGATCTTCCGGCTATTGCCAAAGCGATTGCTGAAGCGCAAGCTGAAACTAGCAAACCGACTTTGATCGAAGTGAAAACTGTAATTGGTTATGGTAGCCCTAATAAACAAGGTAAAGGCGGCCATGGCGGTACTCACGGTTCCCCACTTGGAGCTGAAGAAGCTAAGCTGACCAAAGATTTCTACAAATGGGTATACGAAGAAGATTTCTATGTACCTGACGAAGTTCGTGCTCATTTTGCAGAAGTGAAGAAAAACGGAATCGCAGCTAACAAAGCTTGGGATGACAAATTTGCGGCTTACAAAAAAGCATATCCAGAGCTTGCTGCACAATTCGAAACAGTAATCAACGGCGATCTTCCAGAAGGCTGGGATGCTAACCTTCCAACTTACACTACTGAAGATAAAGCAGTATCGACTCGTGTAGCTTCCGGTAGTGCGCTTAACGGTTTGACTGCTGGTGTTCCTCAGCTTGTGGGCGGTTCTGCTGACTTGGAAAGCTCCACAATGACGCATTTGAATGGTTTGACATCGTTCACACCAGAATCTTATGATGGCCGCAACATCTACTTCGGCGTACGTGAGTTTGGTATGGCTGCTGCAATGAACGGTATTGCACTGCACACGGGTCTTAAAGTATTCGGAGGAACATTCTTCGTGTTCACAGACTACCTGCGTCCAGCCATCCGTTTGGCTTCGATCATGAAATTGCCAGTAACCTATGTACTGACACATGACAGTATTGCAGTTGGTGAAGATGGTCCTACGCATGAACCAATCGAACAATTGGCTTCCCTGCGTATCATCCCAGGTCTGACTGTTATTCGTCCGGCTGATGCTAACGAAACTTCTGCAGCATGGGCTTATGCAATGGAAAACAAAGAGAATCCGGTTGCTTTGGTTCTGACTCGTCAAAACTTGCCAATTCTTGCTGGAACAGTTGATGGCGTTCGTGAAAACATCAAACGTGGTGGTTATGTTGTCTCTGATTCCAAGAATGGCACTCCACAAGCACAACTGATCGCTACTGGTTCTGAGGTACAATTGGCTGTTAAAGCACAAGCTGCTTTGGCTGAAGAAGGTATCGATGTTCGTGTAATCAGCTTGCCAAGCTGGGATCTGTTCGAAAAACAAGATAAAGAATACCGTGATTCCGTAATTCTTCCAGGTGTTAAGGCTCGTCTTGCAATCGAAATGGCACAAACCTTTGGCTGGGAACGTTACACTGGTGACCAAGGCGATATCCTCGGCATCACTACTTTCGGCGCTTCCGCACCTGGAGACAGAGTAATGAAAGAATACGGCTTTACTGTCGAGAATGTAGTTAGCCGTGTGAAGGCACTTCTGTAATTAACTGAATAATCATTAGGGGGAGAACAAGTAATGAGTCAGTTTAACAACGCAACGATTGAAAAAGCAGCCAATGTATATTATGGCGGACAAGTAACAAGCCGTACGGTAATTTTGCAGGATGGAACTAAGGTCACACTTGGTATCATGTTGCCTGGTGTATATGAATTTGGTACGGATGGTCCTGAAATTATGGAGATTCTGTCCGGCGATCTTAAAGTGCTGCTTCCCGGCACTGAGGTATGGCAGGAGATTAAGGGAGCGGCAACGTTCAATGTTCCTGGCAACTCTAAATTTGCGTTGGAAGTATTTGAAGTAACTGATTATTGCTGTTCTTACCCGGCTCTATAGGTTTTTGAAAATCATAAAAAACAGCAAAGCGGCGGTTCTCCTGTTATTGGAGAGTCGCTGCTTTTTGTTTTTGGTGGTGATACAGAGTCAGCTGTGTCCGATAGTGATGACTGTGTTTTTGTGCTGCAAAAGTCACTCTAGCATATTTCCTTTAACAAACAAATGCATGTATAGAAAGAACACCTCACACATTTGAATAGTCATGTTTGAGGTGATCGTAAATGTTTCTAACTAGAGTAGGTTTTAGTTTTGAATTTATTTATCGGATACAGTAGAGCCCATTTTTTGTCCGATCCACTCTTCATAGCATTTCACTACAGCGGAGAGATCTTCATCGCCATAGCCTTGGGTAAACCCAGCTTGGAACATGCTTTTGGCTAGTCCCAGCATTGGAGAAGGGACGCCTGTGAAATCGCTGTGGGCGGAGGCTAACTTCAAATCCTTTAACATTAATGCAAGGGAGAACTGATTGCTGAAATCATTTTCTATGATTTTACGGCCTTTAAGCTCTGCTTGTTTGCTACCCGCAGAACCAAGCTGCACTAGTTCAAGGAACTTGTCAGCTGGAACACCTGATTTTACAGCGATAGCGAATCCTTCAGCCAGGGCAACGTTGTGAATGCCGACCATAGCATTATGAGCCAGCTTGGCTACAGCACCACTGCCATTCTCACCCATATGTATCAGCTTTTTGCCCAACGTATCGAAGATATCGCGATGCTGTTCTATGACTTCAGCACTGCCGCCAACCATGAACACCAGGGTTCCTTCAATAGCTGCCGGCTTGCTTCCAGTCACTGGCGCGTCTAGGAAATGTCCACCGCGAGCTTCTACAGCAGTGGCAATTTCGTGAACTAGTCCTGGAGAAATTGTGCTGGAATCAATAATTAAGCCGCCTGGCTTAAGCGCATCTAGAATACCATCCTGACCGTAAAACACTTCACGAACCGAATCATCATTACTGATCATGGTAATAATAACATCCTTACCTTCAGCGGCAGCACGTGGCGTAAGGGCAGTCTGGGCACCTTCTGCTTCAAGAGGTTTACATTTAGCTGTAGTACGGTTGTACACCGTTACCTGAAAGCCGCTACGAAGCAAGTTGGAAGCCATCGGAGCTCCCATTGTTCCAAGTCCGATAAAACCGATTTGTTTCATTTGTATAGCCACCTTCCGTTTTCTTCATTCTATCACGGCACTTAGGCTAGCACCACAGCTCAGCCATGCCTAATGATGCGGGAAACGCTTCCATGAAACTTTCGAAAACTTGGTTCTAAAGCCCGGGATGTGCCCTAAGACCTTGCCAGTCAAGGCAAATTAAAGTATCCTAATTATAAAGTTGTAACAAGCGGTTTCAAATTTAAAGAGATAAACAGGAGGTTTCCATTACCGATGTCTAAGAAGATTAATTTTGACTACACCAAAGCCCTTTCATTCTTCAACCAACAAGAAATTGACAACCTTGCCGCTCCAGTTAAGTTAGCGCACGAACAGTTGCATAATAAAACTGGTGTAGGTTCCGACTATCTTGGATGGATTGATCTTCCATCAGCTTATGATAAGGAAGAATTCGCACGCATTCAGCAAGCCGCAAAGAAGATCCAGAGCGATTCCGAAGTACTGATTGTAATTGGTATTGGTGGTTCTTATCTGGGAGCACGCGCAGCGATTGAAGCGCTCTCGCATTCTTTTTACAATAACCTTTCTAAAGATAAGCGCAAAACTCCAGAAGTTTATTTCGCTGGTAATAACATCAGTTCTACATACATCACGCATTTGCTTGATTTAGTAGAAGGCAAAGACTTCTCCGTGAACGTAATCTCCAAATCAGGAACTACGACTGAGCCAGCCATTGCTTTCCGCATTTTCCGCGCAGCTTTGGAGAAGAAATATGGTAAGGAAGAAGCTCGCAAACGTATTTACGCTACTACAGACAAGGAAAAAGGTGCCCTTAAGGAATTGGCTACTGAAGAAGGCTATGAATCCTTCATCATTCCAGACGATGTAGGCGGACGTTACTCCGTATTGACACCTGTAGGCTTGCTTCCAATTGCTGTTGCAGGTATTAACATTGAAGAGATGATGCAAGGTGCTGCTGCCGCTGCGGATGAGTTCAATAATCCAGATGTAGCTACTAACCAAGCTTATCAATATGCTGCAGTTCGTAATGCTCTGTATCGCAAAGGTAAGACAACTGAAATCCTCGTGAACTATGAGCCTTCCTTACACTTTGTATCGGAGTGGTGGAAACAATTGTTTGGCGAGAGCGAAGGTAAGGATTTCAAAGGAATTTATCCTTCTTCCGTTGATTTCTCTACGGATCTACACTCCATGGGTCAATTTATCCAAGAAGGTAACCGTAATATCTTTGAAACGGTAATCCAAGTAGATCAAGTGGCTCATCATGTGACCATTGAGAACGATCCTGACGATCTGGATGGCTTGAACTTCTTAACAGGAAAGACTATGGATTTCGTAAATAAGAAGGCTTTCCAAGGTACAATGCTTGCGCATACAGATGGTCAAGTACCTAACCTTATCGTTACTATTCCTGATCAAACACCATACACATTTGGTTATTTGGTTTACTTCTTTGAAAAAGCTTGCGGCATCAGCGGTTACCTGCTCGGTGTTAACCCATTCGACCAACCAGGCGTTGAAGCATACAAGAAGAATATGTTTGCGCTACTTGGCAAACCGGGTTACGAAAAAGAAAAGGCAGAGCTGGAAGCAAGACTTACAGAATAGTATTGCAGCAGTATTTTAGAGACCATTCATACTAGTGTAAGTCACCAGGAGCAGTCCATAGGTAATCCAATACCGGGACTGCTCCTGACATTATATGAAGATATCATATGTATATAAGGACTGGAATAATTATGTTAGAACAATATCGAACGGTGCGCTCTTCCGGTTCCAAGGAAGTCGTAATCCGCAAATCTCGCTTCATTGGTTATGTTATGCCAGTTGAGAATGAAGAAGAAGCATTGTTGTTTATCGAAGACATCAAGAAGAAGCATCGGGACGCAACGCATAACTGTTCTGCTTATGTGATTGGGGAGAGAGACGAAATCCAGAGGCAATCGGATGACGGGGAGCCGAGTGGAACAGCCGGCAAACCGATTTTGGAAGTAATTCGCAACCAGGGAGTTAAAAATGTCGCAATTGTTGTTACCCGTTATTTCGGAGGCATTATGCTGGGTGCCGGAGGGCTGATTAGAGCTTATACGGATGGGGCAGTGCTTGCGCTTGAAGCAGGAGAAGTAATCACCCGTGTGCTAAGACGAGAGGTATTCGTAGAAATTGATTACACTTGGTTAGGCAAGGTTGAGAACGAACTTCGGGGAAGAGGTATTCAGACCGGCGAGACTTTGTTCACCGATAAAGTAACGTTGTTATGTTTACCGCGAAATGATGAGGGAGACGCATTTATGGCATGGATAACAGATCTAACCCAAGGGCAAGCCTTGGTAACAGAAGGGCGGCGGATTTACTACAGCGAAGGGGATTAGGTATATGGCAAGGAGAGCAGTGGAGCAGGAGTTGTCGAGGGAAAGAATATTAGAGGCCGCTAGGCATCTGTTTATTACCAAAGGGTATCGAGCGATTTCAATGCGAAGCATCGGTCAGCATTTGGGATATAGCCACGGCTCTCTCTATTATCATTTCAAAGAGAAGGCGGAATTGTTCTACGCCATTGTTGTCGAAGATTTTAATCATGTAGCTACTTTGCTTGGCCAAGTAATGAATAAACCACCTGAAGAAGGTATGACTCGAGTAGAGCAGCTAATCATGGAGTTTATAAGGTTTGGAATAGATCATCCTTATCAGTATGAGATTATGTTCATGATTCGTGATGAAGAGCTGCTGGCTTATTGTAGGGCAGAGCAGGGACGATGTTTTGATTTGTTCTCAAGTATTGTACGCCGTCATATGAAGGAAGAGGGATATGTGTCCGAGGATTGGCAGAACGTGCCGCTAACCTTGTTCCTATCCGCTCACGGATTTATATCTTATTATATCCAAGATAAAGTATCATTTGAGGATGTAAAAGAGGCAGCATCAGCTCATATCAAGGTTTTATGTCGCAGCCTTTAACATGCTGTTTTTTTTATAAGTTCACACTTTAAAGCTGTGCATTGGTATAACGCTACTTCTCTGCTTGATCAAAGTAATATTTAATTCTAGTTATATTTTAATGGCCGCTCCGTAGCAATAACGGAAGCGGCCATTAATTGTTTATCCCTCAATAATTTTTAAGAAACATTGTCTACGTCTAGGTCCATCAAACTCACAAAAATAAATACCTTGCCAACGTCCAAGTAATAGTTCGCCATCATGGATGATTATGCTCTGGGAAGGTCCGGATGTAATAGACTTAAGGTGGGAGGCAGTATTGCCTTCAGCATGTCGATACTTCGGATGCTCCCAAGGGTAGACTTCATCCAAACGCATCAGAACATCATGCCTCACATCAGGATCTGCATTCTCATTGATTGCAATTCCTGCGGTGGTATGTGGACAATAAACTACGATTACCCCGCTACGCACCCCGCTTTTTTTCACAAAAGAAATGACTTCACGAGTAATATCCCGTAATTCATCCCGTTTCGTTGTAGTAATCTCCAGTGTATGCAGCATAATCATTCTCCTTCCTGTGATGTGCCACTTTTTCCTAACCTGTGTTATATATATTTTACCCCAAATTCACTTGAAAGTAATTGACGACAACGAGAAGGATTTGGTAAAGTAGTAATAATATAAAACCAAGTATGTAAATAGGAATAATTAATGGAGATGGTGGTTAGTATACCGACCGGTTATCCGGAGGTGGGAGGGCAAAATCATTGAATTCGCTGCTTAGACACAAAGGTTGGACTTGGGGTTTCCGAACTACAATTTTGCTCTATTTTGTAGTATTGATCGTGCTGCCTATACTTGGGGTCTATTACAACTCTTTTTCACTGGGTTTCGGTAATTTTGTGGAAAGCATAAGTGATCCGATTGCCTGGAAGTCGGTGCTGTTAACCTTAAAGCTGGCGATCATCGCTACTTTAATTAATGTCTTTTTAGGAACAATGATTGCCTGGGTTCTTATTCGTTATCAATTCATTGGTAAAGCATTGCTTAATAGTCTTGTGGATTTACCATTTGCACTGCCGACGGCAGTTGGTGGTTTGATGATTTTGCTCTTGCTCGGACCTGGTAGTCTTATCGGCAAGGCTGCAGAAGCGCTTGGTTTTGAAATTGTTTTTCATCAACCAGCAATCGTAATTGCTATGGTCTTCGTAACCTTTCCTTTCGTGATTCGGGCGGTTCAGCCCTTGCTGGAGGAACTTGATCCTTCCGAAGAGGAAGCGGCATATACAATGGGTGCCAAGGGAACTAGAGTCTTCTGGCATGTTATTCTCCCCTCTATGGCTCCTGGGATGATCAGCGGTGGAATGCTCGCCTTCTCGCGGGCGCTTGCTGAATTCGGCGCTGTAGTCCTCGTAGCAGGCAATATTCCAGGTCGTACACTCGTATCTTCTGTTTTTATTTTTGGTGAAGTTGAAAGTGATAATCCGGTTTCCGCAGCAGCGGTTTCTGTCATTCTCTTGACCTTATCTTTTCTCATTCTTTGGCTCATTACTATGCTGCAGATGCGGGGGAGACGCTCATGAGAAAATTGTGGATCGGACTCACCTACTTGGTGTTTTTTCTGCTAATCGCTGCACCGCTAGGGAAAATGGCTATAGGTGCCTTTAGTGAAGGATTTGGTGGTTTCTGGAATGCTCTGACTAGGCCTGAAGCGCTGCATGCGCTTATGATGACTGGGCTTGTTGTGATAGTAGTTACGTTATTAAATACATTGTTCGGAATTATGATGGCGCTGTATCTTGTCCGGGCGAACTGGATAAATAGACGTCTAAAGGGCTTACTCAACAGTATTGTTGATTTGCCTTATGCTGTGTCCCCTGTCATTGGCGGGCTGATGATTGTCCTGTTGCTGGGACCAGATAGCGCCTTGGGTGCGATTTTTGAAGGGATTGGGCTGAAGATCGTCTATGCGATTCCCGGAATGATCATTGCCACCTTGTTCGTAACCTTTCCTTTAATGGTGCGTGAGGTAATGCCGGTGCTTCAGGAGATTGGTTCACAGCAGGAGGAGGCTGCTTCTACACTGGGCGCTCGTGGCTGGACAATTTTTTGGAAGGTGACTTGGCCTTCAATTCGTTGGGCGGTTGTGTATGGGGTCATCCTTACGGTGGCTCGTTCACTAGGAGAGTTCGGTGCAGTGCTCGTGGTCTCGGGTAACATTATGAACAAAACCCAGACGGCGACGACGCTAGTCTATCAGGATGTTGAGAATTTTAATGTAACGGCTGCAGGAGGAATAGCGCTAGTTCTGGCTGCATTTTCCGCAGGTCTACTGTTGTTGATGGAATGGACCAAGAGAAGAAAGGAAGTGCAGTAATATGCATGTTGAAGTGCGGGGATTAAATAAGCATTTTGGAGATTTTCATGCGGTCAAAGACGTCAATTTCACCATTACAAAAGGTCATCTGATCGGACTGCTCGGTCCGAGTGGTGGCGGTAAAACCTCGATTCTTCGTATGCTCGCAGGGCTGGAGACACCGGATAATGGCGAGATAATTTTTCATGGTCAGACAGTTAACAATCTTCCTCCTCAAGAGCGCGGGATCGGCTTCGTTTTTCAGAACTATGCATTATTTAAGCATATGACTGTTTTTGATAATATTGCTTTTGGATTAAAAGTTAAAAAGGCCAGCAAAACTGCCATTCGTGACCGTGTTATGGAACTGGTGGAGCTTACCGGGTTAAAAGGCTTCGAGAAGCGTTATCCGCATCAGCTATCTGGTGGACAACGTCAGCGTGTGGCCTTTGCCCGTGCACTTGCGCCTGAACCACAGCTACTGCTCTTAGATGAGCCGTTCGCAGCAATTGATGCGAAGATCCGGCAGGAGCTGCGCGCTTGGCTACGTGAGCTGATTGAGCGTGTTGGCATCACTTCCATCTTCGTAACGCATGACCAAGACGAAGCGATTGAAGTCGCGGACGAGATTATGATCATCAACCAAGGACAGTTGGAACAAAAGGGTACACCTTGGGATATTTATAAGGAGCCTAAAACACCATTTGTGGCAACCTTCATCGGAGAGTCGACACTGATTGAAGATGCATCTGAGGTGAAAGGCTTTAAAGGTGCTGGAGACGGTAAGCCTACCAAAGCACTTATTCGTCCTGAGTATATTGAAGTGGGTAACCTGCATGAGTTCAAGATGGCTTCAGCTACGGAAAAAGGCGTCGTAAAGCATCTGCATTTCCGTGGAAGCGAATGGCTCGTTGAGGTTGAGGTTAATGGTCATAAGCTGGTTACTTACCGTTCCTTGGAGAAAGAAACATTGCAGCCGGGACAGGATATCTCAGTCCTTGTGCACCGCGCTTACCTGTTTAATGATGAGCGAAGCTGGATCCAGGAGAACAACCTAAAAGAAGATCCGATGCCGATTTTTATTTAAAAATAAATAAAATGATTTTCAATTTTTTTGAAGAGTAGCGAATGTGATGAGGAAGGATTAGAGGAACTGATGTGAAGGTATGAAGTAATGAAGTGGAAGTTTGGAACTGTAGGAGCGGAGCGACCGCCTTTGGTTCCGGATTTAATCCGCTGAGGATATAAAATCAATAAATCTGGGAACAACAGCGGCCGAAAGTCCAAACATTCCGCGTAATTACGGCAAATACCGAACGTTGGTTATTAGAACTTGGCTTAATCTTTGGAGCTACTTTCAAAGAAATATTTAAAATCATTATCTCGAAGGATGTGGGCCGCAATGAATTTCAAAAGGAGCAGACAACTGCACGGATGTTTTGCTGCCCTAATGCTGGCCATACTCACGCTGGCAGCAGTCGGTTGCGGGAATGAGAAGGCGATTACGACGATGGCAGATCCTTCGAAGCAAGGGGATGTCACGCTGGTCGTTGGCGCATACAGTGTGGCTAAGGATGCGATGGAAGATATTTTGCCGTTATTTGCAGCGCAGTGGAAAGCGGATACTGGGCAGGAGATTAGTTTTCAACAGTCTTATGAAGCCTCCGGAACACAGGCACGTGCAATCGTAGGCGGGTTCGAAGCGGATGTTACACTGTTAGCCATGGAAGGTGATGTCGAGAAGCTGGTTAAGGCTGGACTCGTAGCGCCAACGTGGAGAGAGCAGGGTGAACAAGGCATGGTGACACGTTCGGTAGTCGCACTTGGTACCCGTGAGGGAAATCCCAAAGGAATTCACGATTTTGCGGACTTAGCCAAGCCAGGGGTTAAAGTATTATACCCAAATCCCAAAACATCCGGTGGTGCGCAGTGGGATATTAACGCGATCTATGGGGCTGGTCTGAAGCTGTCAGAGGAGCAAGAGGGCGTTAAGGATCCAGCAGCAGCCAAAGCTTTTTTAGAAAGTGTACATGCCAATGTGGAGTCTCTGGATAAGAGCGGACGTGCATCCATGGCTGCCTTCGAGTATGGAGTGGGTGATGTCATTGTCACCTATGAGAATGAACTGCTGGCCCGGATTGCTCAGGGTGTTAAATATGAAGTCATTATTCCTAAAAATACAATGCTGATTGAGAATCCAGCGGCTGTCGTAGAGAAGTACGCGGATAAGCATGGGACACGCGCGGCAGCAGAAGCATTAGTTGATTTCTTGATGACACCACAGGCACAAGAGGTCTTCGCAAAATATGGATTTCGTCCCGTAGATAAACAGGTCTATGCGGAGAACAAAAGCCGTTACCCCGATCCAGCGGGTCTCTTCGATATCCATTATTTAGGGGGCTGGGATGAGGTGCGAAGCACACTTTATTCCAAGCGGGGGATTTGGTATCAGGTACTTGCCGGAATATAGGCAGAGGTGTATGAAAAGAGTCATCCTAGCAGGTCTTCTGCGCAAGGGATGGCTTTTTTTGGTGAGCATCTTTAAGATAGACATATGGTAATTTAAGACTTCCTTGATGGGAACTGAAGGAGAGATAGATTATGGATACGTTGGTGTTTTTGGGTACTGGGGATGCCATGGGTGTTCCTCGGGTATATTGCAGCTGCGAGACCTGCACAGAAGCAAGGGAGCATGGGAGCAATACAAGGCTGCGTTCCTCTGTACTTATAGATAATGGCAGTGACTTTCTAGTGATTGATTGTGGGCCAGATTGGCGACGTCAGATGGAGGCGCAGGGAGTACGGAATATGCGAAGACTGCTGGTGACGCATGCTCATTTTGATCATATTGGTGGGCTACCGGAATGGGCAGATGCTTGTCGATGGACGGGCATTAAGGGTGAACTTTATACTCCAGCAGAAGTTATTCCTATTATCGAACGGCAATACCCTTGGCTGCGAAATCACATCGAGATGATTCCCTGTGATGAAGGGATAGAATTGGACGGCTGGAAGATAGATACCTGGAAAGTAAATCATGGCAAGAATGGATATTCGTACGCTTTTCGGCTAGAGAAGGAGGACTACAAATGGGTGTATTGCCCAGATTCCATATCTCTAGGGGCTGAGGAGACACGCCTGATGCACGGAGCTGATTTGCTGGTGCTTGGTACAAGCTTCTATTACGAAGCGGCGGAGCTATCCACTCGTTCTGTGTACGATATGACGGAGGCTGCGGAGCTGCTGCAAATTGTGAAGCCTAAAAAGGCAGTATATACGCATATGTCACATGATGTGGATCTGAGAAAAGCATATATTTTGCCGGAGAATGTTACACTGGCACAGTCTGGGACGAGAATTCCACTATACAAAAACCCATTCTCTTCACTTTAGAAGAGAATGGGCAAGTAGAAATAAACGGATTAAACAGTTAATTGTTCTGGTTCATTTAAAGGGTGACGTCCGCTTACCCCAAGCATGACTAAGGAAATAATGATGAGTATTAAACAGAGTACAAATGAATACCGGTAACCTACAATACTGGCTAAGCCCCCGCCAACAAGACTCCCAATCAGTCTACCGATCGTGGATGAATTAGAATAAAGCGTGGATGCATACCCAGGCATGTTTGGGAGCAGATCCTGGATGTAGCTAATGCCAATCGCTGATATCACAGCAACGAAAACGGCGAGTAGAACTTGGGCTGCAAGCATCTGCCACATCGCGCCTGAGAAAATGACAACGAGATAATATGCTCCTCCTAAAATGGCCCCACACATCATCAAGGCTCGGTTACTGTACTTCGCACTGAGTAGACCGAGCATAATCATAAATGGAATTTCCAGCGCAGCACATATACTGCTGACTAGACCGACATCACTTGTCGATCCCCCTAGATTGTTTGTAATAAAGAGGGCCGTATTGATGCTGCTCGTCCAGTGAGCTACATACATGAGTATCAGAATCAGAAAAGGCAGCAGAATATTGCGGTTCTGACTGAGCCGGAAAGTTTTCACTTTTACTTCAGCCTTGTTGCTGCTCAGCTCTGTATCTGTATTTGATTTGAGAAATAAGAAAACGAGTAAGGCAACAAGCAGGAATACTCCGATCGTACCCGTGAAAATCCCCTTAAAACCAACAGCAGCGATTAGCAGAGTACCGATTAAAGGACCTGTAATAAAGCCGAGAGAGAAGGCAGAACGTAAGGTGGAATTAGCAAACGCAGTATCCGTAAAATTGCTCTTATTCACTGCTTCTCTAGCGATGGCGAACAATTGAGGCATCCCTGGTGCACCGAGGGCGGTGAACACAATCATGTAGATGAACAAGATCGTGAAATCCTGAATGAGCAAGTACCCGCTATAAGCCAGCGCATTACAGAGTGTGGCCACAAGGTAAATGTTTTTTCGATTTAAGCCGAGGTCAGAGCGTCTCCCGATTAGTGTACTGATCCATATTCCGGCAATTAACGTGGTGGCTAGAAAAACGCCAAACAATCCGACAGATACGGCAAGCTGTTCCGTGAAATAAATGGATAAGAAGGGTGAACTGAGTGAAATCCCCATACCCTGAAGTAACATACATAAAAAGAGTAAGGCATAAGAGGGAATTGAAAATAGTGCAGTAAGTCTTTTGATCATGTTGTAAAGTTACTCCTCTATTTTTTGTTAAGATAGTCAAACTGGTTCTAGTATACATGAAAAAGAAAACAACAATCAGCCTGTTGATGTCCCTTTTGTGATTTCTATTTCATCCTGTATTCAGAAGCAGGTATATGCTTTATAATCAGAAAGTATTGCCGTCTTATATTTACATATATAGAAATTATCAACGATAGGAAAGGGAATGTTAAGTAGCTAATAGGGGAGAGGATTGATTTTTTTGAAGCAGAAAGGTGTTTTCTCAAGATTAAGTACATACATGTTAAGGCACAAGCTCTTATATACGGTTTTATTATTTACTACTTTATTTGGGATTGTTCTGGACTTAACAATTGCTTGGCTGCTCTCAGTAATTACGGATGCGGCAGTTAGACTTGATGTGAAAGCTTTTAAAGGGCTGGTTATATTCGGATTAATCTACTTATTAGTGAGCGCAATTAATGGTTTCATCGATCGATATCTCAAAAATAAAATTTCGGCCAAGATCAGAAATGAGCTGCGGCTAGATATGATGCGACATGCTTTAGCTCTTCCTCAGTCTTATTTTGACCGGAATCACTCCGGGGATTTGTTGTCCCGCTTTACTAATGATAATCAATCTGTGGGTAATGCTACCGGTGAGGTAATGATTGATTTAATCCGTAACCCTTTGCTTGCTCTCGCGGCTTTTGGTTATTTGCTCTATATTAACTGGCTACTGGCATTGATCTGTTTTGCAATGGGGCCTTTGATGTTCCTTACGGGAAAAATCTTCGGTTCAGCGATGCGTGAGAACAGTGTGAAGATTCAGACTAATATGAGCAAGATTACTTCCTTTTTGCATGACATTTTAGGCAGTAGTATGGTGTTTAAATCCTTTAGCATCGAACGCAAACTAATGAAGCAGTATCAGGAACATAGTGAGAATATCACTTCCGAAGAATTAAAACGGGGAAGAATTGAGGGAGCTACTGGCTCGTTCTCCTCTTTTCTGGGAAACTTTACGTTTCTTCTGGCGTTGGTCGTTGCTGGTTATTTTGTGGCAAAAGGATCACTTGAGGTCGGTGCGATGATTGCTTTCATCCAGCTCATGAATTATTTAGTGATGCCGTTCTCGGCATTGCCAGGACTGATCAATTCGATGCAGCAATCACTTGGGGCGGCGGGACGGATCTTTGAAGTGTTGGATAGCCCTGTAGAAGTGGAGGCTTTACCCGAAGCAGCTACGAAGCAGCCTGAATTTGAGCGTATGGTCATGTCCTCGGTATCCTTCTCTTATCCGGGAGCGGAGAGACATAGTTTGAACAAAATCAGCTTAGAGCTTCATAAAGGGGCTCAAATGGCAATTGTGGGACCGAGCGGTGGAGGGAAATCTACGCTTTTTAAGGTACTGCTTGGGTTATATGAACCTGATGAGGGTGAAGTATTTATAAATAATGAGAAGACAAGCGAGATGAGTTTAGCTAAACTTAGGAGTCACTTCTCTTATGTTCCACAAGATTCCGGGCTGTATACAGGAAGTATCCGTGATAACATCCGGAATGGAAATCCAGATGCAGATGAACAAGAAATTTTGGAAGCTTTGCGACAAGCGAACGCTTATGATTTTGTAATGGAGTTGCCGGAGGGCCTTGATACAGATATCGGTGAGGAAGGTTCGCGCCTGTCTGGTGGACAACGCCAGCGACTATCGATTGCAAGAGCGATTCTTAGGAACTCTCCTATTCTATTGCTGGATGAAGCTACTGCTGCGCTTGATAATGAATCGGAGAAGCTGGTGCAGCAAGCGATTCGTAAATTAATGGGAGACAAAACCACACTAGTTATCGCTCACCGTCTATCAACGATTCAGAACGCTGATGTCATTCTAGTGATGGAGAACAGTGAAATTGTGGAGAGTGGTACCCATGAGGAGCTGCTTGCGGCAGAAGGAAGATATCATGATTTGTACTATTCTCAGCTGGAAGAGGAAGAGGCTGGGGAGGGTGAGCAAGAGTCATTGGAGTTTGCATCTACAGGAGTACCGAGCTTGCTGAAATAACAAAAGGGTGCTGTATCGTCATATATCATGACGTTACAGCACCCTTTTCTTAAGAAAGTGAATTTATATAGATTGAACTTTAACTCTATATAAGTTGAACGGAGGGGAAGTTTGGAACTGTAGGAGCGATAGCGACCGCCTTTGTCACCGGATTTCAACCGTGAAACACGGTATATAATCAAAGAAATCTGGTGACAACAGCGGCCGGAAGTCCAAACATTCCCCGCAGTCACGCACTTACCTTAATAGAAATATCTTAAGTTTAACGTATATAAAACTATTAAGTTCAGCCGATTTAGTTCACTTTATTGAGAATGAACTTATCAATCGCGTATTTTACGCCATCTTCATTGTTGCTTAGGGTTACGAAATCAGCGATTTCCTTCAGAGCAGGAATAGCGTTCGCCATCGCAACGCCAAGACCAGCAGCCTCGAGCATCTCATGGTCGTTCCAAGAGTCACCCATAGCCATAGTCTCGGAGAGATCACAACCAAAATGATTGGCTAGGAATTCAAGCGCAATTCCCTTGGTTCCTTCATGATGCATGATTTCTAGGAATTGTGGTTTGGATTTGGTAATATGCACGGAATCGCCGAGCAATTCACGCAGAATTGGAGCCAGCTCATCCAAGAAAGCAGGATCATCGATAATCAGCATTTTTGGTGTTTTTTGTGGGACAAGCTTCTCCCAATCTGGTTCAATATAATATGGCGTTTTGTTCAGGTCTGTATAATCTTTGATCTTCTGGTTGTCTTCACGGGCATACAGCTTGTCGTCAATGTAAGTTTGCAAATGCAGATTATGCTCCACGCAGTAAGTGAACAGCTTGTGTACCGCATCCTGTGGTACGTAACGCTCATATAGTACTTTTTCATCGAGCAAGTTCTTAACGAGTGCGCCTTGGTAAGTGATGATTGGCACGTTAAGTCCAGTTTGACGGGCAATGGCTTGCGCAGAAGCATAAGCTCGGCCTGTAGCAAGGGTTACAACAACGCCAGCGGCTACAGCCTCTTCAAGCGCAGTCTGTGTAGCGGGTGTTACTTCCTTGTCATCGTTAATTAGAGTGTCATCAATATCAATCGCGATCAATTTGTACATTTGTCTCTCTCCTTATCTCTTTCTAAATAAATGTAATTTGGAAAAATAATTCTTCTTATGTTGATTCTGACCCGGTTCCGGACACAGCTCTGCCATAAGCATAGCTCCCAGAATACAACCACAACCGAGCAGAGCGGACATACCAAGCGTTTCTCCGCCAAAGGCTAAGCCTGTCAGAACAGCGAATACAGGTTCTGTGGCATAAATAATGGCTACCCGGGAAGGCGTTGTGTACTTCTGGCAGGCGGTTTGAATCCAGAAGGCAAAAGCGCTGGTAGGACCAATAGAAATTAAAAGTGCCCAGAGAACGTCCGGCTCCTTGATAAGCTCTGCGCTGTGTGCCAGCGGTGCAGCTCCTTCAAAGATAAGCGAAGCGACAATGCTGAACAGTCCAACGAAGGCGAGCTGCAAGCTTGCCAGCGGCAACGCTGGATAATGAGGTGCATAAACGCCAGTATATGCGACTTGTAGCGCAAAAGCTATGGCGCAGAGCAAGATCAAAGCATCGCCTTTATTCAGGGACAAAGCAGAGCCGGTGAAGGTCAGCAGATAAAGACCTACTACGGCAAGCGCCGCGCTGAACCAAGTGTAACGTGAAATGGCATGCTTTAGTAGCGCCAGAGAGAGAAACGGAACCAATACGACCGATAGACCGGTAATAAACCCGGTATTGGAGGTGGTTGTATATAGAAGTCCCATGGTTTGGAAGCCATAGCCCATAAACAAAAAAAGGCCTAGCAGCAAAGAATCGCGTACCATGCGGAAACTTAACTGTTTCCACTCCTTGCGGTAAAAAATAAAAGTGATTAGAGCCAGCAACAGGGCAGCACCTGTAAAGCGGATGCTGTTAAAAGCGAGTGGAGGGAGCACTTTGACAGCATTTTGAACTATCAGAAAGGTGCATCCCCACATCATCGCCACGAGTAGCAGGCTGAAATCGGCCATACGGGAACGCTTCACTTCTTAGGTCATCCTCTCTTCGGCAAATGCCGTCCTTGTAAGAACGACAAGGTCAAGTTGTCCAAATTGTATCGTATATTCATGGGGAGGACAAGATAGGAATCGCTCAAAGGCTTATATTTAAAGGGATTTAAGGGATTAGGCTAGACAAAAAAACAAGGTCTTGATATACTTCGATAACCGCACATTTGTTCTTGTTTTTCGCATCTTAGAAAGGAGCGGTTTCACCATGATGGGTAGATCCCATTTAATAATCAGCACTGGGGTTACCCTATCTGTAATGAGTTTGATGTCACACGAGATTACGATTCCAGTTATTGCGGTCGCAGCGTTAAGCTCTTTGCTGCCTGATATCGATGAACCGAATTCGCTGCTCGTTCGCAAGGCGATTCCAGAATTTCTATTAAGAGCGCTGCAAATTGCTTTGATAGGCGCGGCGATCTATCTCTATTTTGCCGGAATCGTGGAACGTCCTTGGAATATTGTGCTTGCACTGCTAGTCGGAAGTGTCTCTTTCCTGCCTAGTCGAAAGCTGCGCCATTTGGTCATGATCTTGATTGCCATAGCACTCTTTGCGTTCGGGGAAGCCTATGATCCATGGAACTACATTGCAGCGTGCGTGCTTGTAGTCTCATCGGTTGTTCCTCATCGTGGACTGACACATACCTTGTATGGAGTTTCGGGCTGGAGCGCCTTATTGTATTTTGCCTCAGCGGGTATAAATGATGGTGGCAGTCTGTGGATAGCTGGCGGTATGTCGTATGCACTTCATCTACTGGCAGACTCCCTTACTCAAAGAGGAATTACACCATTGCCGCCAATACCCTTTAAGCTGCGTCTAAAGCTAATGAGTACAGGCACGAAAAAAGGTGGAGCCGTAGAGAATATCTGCATCATGCTGACTCTAGCGTTCGTTGTCTATGTATTTATACTTTCTCCTTGAACTAAAATGAATATGAAAGAGGGGCTTGTCTATTCTTTACGCAAATTGCGCATAGGATAAGCAGGCCCCTTTATTTTTATCGCTTAAAAGCTTGTAAGACTATTCTTCTAAGAAAACCAGTCCGATAAAGTCCTCCGGCTCAATACGTCCGAAATAATGCTTCAAATCCAGATCAGCTAATGCGTCTCTAACCTCTGCCTCATTATAACGTTTGCCGCGAAGTGCATTTTCAACATCTACTACGTCACCAACCCCAAAGAAGTCACCATAGATTTTAATGTCCTTAATGAGGGAATCCTCAATATCCATGCGAATATCAATAATTCCAGCAGGGAATTTGCGTGTGTGTTTGACATTACTTTTTGGTGACAGACCGTAGTTCCAGTCCCAGTTTTGGTAGTGCTCTTTGGAAATTTCGTGGATTTTGTCCCAGTCGGCTTGTTGCAGCTTGTACTGAGGAACTTCTGAAGGATCCATACCAAAGATCGAACGCAGCAGGCCGGAGCGGAACTCTTCAATGGTCATGTCTGTACCTAGCAGCTCTTTGATGTTCGCTACGCGACTACGTACGGATTTGGTGCTTTTGGATTTGAATTTCTCTGGATTTACTTTCAGTGAGGCTTGTACATTATCTAAATTGAGATTGAACATCAGTGTTCCATGGCTGAACATGCGTCCACGTGTGGAGAATTGAGCGTTTCCGGAAATTTTTTGCTCGCCAACTTGAAGATCATTCCGGCCACTAAGCTCAGCGTTAACACCCATGCTTTGTAAGTAGTCGATTACCGGCTGGGTGAATTTTAGGAAGTTATGGAAGGATTGGCCGTCGTCCTTAGTAATGAAGCTGAAGTTTAAATTTCCGAGATCGTGATAGACCGCTCCACCGCCAGACAAACGCCGTACAACCTTTATATCATTCTCTTTAACATATTCCTGATTGATTTCTTCAATCGTATTTTGATGTTTACCGATGATGATAGATGGGCTGTTAATATAAAAAAGCAGGTAACTCTCGTCCATCGGCAAGTGTTTCAGCGCATATTCCTCAATCGCCAAATTGATGGAAGCGTCAGTAATCCCTGTGTTATCAATAAAAATCATAGTGAATTCCTCCGTTGCAGCAAAATTGATTACAGTTCTCATTTTAAACCAAAAGCAGTTTTTTAACAAAAGAGATCGCTTCGTGTTTCGGTGGAAATAAAGTATTTGACTGGATTCGTTGAATTAATGCGATTTTTATATTGAAGAATTTCAACAAATCTTTTGCATTTCTCCAGCCCATGCGTTACTATTTTTATATTGACAAATTTGCAGGTCTAAATAAGGAGGTTACACGCTATGTGCCCCCGTACCAAAGAACAAAATGAGCTCATACGCATACAGCGCAAAGAACAGATCCTGGACGTCGCCGCGCGCTCCTACTTTCGCACGGGCGGCAGCTTTGATATTCGCGACGTCGCCCGCGAGGCAGGGCTTGGTTACGGCACAGTATACCATTATTACCCCAACCGGCATTTATTAATAGAAGATGTGTTAGAAAGCGGCTTTGAACGATGTGAGCAAGTTATCGCAAAATGGGCGAATATCAGTGGCAGCCCACCGGATGACTGGCAGTTGTTGATGTATTGTAAAGCGCTGCTCCAGCTGTGGCAGTCGGACGCCCGCGCATATCTCGTCTACAAAATGGCGGCGGAACATTATGCAGGTTTGCCTGAAAGGTATCGACACCACGCCAAAAGAAAATTTATGGAACGCCTGTACGTTCCACTCCAATCGATCGCCCAGTGCGAAGACGACAGCGTCGACCATATGCTTGCCGTGCTGGTCGGTTGCTGTGGGCTGCACTACTATGCGGGCAATTCCGATCTGAACGTCGATCGAATCGCCCGACTCGCTATCCAAGCTATTACGAAGGGGTCCTGATACGAACATGGTCATTTTAAAAAGCAAGCATGAAATTGAGGCTATCCGCAAGGCATGCCAAGTGGTGGCTGAATGTCATCGTACAATCGCCCCGCTTATCAAACCGGGTATTACCACCAACGAGATTGAGCGCATATTCGAGGACATTATGTTGAAGCACGGCGCAAAGCCATACCAGAAAGGCTATAGGGGCTATCAATATGCGACTTGTGCCTCCGCCAACGATGTGATCGCACATGGCTTCCCTAGCAATAAGCCACTTGAAGAAGGCGATATCGTGACGATCGACACGGTCGCTGAGCTCGATGGCTGGCTCGGCGATTCGGCTTGGAGTTATGCGGTCGGGCAGATCTCGCCGACGGCCGAGAAGTTGATGCGTGTTACGAAGGAATGTCTTGACCTGGGCATCGAGCAGGCTCAGCCCGGCAATCGACTCGGCGACGTGACGAGCGCGATTCAGCGGCATGCGGAATCACACGGTTTCGGCGTCGTGCGCGACCTTCTCGCCCATGGCATCGGCCGCGACCTGCACGAGGAGCCGACTTATATGCATGTCGGCAAGCCTGGAAAAGGCTCCCGTATCAAGGAAGGTATGGTGTTCACGATTGAGCCCATGATCACCGAAGGTACATACTTCATGACAATCGATCCGGACGGCTGGACCGCACGGACGATGGACAACAAGCTCGCCGCCCAATACGAGCATACGATCGCCATCACGGCTGAAGGTCCACAAATTTTGACCGCTCAATAGAAAAAATTAGAGGTCGACCAACGAAATGGTCGACTTCTTTTTTTCGTATTCGGCATAGCATCTTTCTTTATTCGTACAGGTGATTCCTTTAGTGAAGCATTGACGTATTTCCGGCAAAGACGCAATAATGGTGGCAAAGACATACATATTGAGCAGGAGAAAGTTGATAGAGGGAGTGTAAATATGCTTGAAAAATACGGCCACGGCGGTGATTTGCTAACGGCTGCGGAACTTTATGAGGAAGCTGGCGGCAGATTTCTCGATTTCAGTGCCAACATTAATCCACTCGGGCCTCCGCCAGCCGTCTTGGAGCTACTTAGAACGGCATTGTCTACGGTGGTTGCCTACCCGGACCCTGGACATCGACGCTTCAAAAGTCTGCTGGCAGAGGATCTTGGTATACATAGTAGTTGGTTGACAGTAGGCAACGGAGCCGCAGAATCTATGGCATTGTTGCTGCTTGCGATTGCTCCGCAAAAGGTAGGTATTGTAGAACCTTGTTTCTCCGAGTACCGGCAGCTATCTGTACAATTCGGCGCAGAAGTATTATCTGTTCAGGGGACAAGGGAACAGCACTTCCGGGCTGGAGTGAATGAGATTGTCGGGCTGCTGGAGAAGGTTGAGCTGCTGTTCCTTGGACAGCCGAACAACCCCAATGGCGTTCAGTATACTGTGGATGAACTGCGATTGTTAGCGCAGAAGGCAGAGAGCTGCGGAACTTATTTCGCTGTGGATGAAGCTTTTATTGATTTTATTCCAGAAGCTGAACGGAATACGCTGCTGCCGGAGCTGGATCAGTTCCCGCATACGATATTGGTGCGGTCGATGACGAAATTTTATGCGATTCCCGGATTGCGTCTCGGGTTTGCCATTTCGCATCCGGAGCTGGCAAAGGCGATGACCGGAAAGCAGGTTACCTGGAGCGTGAATGGTTTGGCGCTGCTGGCGGGCGAAGCCTGCCTTGGTAGCGGGCGCGAGTATGAACGTCGCACACGCGAACTGATCGCCACGGAACGGGAACTGCTGCGGCAAGGCCTTATGCAGCTAGGCTGCGATGTGCCGTCAGGCGAAGCCAACTTTCTGCTCTGTGGCCTGCCTTCGCCGTGGAGTGCGGCTGATATGCAGACCCGTCTTGGGCGTGTCGGTATACTGGTCCGCAGCTGCGCTATGTACCCCGGTCTAGGGGAAGAGCATATCCGGGTTGCTGTTAAGGGACATGAGGATAATGTCCGGCTGCTGATACGGATGAGGGAAATTCTGGCGGATATGTGACCTGTGTAGTGTAGGGGCCGAAAGTTTACTGCTTTATCGATTCATGTTGCGCAGATAGTTGGGAGTAGGGAAGATAGTCATTTGCTGAAATAGAGAATTAGGTAGTTTCTAAGTGAGGCGGTTTGGGAGAGAAGGAGCGACCGCGAAGCTGGTTGGATGAATGGATAAAAGTAATGTGCTGTGGAAGGAGCAGGATCGAGATATGGTGCAAGTGAAGATTCCATTTAACCTCGCAGGAGGCGTAAAAGAGTACCATTCGGCCATCTGGCCAGGGCTTACTTTACAGTGGAAGGGAAACCATCTGCTACTAGAGCTGCCTGCTGAAGCAGATGGTTTATCGAGTGCGTTCTATGGTGGAGGAATGAATCGGCTAGAGCGGGCTGTCAATTTATATGTTGACCGCAATTATGAATGTAGTGATCCTGTTCAGGATATGGAGAATAAGCTCCGCGAGTGGGGTTATTCAATGTCTGGCTGCGCCGGTCTGATGACGGCTGTACCGCTTGAACATGCAGCGGTAGCTGAGGAGGATACTGGCTCAGCGGGGATTTTTGTTTGCGTTACAGCCGCCGCAGGAAATGCTGCGCGCGCGGGTGTGGAACGCAATGTGCTGGCTGTTTATCGGCCGGGTACGATTAACATAATGCTAGGTATTAATGGCTGCCTGACACCGGCGGCCATGGTCAACGCCGTGCAGACAGCTGTCGAAGCCAAAGCTGCTGCTCTGGCCGATCTCGGGATTACCGATCCCGAGAATGGCCTGATCGCAACCGGAACAACTACGGATGCGATAGTGCTCGCTGTGAGCCAAAGTGGGCGATACAAGGCAGAGCATGTTTACGCCGGAACCGCTACCGACCTTGGAGGTGCTATCGGGCGGCTTGTATATAGCGCTGTGACGGGTAGCTTACTATCGGTGCAAGCAAGGAAGGACAGCTAATGAGAATGGATAGCTGGAGAAACAGAAGATTGTTCAGAGGTGATCGCCTGTGACAATCGCTTTGGTACTACTTGCGGCTTATGTAATTGATCGGATCCTAGGTGATCCGCGTAGCTTGCCCCATCCCGTAATCGGTATGGGCAAAGTAATCACGGCTCTGGAGCGGGTGATCCGCCGGTTATGGTCCAGACCGCAAAGCCTGCAGAGAGCAGGAGTTTTACTTCCGCTGTGTGTGGCGGGCGGTGCTTGGGCACTGACAGCCATCCTATTATGGCTACTGTCGTTCATCTCACCTTGGCTCGTCTGGATAGCCGAGGCTTGGTTGATTTCGACGACGATTGCCTCTAAGGGACTGAAGGATGCAGGGATGGCGGTGTACGTGGAACTCCATAAAGGCGATATTCCTGCTGCGCGCAAGGCACTGGGCATGATCGTGGGGCGTGATACGACTTCGCTAGATTCCCCGGAAATTGTGCGCGGCACGGTAGAGACTGTAGCAGAGAATATCGTCGATGCGATTATTTCTCCATTGTTCTATGCGCTAATCGGTGGCGCGCCGCTTGCTATGGCTTATCGAGCAGTAAACACGCTCGATTCCATGGTGGGATATAAGAATGATAAATACCGAGATCTCGGCTGGGCATCCGCTCGGCTCGATGATGTCGCCAACTTCATTCCGGCGCGGATAACGGCATTGCTCTTGGCATTGTGTGCATGGCTGCTTCGTCTGGATTGGCGCAATTGTCTGCAGATGGTGAAGCGGGATGCGCGACTTCATCCAAGCCCGAATAGCGGCTATCCAGAATCTGCTGTTGCAGGCGCACTTGGTATTCGTCTCGGAGGAGAAAACGTCTATCATGGTGTCGCTTCTTTCCGGGCCTATATGGGGGATCCGGTACGACCGATGGAGCCGGACGATATTATTCAGACTTCGCGGATGATGATGCTCTCCTCTTCAATTTTTGTAGGCTTATGCGCGGTTGTGGCATGGATATGGATCGGGGGCTAATGCTAGACATGGCGTTTCCTTCTATAGAGCTAGAATTAGTACTTGTTCGCCACGGGCAAACTCAGTGGAATGCTGAGCATCGTTACTTAGGACATACGGATCTCCCATTGCTATCTAGTGCAGTAGAGCAGCTATCTCAGATTAAGCAGCAGTCTGAAGTATCGAATGATTTTTGGTGTGTATTTTGCAGCGATTTACTTAGATGTCGAGAGACTCTAGCTTACATTTCACCTTCTTTAGAGAAGGTGGCTGTCTACGATCAGCGCCTGCGTGAAATGAATTTTGGTGCTTTTGAAGGCTGTACTTATGAGGAATTGAAGGATAACTCACTGTATAGAAGCTGGATTGATAATCCTTCCACAGTTACTCCACCGGATGGTGAAACATGGGCGCAGTTTGACGAACGGTTGCGTAGCTTCCTGTCAGATCTGGGGCGAGCGGCTGAGGATACATTTGTGCAGGCTGCAATTAGTGAAAAAAAGGCTGAGGCAATAACAAACAGGGTGTTGGTAGTCACACATGGTGGGGTTATCCGGAATTTCCTTGCACAGTTAATTCCTGGTGTCACATTCTACAGCGCAGTTGCACCTTCTCCGGGAACAGCAATGGTACTCAGGCTATTTTGGCAGAACGGGCAATGGTCGGCAGATATTTCGGGACATTGATGAGAAAATCAAATGAAAAAAGGGTTCCACATATTAGCCATACCTAATATGTGGAACCCTTTATGTTTAAACTATCGTTCGCCCTCAGCAGAATAACGTAGTTAATTAGATGTTAGGTAACCATTCCTTATAGTTATCTGCACGTGATTGCAATTCATTATACAACATGCTGGCATGGTAACCGTCGCAAACAGCATGGTGGAATTGCCCCGATATTGGTAATCGTATTTTTTTGTCTTGTTGAAAATATTTTCCTAAAGTAAAGATGGGAAGTAGGTAGGTTCCCTCGTTATACACGTTCAGGTTAAAGCTCGTGAAGCTGACCCACGGAATACTAGAAATAGGGAAGGTGTTCGGTGGTTCGTTTGCTTTAGCGATAAATTGTTTCACACTTCCGTACATTTTCATATCATCCAGATAACGGTTATAGAAATCATTAAAATTTTCACCGTACGAAGTCCAGATGCTTGAGAAAGTCTTATCATCATCATGGAAAATGGTAAAACTAGGTGACATGCTATCCCAATAACCTAATCTACCTTCAGAATCAAAGCATGTGCGGAATTCACTGTGACGGTTTACCACCGTAGTTATCATGTGGATTAGCGCTGGGTACAGCTTAATTCCCTTATGCTTAAGCTCTGACAGTAGAAGGGTAATGTCAATATTTACGGTCATGCTATAGGAGCATCTAACATTGTTTAAATAATGTTCAAAATAGGGTTTTCTACTCCAGTTATCAATGACAATCGGGTTAAAAATCATATATTATGACCTCCTAAAATTATTTCATTTTTCATTTTAGGAGGTCTGCTGGACTGATTTCACCATATCCTTATCACAATCCTTTGAGAAAGTATTTTGTAACGATGAGTATACCATCATTATAGCCGTAATTAAAAATATATTTAATGAAAAATAATATAGTAGACTGAGGTCATTCTTATTTAACCGAGTCCTATTAATAGCATGAAAATAATCAAATTTATGAGTCTGTCCTCTCATAGAACCACAGCCGGATTAAAATCCCATGGCTGTGGTTCTTTTTTTAAGCGAGTGATTGTGCCATGATAGTCATGGGGGCGATTGAGAGATGTTTAAGGATTTCAAGCTCATAGCCGGACGGCCGGTGTATATACAAATTAAAGACTATATGAAGCACTTAATCATAAAAGGCGGTCTGCAAGGGAATCAAAAGCTGCCCTCCACAAGAGAGCTCAGCACACTGCTTAAGGTTAGCCGTAACTCAGTAATCTCTGCGTATGCAGAGCTTGAGGATGATGGATTTGCGTATGCCGTGCAGGGTCAGGGAAGTTATGTGGCACCTACACCTCCCGGCAGTGAAACAATCTCTTCCTGGACGATGGACTGGAAGACGCGTATCAATGATCATGCGCGGCTGGCGGAGGATCTGGATATCATGAAGCGCGGCATACGAGCGGAGAAGGGTACGATCTCCTTCACGAGCATCGCGCCTGATGAGAGTCTTTTTGATCTAGATAATGTGAAACGCTCCTTTATGGATCGTATGTCGGTGGAAGGCAACGTCTTACTAAATTATGGATATGCCAAAGGGTATAAGCCTTTAATAGACTATTTGAAGCAGTACATGGAGCACAAAGGCGTTGAAATGAAAGGCAAGGATATATTGATCACCAATGGCTTTACAGAGGGATTCGATATTGTGTTGTCTGCACTTAGCAAAAAGAATGGTTCGGTCATCTGTGAGAATCCAACGCATCATACGGCGATCAAAAATCTGAAGCTGAACGGCTTTGAGATCACCGGGATTCCTATGGAGCGTGATGGAATTGATCTGGTTGAGCTGGAGAAGGCATTGCAGGAGCAAGCTTTTGACTGTGCCTACTTTGTCCCTTCTTATCATAATCCGACCGGCATTGTAATGTCTCCAGAGAAAAGACAGAGGCTAATGAAGCTGATGAATCGGTACCAAATACCAGTGATCGAGGATGGTTTTAACGAGGAGTTACGCTATTCGGGCTCACATGTGGCTCCACTTATCGCAGCTGCAGGTAGCGGCAACAGCGTGATCTATCTAGGTAGCTTCTCAAAAGTACTATTTCCGGGACTACGCGTAGGTTGGGTGCTGGCAGATCAGGAGCTGATCTATTCTCTCGAAAGCGTCAAGCGCGCACGTACCATTCATACCTCTACGCTGGATCAATCCATTTTGTATCAATACTTATTAGGTGGCCATTTAGAGAAGTATTTGAAAAAAGCTAGAGCGGAATATAAACGAAAATATGAATTAACCCTGCAATGCTGTAAGGAGTTTATTCCTTATACGGCGTTATCAGGGGATGGCGGATTGCATCTTTTTGTAACCTTCGCGGAGGGCTTTAATACAAGGACGCTGCTGGCGGCCTGTCATGAGCAAGGGGTTATTTTTACAGCAGGAGATATATTCTTCACAGACGGTAAAGGTCAAAATACGATACGAATCGGTTTCTCCAGAGTGACGGATGAGGATATCCGCAAGGGGATCGAAATTATTGGCAGATCAGCACGACAACTAATGGGATAAAGGGGTGCTTGAGATGAAGATGAAGGTAGGCGTAATTATGGGCGGGGTGTCCTCAGAGTATGAGGTATCCATGAATAGCGGTAGAGAGATTTTGAAGAATCTAGATCCCAATAAATATGAGGTTACTCCAATAGTGATCACCAAGCGTGAAGAACTTATTGAGCAGGCAAAAGGAATCGATATCGCGCTGCTTGCGCTCCACGGAGCTTACGGAGAGGACGGTACGGTTCAGGGGACGCTGGAGACGATGGGGATTCCTTATACGGGTAGTGGCGTTTTGTCTAGCAGTATTTGTATGGATAAAGATCTTTCCAAAAAGCTTATGCGCTGCTCAGGCGTCAACACGGCGGATTGGCTGTGCTGGGATAGTATGAAGGATTATTCTCAAGAAGCAGTGGAGCAGATCGGATATCCTGTTATGGTGAAGCCATGTTCAGGCGGTTCGAGTATCGGTATGGAAAAGGTGAGCAGCAGCGAGGAGCTGTTGAGCGCAGTACAGAAGGCTTTTGCTTGTGATCAGTCGATTCTGATCGAAAGCTACATTCGAGGCCAGGAAATCACTTGTTCTATTCTAAATGGTGAGATGCTGCCCGTTTTGGGGATTACCTCGGCACATGCGGAGTGGTTCGATTATAGTGCAAAATACGAAGATGGCGGGGCAGACGAACGCGTCATTAAACTACCAGCTGAGGTGTATGAGCGAGTACGTGATGCAGCCTTAACTTGCTACAAAGCACTAAAATGCAGTGTGTACGCAAGGGTGGATATGCTCATTAAGGATGGTATTCCGTATGTGCTGGAGGTGAACACGTTACCGGGCATGACGAAGGCGAGTCTTTTACCAAAAAGCGCGCAAGCGGCAGGTTACACCTTCAGCGGACTGCTGGACGAGATCATTTCCCTTTCCCTAACAGAAAAGAGTCCGAAAGAAGAGGTGCTCAGTCATGCATAATGAATGGATTACTCCGCGTGTACGGGAGATTGCTCCCTCGGGGATTCGGGCTTTTTTTGACCTAAGTACAGGGAATCAGGATATTATATCGCTTGGCGTAGGCGAGCCTGATTTCGTTACACCGGAGCATGTAAGAGCTGCCTGTATTCGTGCTTTGAATAATGGGGAAACGATGTATACACCAAATTCCGGTTTGTTGGAGCTTAGAGAAGAAATCGCCTCTTATCTGCACACAAGCTTCAATCTCCGCTATGAGCCAACTAACGAGATTATGGTTACAGTGGGAAGCAGTGAAGCCGTGGATTTGGCTCTGCGGGCCTTTATTACACCCGGGGATGAGATTATCGTCCCTTCTCCGAGCTATATTGCGTATTCGCCGATTACTCATTTGAACGGTGGGGTTACGGTTGAGGTTGAATCTTCAGCCGAGCAGGGTTTTAAGCTTACTGCTGAAGCGTTGCGGCAGGTGATTACCCCGCGTTCCAAGATTCTTATGGTTAATTTTCCGACTAATCCTACAGGAGCAGTAATGACTTACGAGGATTGGCTACCCATTGCACAGATTGTAAAAGAGAATAACTTACTTGTCATTTCAGATGAAATCTATGCCGAGCTAACCTATGATAGTCACCATGTCAGCATTGCCTCACTTCCTGGGATGTTGGAACGAACGATTGTCATTAGTGGCTTCTCCAAAGCTTTTGCGATGACTGGCTGGAGAGTAGGTTATGCTTGTGGTGATCAGGAATTAATTGCTGCGATGCTCAAAATACATCAGTACACTGCGATGTGTGCTCCGATACTAGGTCAAATCGCTGCCATTGAATCGCTGCGGAACGGTATGGAACATAAGGAACATATGAAACGATGCTTCGATGAGCGAAGAAAGCTGCTGGTTAGTGGATTTCGATCCATGGGTTTGCCTTGCCACGAGCCGGAGGGCGCATTTTATGCCTTTCCTTCCATCGCTAATACCGGATTGAAATCAGAGGATTTCGCTTTGCAGCTGCTCAAGGAGGTTGGTGTTGCTGCGGTTCCTGGGCATGTGTTTGGAGCTGGTGGAGAGGGTTATATCCGCTGCTCTTATGCAGCATCTCTACAAAAATTGGCAGAAGCGCTGGAGAGAATCGAAGGTTTTATGAAAGTGAAGTTGTAATTCTAGTGGTCCCCATCTATCATAGATGGGGCTTTTCAGTGTAGATAAGATAGAATAGGTTATACGGATATACTTAATTGGAGGTTAAAATATGATTTCAACGATTCAAGAAGTAATTAAACGAATCACACCAGCTGATGAACAATCTTTCCTCAAGGCAGAGCACCGCCTGAACATTCTAACCAAACCACCGGGCAGCCTGGGTCAATTGGAGACTTTGGCCGTTAAGCTCGCTGGAATTTCGGGTACGGAGCAGCCTAGTTTCACCAAACGAACGGTAGTTGTAATGGCTGCAGATCACGGTGTATGCTGCGAGGGAGTTAGCGCATTTCCACAGGAAGTCACAATGCAGATGGCTTATAATTTTCTCAGCGGAGGAGCAGCTGTGAATGTACTGGCTCGCCAAGCTGGGGCTGAGGTAAAGTTCGTAGATATCGGTGTTAACGGCGATCTTAGTCATGACGATCTGATTGATCGTAAAGTGCGCCGGGGAACGGATAATATGGCTGTGGGACCTGCGATGAGCCGTGAGGAAGCGATGAGTGCTGTACTTGTAGGGATAAGAGTCGCACAAGAAGCGATTGAGAACGGGACGGAGATTTTTATTACAGGTGAAATGGGCATAGGAAATACAACGGCTAGTGCTGCAATTTTGTGTGCTCTGAAAGGAATAGCACCTGAAGTAGCTGCTGGAAGAGGAACGGGAATTGATGATGAACGATTATTACATAAAATTGCAGTTGTGGAACGCGCTTTAAAGGTGAATCAGCCGAATCCTGCAGATCCGCTGGATGTATTGTCCAAAGTTGGGGGACTGGAAATCGCCGGTTTGACCGGTCTGATTCTTGGCGCAGCCGCTGCCAGGATACCTATCATTTTGGATGGTTTTATTTCGGGTGCAGCAGCTCTTGTGGCGAAAGCACTTGCACCAGAATCCATTGCCTATATGATAGGTTCCCATGTATCAGGCGAACAGGGACATAAGCTGATGCTAGAGAAGCTTGGACTTGAACCGTTGTTTAACCTTGGTCTTCGTTTGGGTGAAGGAACCGGGGGCGTATTGTCTCTTCATTTAATTGAGGCGATATGCCGTATTTTGAGCGAAATGGCCACCTTTGAAAGTGCAGGCATCTCTGGAGCTGGGAAACAATGAGTATTCTTGTAACAGGAGGCGCGCGTAGCGGGAAAAGTGGTTTTGCAGAAAAACTGATGTCGTCACTGACAGATCAAGCCTTCTATGTAGCAACCGGACAAGCGTTTGATGATGAAATGAAGGAACGGATTGCACTGCATCAGCATCAGCGTTTGGCAAGCGGATATGCTTGGGAGACATTAGAGGAGCCTTATGATTTGCCAGATCTTCTTAAGCGTTTATCTGGTGAAAAGGCGGTTCTCGTAGATTGTCTAACGTTGTGGTTATCGAATGTACTGCTAGCCATGGAAGGATTTGCGGATAGGCAAGAGTTGATTGAGAGCGAGATTACAAGACTTGAAGACAGTGTGAGTTCATTTCAAGGGAATCTCATTCTAGTTACTAATGAGGTTGGAGACGGTATTGTTCCGGAGTATGCGCTTGGCCGATTGTACCGTGATCTGGCCGGACGTATGAACGCGCTGCTTGCTCGGCAATGCGAGCAGGTTTTTCTAGTGACTGCTGGCATACCAATTGAACTTAAGAGCAGGGAGTATCGTCTATGAGGGAACGCAGGGATGCTGCCGCAGCTGCCTTTCAGTTTTTGTCTCGGTTTCCAGTAAAGAGTGATCCCGGATTTTCTCCTGAGCTACTGCGTCGAAGTGTGCTGTTCTATCCCGTGGTGGGTGCAGCTATCGGACTGTGCGTAGCTGCTGGAGCAGCTTTGACGGGCCTAATTTTACCTGCTTGGCCAGCAGCTGTCATTACCCTCATTCTATGGGTGGGACTCACCGGAGGTCTGCATCTTGATGGCTGGATGGACAGCGCGGATGGTCTGCTTAGCTACCGACCGAGGGAACGGATCCTGGAGATTATGAAGGACAGCCGAGTGGGTGCGATGGGTGTGCTCGCCTGCGTGCTGCTCTTGCTGTTAAAGGCTTCTTTAGTGGCAGCATTAATCGAAGGCTACGCCTATTACGAGCTGCCACTGCTCTTGCTGCCAGCGATCTGGAGCCGCTGGTATATGGTGCGGGCAATGGTGCATTATCCCATTGCCCGAGGAGACGAGGGGCTGGCCGCGAGCTTCGCCGGCCTCGCTCCCTCGCATGAGCGGCGCGCGCTGGCGATAGCCGCGCTGCTCTCGCTAGCCGTAGCCGCCGCGCCTCTGGCGCTCGGCGCTGGCTTAGCCGCGTGGCCGCTGCATCTGGCGGCAGCGTTACTGCTGCCGGCTGCGGCCTTGGCCAGCGGCACCGTGGCTGCGCGGCGGATTAGCAGCCGGCTCGGCGGGCTCACCGGCGATGTGTATGGCGCGCTGAATGAGCTGCTAGAGGCTGTGCTCCTACTAGTATTAGTGCTGCTCCAGCACAATTTCATGTGAGTGGCTCCTGCGGGTGACGCATAGCAGCCAGCTTGCATCAATCTGGTTTTATACTCTATTGATGCTTGTGGGTTCAGCTGTTTGGCAGCCCAGATGCTTGCTAACCTAGATGAGGTTGAATCATATTTCTGCGAATCATTTAAATATTTTAGAGTTCAATTGGGAAGAGGGATGACATGGTTGCTGCCATTCTACTATTTGTAATCGCCGGCCTTGCTGAGATTGGAGGCGGATACTTAGTATGGTTATGGCTAAGAGAATCACGACCTCTCTGGTACGGTTTGGTAGGTTCTTTGATTCTGATTAGCTATGGCATTATTCCTACGTTGCAGAAGTTTCCGTCCTTCGGAAGAGTGTATGCAGCCTATGGCGGGGTTTTTATCGTGCTCGCTGTGTTATGGGGCTGGCTTGTTGACAAGAAAACACCCGATGTATATGACTGGGTCGGTGCTGTTATTTGTGTAATCGGCGTATCGGTCATTCTTTGGGCACCAAGACACTAACAAAACAACCCGTTCAACACTTTCGTATGAACGGGTTGTTTTTATTTAAGCCTAAGCTTTAGATCTTAAATTGTTGCACAGCTTCCTGAAGCTTCTTAGCCTGCTCATATAGATGCTGCACGGTTACTGCATGTCCTTCAAGCTCTATACGCTGGCGTTCTGAGTTCTCGGATAGTGTGTCCGCACTTTCTTGGGATCTTGAAGTGATTTGTGCGGTTTCCTCGACGGAAGCACTGACTTCTTCCGTACTTGCTGAGATTTGCTGCGTAGCCGAAGATACGGATTGAATATTCTGATTGATGCTCTGGATTAGAATCAGAAGGTGATTGAAGGCATCGCCCGCTTCTGCCACCTTGCCTACCCCGGAGGCTACCTCAGAATTCACATGGTTCATCTCAGTAACGGAGCGATTCATATCTTCCTGAAGTCCGAGTAGGAAATCACGAATCTGCTCATTCGCATTACGGGATTGTTCGGAAAGCTTGCGTACTTCTCCGGCAACAACGGCAAAGCCGCGTCCATGTTCTCCTGCACGTGCTGCTTCGATCGAAGCATTGAGCGACAGCATTTGAATTTGCTTCGTAATTTCAGTAATACTATGAACGACTTCTCCGATCATTACTGAACGTTCGTTCATAACTTGTAATTGCTCCAGCGACTGCAGGGAGGCACGTTCAACCTGGCGCATTTGCAGAACGGCGCTTTGGGCAATCTCATTACCGCCAATCGCTTCAGCGGAAGCTTCACTGATCTGCTCAGTGACTTCGGTGGCTGCTGAAGCAATATGCTGAATGCCGAAATTGATTTCTTCCATAGCTTTTGAATTATCTAGAGCGCTGCTCGCAATGGTCGTACTACCTTTGCCAATTTCTACAACAGATGTACTAGAGTGGTCTGCCATTTCATTTAGGACCTCAACACGTTCTCTTAAAGAATTGGAATCGGTGACCACAGTATTTGAGGTGACGAGTACATGTCCAATCATTTCTTTTAGGCGTAGGGTCATTGCTTGGAAACTTCTTGACAGTTGAGCTACCTCATCACTGCCTTTAATCGTTAATTCCTCTGTGAAATCTCCCTCTGCGAGACGGGCACTGTAAGCTGCAAGCTTTGAGATAGGACGAGTAATCCGCATGCTCATAAACCAGGCACCAGTTGAGCCTATGATCAGCGTCAGCAGAGTGATCCCGGCACTGGTCCATAGAATGCTGTTTGTTTTTTCTTGAATAAAGCTTACATCACTGCTGATTCCGATAACCATCGTACTTCCGGGAATTCCGATATAAGCTGACTTATGTATACCATGGGCGTCCCTGTATGTATCGCTCAGTCCGCTCTTTCCTTTAAGAGCTTGCTGCATTGCAGAGGATACCTTGACAATTTCCTCCGGCTTTAATTTTGCATCATGATCTACGGCCAGAACCTCTGCTTCCTTGCCTTTTAGATTGAGCAGAAAAATAGTCTCAACCCCATGCTGCTTTCTCTTATCCTGAAAATAGAATTCAAGATTGGTGGCTGCTTGTTCGTTCTTCTTTAGTGCTTGCTGAGCATGCATTGTATTTATATTCTTATATACGTCCTGAGCAGCTGCAGTTAGAATTTGATTGATTTGTGGCATGACATAGCTGTTAAAAATACTGGTGGATATAAAGTAGAAGCTGGTACTTAACAAAAGAGACGTGAGTAATAGAACTACAAATAATAATCGCGTAAATCTGCGACTAATCGACTGCTTGAAACGAAACAAATTGTTCTCCCCCTTTTTATGGACAGCGAAGCCCTATTTGGTTTTTGGAATAAATCCAATATCCCTACCGACTGTTAGTGACTGGCAACCTGCAATATATTCCATAGTTATGTAATATATCAACTAAATGGATCGGGAATGAAGTGTTTGATACTATTCTATAGAATTAACCTCTGGATGAATAGTGAAAGTTTTAGTTTATAGAGCATATTTTTCTGAAAAAGATGAATTATTACTGACATTTTTATTTCTTGTTAAAAAATGGGTATAAATGACCCATTTCATAAATTGTTTATTTTTATGGATTGTTTGACGACAGTGTGATAGAGTATTAATGTTTTGTTCCAAAACTTAATGTAAGCCGCGGTTCGTAACCATCCCGCGTAAACAAAACTAGGAGGAGTTTAAGTAATATGTTTAATTTGATGTGGGGAGTTTTATTTGTTATTGTCAATTTTGCTTTTTTTCTACTCTGTTACCGCCTATTTGGCAAAAGTGGAATGTATGCCTGGGTAGGTATCGCTACTGTAATTGCTAACATTCAGGTAGCTAAGACGATTGCTATGCCATTTGATATTGTGATGACACTCGGAAATACGATGTATGTCACTTTATATATGACCAGCGATTTGCTTAATGAGAAGTATGGAAGAGCAGAAGCACGTAAAGCGGTTTGGTTTGGCTTCTTCACTCTGCTTATGACGACAGTCATTATGCAGATGGTACTAGTATTTAAGCCGCAAGAGACCGATATCGCTCAGTCTTCTTTGGAGACGATCTTTGGGCTGATGCCTCGACTAGCGTTAGGTAGTCTTACTGCTTACTTCATTAGTCAGTTCCTAGATGTTCGGTTGTACTCCTGGATTCGCAAATATTACAGCACTTCAAGTCAGTTGTGGATTCGTTCCAACGGCAGTACGATGATCAGCTCCTTTGTGGATACACTAATCTTCTGTACCATTGCATTTGCTGGTTTGTATAACTGGAGTGTGTGGCTTGAAATTTTGCTTACAACGTATCTGGCGAAATTCTTACTAACCGCAGTAGGCACACCTATCTTATATATCGCCCGAACTTTTACTTTTGCTGAAGATGGAACACCATCATCCGCTCAAAAGAAGGAATAAACAACAATACAGCCAGCGCGTACCGATCATAATCGATGCGCGCTGTTTGATTTTTCCAGTCGTAAGAGGGCTTAATCGTTCCATATAAATATGTACATAAAATAAATATAAAGCTAAAATAAGCTATCGTAGCAATGCTAATAGTATTCCCATGCAATTCGACGAATAGGTGTGATGAAGGATGAATCTAGTAGTTCCTATACTGCGTCATGCAGCACAGCAGCCCGACAGCATTGCCTTAACCCATGACCATGTCAGTTATACCTATGCAACATTAGTACAAGCGATGCGGAGAATTGCGAATGGTCTACAGCAAAAGGGTCTGAGACATGACAAAATAGCTATTCTATCTAGGAATCGCATTGAATTTGTCGAGGTTTTCTTGGGGGCTATTTATGCTGGCTGTGTTCCCATTCCTTTAGATCCAAAGTGGAGTGCCAATGAACTGCAGGTTATTATAGAACAGTGCCAGCCGGCAATGATTTTTGCCGAGCCGGAAGCTGCAAAGAATGTGGTCTTCAAGGACCAAGCGATCCCAACACTGACTTTCTCAAAAGATCGAACAGGCTCCTATGACCAGTGGCTGGATGCGTTAAATCCAGAAGCTGAATTGGATGAGACGAACGAGTTATTATTTATCGGCTTTACTTCAGGCACAACTGGGCTACCCAAAGGATATATGCGTACCCATTTATCGTGGTTAAAGAGCTTTGAGGTATCGAATGCTGCCTTTGAATTGGACCACATGAAAGATGTTTTGGCACCAGGTCCGTTTGTGCATTCGCTGTCCTTATTCGCTGTAATGCAGAGTCTGTATGGAGGAGCAAACTTTCATATTACGCAAAAATTTAGCGCCACACAGGTGTTAGAGCTGTGCAAGCAGATTCCGGGTGTGGTGTTGTTTGTTGTACCGACAATGCTTGAATCCATGATGCAGCAGGCTGTTCCCGGGCAGACGCAGATTGATGCGATTATTAGCTCAGGTGCAAAGTGGTCTTGGCTGTCCAAAAAAAGGGGCATAGAAGTGTTCGCTGGAGCGCGCCTCTATGAATCCTACGGTTCCTCAGAAGCGAGTTATATTAGTTATTTGGATGTTCTGAGAGAGCATAATCCGAACTCTGTCGGCAAGCCCTATCCCGGGGTGCAGATTTCCATTCGTGATGAACAGTTCCGGGAAGTCCCTACGGGGGAGATTGGGCAGTTATATGTACGTAGTGATATGATATTTCTAGGCTACCATCAATTGCCGAACGAGACCGCAGCAGCTTTTCGAGATGGATGGATTCTGTTGGAGGATTATGTTTATCAGGATGAAACAGGTTATTTATATCTGGCAGGTCGCTTGAAAAATAGAATCATCACCGGTGGGCTGAACGTTTATCCAGAGGAAATAGAGCGAGTACTGGAACATCTTCCGGAAATACAAGAAGTAATGGTGCTTGGCGTCCCTGACGATTATTGGGGAGAACAGCTGGCTGTCCTTGTGAAATGGAATGATGATAAGCATTTATCTATAGACGAAATAAAGAATTATTGTCGCCAGTATTTAGCAAGTTACAAAGCGCCGAAGCAGCTGCTGACAGTTGATGAGTTTATCTATACAAGCAGTGGCAAAATTGCCCGGCAAGCGATGAAAGACTATGTGAAAAGAGCGATGGTATGATAGAAGCAGTAATTGTTATGGCAAAACGTACACCGATTGGCAGGATGGGCGGCTTATTAAGTACATTTGAGCCGGAAGCATTACTGGCGCCGCTTATTCAGCATATTGTGGCAGAGACGAACCTGCCCGTAGATATGATCGATGATGTGATTATTGGAAATGTGGTCGGTCCGGGTGGAAATATTGCCCGGGTAGCTGCGCTTGAAGCGGGACTGCCTGTTTCGGTTCCGGGCGTTACTGTGGATCGGCAGTGCGGTTCTGGGCTAGAGGCCATTAATATAGCAGCACGGCTTATTCAAAGCGGCGCAGGTGAGATTTATTTAGCGGGCGGCGTTGAGAGCACGAGTCGTGCCCCTTGGAAAATGGCTAAGCCCCAAACCTTGATGGGGGTTCCACAGCTATATACCCGTGCTCATTTTACACCTAGCGCTTACGGTGATCCGGATATGGGGATTGCTGCGGAAAATGTAGCGCGGAAATATGGGATTTCGCGAGAAGAGCAGGATCAATATGCCTTGAAAAGTCATCAGAAGGCCGTTCATGCACAACAAAGTGGTAGGTTTCAGCAGGAGATTGTACCTCTTCTGGTTGAGGGGGAGTGGGTGAATACCGACGAATGTCCAAGGGCTAATACGAGCCTGGATAAGCTGCGAAAGCTGCCTTCAATCTTTGAAGAAAAGGGTACCGTCACCGCTGGAAATGCCTGTCCTATTAATGATGGTGCGGCGCTTCTATTAATGATGTCCCGTGAGAAATGTCGGCAACTTAAGCTTAAACCTATCCTGCGTGTCGTAGATGCGCAAGCAGCAGGTGTAGATCCGAATTATTTAGGTATGGGCCCAGTTCCAGCTGTACAAAAGGTGTTACATCGTCAACAGTTGACCATAGCCGATTTAGATATCGTAGAGTTTAATGAAGCCTTTGCTTCGCAAGTTCTAGCCTCACTGAATGAGCTTCAGATCCCACAGGAAAAGGTCAACCGTGGAGGAGGCGCATTAGCTATAGGTCATCCATATGGGGCTTCAGGAGCTATTTTAATGACGCGTTTATGTGCTGAAATGCAGCATACGCCTTATAAAAGGGGACTTGCCACTTTGGGAATTGGCGGCGGGTTGGGGCTGGCTACGCTTGTGGAGGTTACGGAATGAACAGTGTCCGACATCAGATTCTTATGACTGCTGAGTGGATATCAGATTACGCACAGAGTATTGAGGCACCCGTGCAGACGATGAATGGCAATCTGATTGCTCCTTCTACGATGCCTATCATTTTTTGGCAGGCCTTCGATATTCCTTGGCTTAGCATGGGAGAGCCTTTGCTTCATGGTACTCAGAAATTCTCATATCAAGCTCCGATTACGGCAGGGATGACGTTAGATTGTGAATTAGCATTAACGAGCAAGGTGCAAAAAGATGGCCGGCAGGGCAAGCTGACCTTTTACACACATACGCTGGTTTGTAAATGTGAGGACGAGCTTATAGTCACCGCAGAAACAGTGTTAATTCGGGTAGGTGATGATCATGATGAGAAAATGTATAACGGCTGAGGCCATCCGGCAATATGCAGCAGCTTCCCAAGATCTGGCCGCTATTCATCTAGCTGAGGCTGCTGCAGCTGAGGCTGGATTTAGGCGGCCTATCGCGCATGGAATGTATCTAATGGGATTAGCCCAATCCTTGTACATTGCGGAGCATCAGGCACAGTGGATCACTCAATATGATATGAAATTTCATAAGCCTATAGAGGTCGATAATGTCGTGATTTTTGATTTTGCGGAGGATGACTGCATGGTTAAAGTGACCCTTACAACAGAAGCTGGGGATGTTATTGCTTCGGGAGCTTTTTCAGTGAAAGAGGTGTAGTGATGAACAAAGTAGCCTTAATTACTGGAGCAACCAGAGGGATCGGGCGCAGTATTGCCGTGCAGCTCGGCAAGTCCGGTTATATAGTGGTTGTAAATGGCACAAAACAAGTCTTAATCGATGAGGTTGTCCACGAGATTCGTCAGACGGGTGGTGAGGCGTCAGGATACTCTGCTAATGTAGCAGATCCAATTGCGGTCACTGCAATGGTGGATGAGGTTATTACACGATATGGCCGTATTGAGGTATTGATAGCTAACGCTGGGAATTTGCAGGATCAGAAATGTCTACGGATGACGGATGAAGAGTGGAAGGCTGTGCTGGATGTGCATTTAAATGGGGCCTACTACAGCATTCAACGCGTACTACCCTATATGCGCCAGACAGGTGGCGATATCCTGTTGATGACCTCTACCGCAGGACTAGAAGGTTCTGTCGGTCAGGTGAATTATAGTGCAGCCAAAGCTGGAATACTTGGAATGACGTGGACACTAGCAGCGGAGCTGAAACGTGATCAAATTAGAGTCAATGCGATTTCGCCAGCCGCTTTAACCGATATGACCAGACCTGTCATTGATCATTTGAAAGCGAAACATGCCAGTCGTAATGAACCGTTCCCGGAGTTCTGGAAAATAGGTGCTCCAGAGGATATTGCTACCTTCGTAAATGCATTATTGAGCGAGAGCGATGCGGATTTAACCGGTGAAATCTTTGCCGTGAATGGATCAAAAGTGACGAAATGGGTGAAGCCTGCGCCTGCATTTTCTGAGAATAGCATTGAGGCATTTTTCGCTACTTGGCACCGTCAAAAGGGGAGTGAATAAATGCTTACCTTCGATCAAGTTCATTTTTATTATAAAAAGGGTCAGCCTGTCCTAGAGGATATCAGCTTTACGATAAATGCAGGTGAGTTTGTGGCGATTGTTGGCGCGAATGGCTCTGGCAAATCCACCATTGCAAAGCTCATGGACGGATTGCTGCTGCCTCGAAAAGGGTCGATACAGTTTAAGGGCCTAGACACCGCAAATCCAGCTGAACTTTCGGAAATTCATCAGCAAATCGGCTTTGTTTTTCAGAATCCAGAGGATCAATTTATCACCACAACCGTTATGGATGAGGTGCTTTTTGGTTTAGAGAACATTCGTGTGCCAAGGGAGGAAATGCACAGCCGATTAGAGCATGCCTTGCAGGCTGTACATATGGAGGATTATCTGGATGCTATGCCCCATCAGCTCTCTGGAGGTCAGAAGCAACGTGTCGCTATTGCGGCTATAGTGGCGATGCGCCCGCAAGTCATTATTTTTGACGAAGCCACCTCTATGCTTGATCCTCAGGGAAGGCAACAGGTGCTTGCCATTATGCAAGAGCTGCATCGTCAAGGTTTGACCATTATTCAGATCACTCACCATATGGAGGAAGTACTTTCAGCAGAACGATTATTACTCCTGCATCAAGGGCGACTTGAGTTTGATGGTGATCCACTGGCTTTTTTTGAGACGATGCCTGTTGCGGACTATCAATTACAACTACCCTTTGCCGTGCGCATACATGCATTGCTCCATTCAGTAGCGCCGCCAACGGCCGATTGGAAGGGGATAATTCGATCACAATGGTCTACCAATTAGATAATTTAAGTGTAAACTATGCTGATCATATGGCTTTACACAATATAAACTGTACTATTACTGCGGGCAAATGGATTTCGATTATCGGTCCCACGGGCGCAGGAAAGTCTACCTTTGTCAAAGTGCTGAAGGGCTTGATTCCCACCGTAAAAGGAGACTACTCCATTGATCAGCAACCTGCTCCCAGAGATGCCAAAGGACAATTAAAGGTCGTCCCGGAGCTGGGCTTTGTTTTTCAATATCCGGAGCACCAGCTATTCGAAATCACGGTGCAAAAGGAGCTTGCTTTTGCTCTGAATCTGCAGGGTGCTTCACGCCAGCAAATCACGGAGGCGATTGAAAGGATTTTGCCGCAAGTGGGTCTACCAGAAGAGATTCTCCCTTTAAATCCATTCCAACTAAGCGGTGGAGAAAAGCGCCGTGTAGCTCTTGCCTCCGTGCTGATGACGAATCCGAAGCTGCTAATTTTGGATGAACCGACAGCGGGACTAGATCCTGCTAGCCAAGTATCTTTGCTGAAGCTACTGAAGACGTGGCAGCAACAAAACCAGCGCACCATTCTCTTCGTTTCGCATCAGATGGAGGATGTTGCCGAGTACTCGGATGAGGTTATGGTTTTTCATAAAGGTCAGCTAACAGGACATTTTGACCCCAGAACATTATTTTTAGAAAAGGAACAATTATTGATGGAACTGGGCTTGTCCATACCTGAACCCGTACAGCTTTTGAAGCTAGTAGAGGAATTATCCGGCCAAAAAATAGAGGTTTCTAGCTGTAAAGAGCAGGATATCTTTGATGCTGTTCTGCCAATTTGGCATTCGAGGGGGCGTCAACATGACTGATTCCGTAATTGTGGGTCAATATGTGGAGACGCATTCGATTTTCCATCGTTTAGATCCTCGTACAAAACTTGTTAGTATCGTGATTCTCATGCTTAGCTTTCTGATACTTGGAACATGGTTTAGCTATGCAGTTGCAACTTTTTTTGTAATCGGAATTTTGCTGCTGTCTAAGGTTCCTATTCAATTCTTTTGGCGGGGGTTACGGCCGCTATTATTTATTTTGCTGTTTACCTTCTTGTACAATGCCCTGTTCTCCAAAGGAACGATCCTCTGGTCTTGGTCATTTATTGAGGTAACTGAAGAGGGACTGCGAACAGGATTACGTTTCGTTTGGCGTATAATATTGCTCATCTTATTAGCGTCAGTATTAACGTTAACGACTAAACCGCTAGACTTAGCGTATGGTCTTGAAAAGCTGCTTGCTCCTCTATCCAAATTGGGGGTACCCGTAGAACAGTTCTCTTTAATGATAGTGATTGCGATCCGGTTTATTCCTACCATTATGGAGGAGCTTGATCGTATTCTTCTCGCACAAAAGGCTAGAGGTTATGATCTTACAGCATTATCACTGCCTAAACGGATATTTGCTTATATCCCGATCATTATTCCTTTGCTCTTCACGACGATTCAACGTGCTGAACAGCTGAGCTATGCGATTGATGCGCGTGCTTATGGAAATGGTAAAGGGAGAACTTCTTATAGGGTTTTGCAATTTCAGCAAATGGATTATCTGGCAGGAGGAATTGTTCTTTTATTTGCTGTGATTCTGCTGTGCTTAAAGATAGGAAAGGTGTAGATGAAGATGAAATGGAACACCCGTATTACGGAGTTATTGCACATAGAGTATCCTATTATTCAAGGTGGACTTGCTTATTTAGGTTATGCAGACCTCGCAGCTGCCGTTTCGAATGCCGGTGGATTGGGTCAGGTTACAGCGATGAGTCTTCCGAGCGCAGAGGTTTTACGTTCAGAAATAGAACGGGTACGTACTTTGACGGACAAGTCATTTGGCGTTAATTTTGCCATCGGTGTGCATGGCATCGGTTATGAAGATCGGGTGCAGGTCGCTATCGACGAGCAGGTTCCCGTAGTGAGCCTCACCGGTGGGAATCCAGCCCCTATTCTTGAAATGTTACAGCAGACTGATATCAAAACGCTCGTGCTCGTCTCCTCACGCAGACAAGCCCAAAAAGCTGAACAATTAGGCGCTTCCGCGGTTATTGTTGTTGGGCAGGAGGGAGGAGGCCACTTGGGACGTGATGATGTAGGGACTATGGTGCTCGTTCCTCAAGTAGTGGATGCTGTTGATATTCCTGTGATTGCTTCAGGCGGGATCGGAGATGGCCGCGGATGGATGGCGGCCCATGCACTGGGGGCTGAGGGAATTGAAATGGGCACACGATTCGTTGCTACGGTTGAATGTGTTCATGCGGCTGCTTCTTATAAAAAAGCCTTAGTAGAAAGCTCAGAGTCAGATACAGTCGTAATCAAACGCTCTATCGGAGCGCCCGCGCGAGTGTTGCGTAGTGAGTACATAGATAAGATTCTTGAAATTGAGCGTGTGACTCCAACCTATGAAGCCTTAAAAGAATATATTAGTGGTGCAGCCAACATGCGCTGGATTTATGATGATGTCAAAGAAGAGGGCATCGGCTGGGCAGGCCAAGTGACAGGGATGATCCATGATATTCCTACAGTCTCGGAGCTAATGGGCAGGATGGTCAAAGAGGCAGAGTCGATTCGCGGGATGTGGGGAATGCAGGCGTGAGGATGCCAGCAGGGCATTTGTATCCAAAAGCTGAATTAATGAACTGGGGAAGCCAAGAGTGGGTAAGCTTTTTACTGACTGCATTACGCTAACCTGAAACGTTAGTGGAATATCGATTGCTTCGGCAGCCGTTTTTATTTGCTCAACTAACGGGCAGGTTTTGGGATTAGCAATCCATAAGAAACAACCCAAGTTGAATTCTGCTAAAATGTAGTTAATGTATAATGTAGATATCCCTCATGAACAAAGGAGAACTGAAAATGAGAAAACTCGTTCTATTTCTTCACGCATCGCTTGACGGTTTTGTAGAAGGGCCGAATGGTGAAATGGACATTAGCTGGGTTTCCTACGATGCTGATTTGGAGAAACATGCGAAAGAAATTCTGAGTACTGCCGACACTGTCATTTGGGGACGTGGGACTTATCAGATGATGCACAGTTACTGGCCATCTGTGCCTTCGAACCCGTCAGCTTCGCAGCATGAACGGAATCATGCCGAGTGGATCGAAAAGGCAGCCAAAATCGTTTTTTCCACGACGCTGGAGAAAGTCGAATGGAATAATTCCAGACTCGTGAAAGAAGATGTCGAGGAAGAGATCAATAACCTCAAACAGCAGCCAGGCAAGGATATGGTCATCCTCGGCAGTCCTAGGTTCGCACACCACCTTATGCAGCTTGATTTAATTGATGAGTATAAAATTACGGTTTCTCCTGTCCTGATCGGTAAGGGATTGCCGTTATTCCAAGGTCTCAAGGAGAAGGTCAATCTTAAGCTAATCGAAAACAAGACCTTTGATTCTGGAGCCATAGGACTCGTTTACAAGACGGTAAGATAACCTTGTCACTTAAGGTGATTACGCTAACAGGAAATGATAGGTTCTGTATCTGATTGATATCTCACTTATAAAACAAGAGTTTGAAAGGGATTAAGGATTTGAAAAGGTCTGGACAAGTCGAGTATGGTACGGGAAAAAGAGAAAGCCCATCACAGTAAGTTGAAAATGATTCTTTTCTAACTTATTAGGGATGGGCTATCTTTGATTCTAATATTTTTCGGATACTCTTGTTATCAATATTGAGCACACATGAACTACGTCTATATTTTCTTTTCTACAAATGAAGAATAGTCAGTTCCTTAGGGAAGCTTGTTAAGGTCTCTGCACCTTCTGCAGTAATAATCAGATCATCTTCGATACGCACACCCGCTAGTCCAGGCACATAAATCCCTGGCTCAACAGTGAACACATTGCCGATCTCGATAATGTCATCGTTCTGTCCATGGAGTGACGGATATTCATGAACATCCATACCCAGTCCGTGTCCGACACGGTGCAAGAAATATTCTCCGAATCCGGCTTCCTCAATCACATCACGCGCAGCTTTGTCGACAGAACCGAAGGGAGCTCCAGGATTGGAAGCAGCGATTCCAGCTTCGTTGGCAGCCAGCACGGTGTTATAGATCGTGATTAGCTTGTCGTCCACGGATTCAATAGCAAAGGTACGTGTAATATCAGAAGCATAACCATCAGCATACACCCCAATATCAAACATGAGGAAGTCGCCTGGCTGAATGACCCGGTTGCCTGGAACACCGTGAGGCAGGGCAGTTTTCGGACCAGAAAGAACCATAGTGTCGAAGGAAGGGCCGGAAGCGCCAACCTTTTTCATTAGATATTCCAGTTCCGCTACTAAATCGTTTTCTGTAACGCCTGTTTTTACATGGGTAAGCACGCGGCGCAAAGCTTCCTCAACTAGCTCAGCGGCATGTTTCATGCGCTTAACTTCATCTGGGGTCTTTTTGGAGCGCATGCTGCGCAGCAATGGACCAATATCACTAAATCGTTCCGCTGGAACGGCTGCTGTTAAATGTTCAAAACGAGCTACTGAGAAATGTTCCTTCTCTATACCAAGAGTACCTAGTTTGCTGCTGCCGAAACAATCTTTAAGCAGGTTATAGGGATTATCGGTGTCATTATGAGTTAGGATTTTGGTGACCGAAGAAGCTGCTTGAGCCGCTTCTGCATCCAGTGCGGGTAGAATGAGTATTGGCTCTTCTCCGCGTATCAACAACAGACCAAGAAAACGTTCATGCGGATCGCTTGCGAATCCGGTTAAGTAGTAGACATGTTTGGGATCTGTTACGAGCAGGGCATCAAGGCCTTCGCCCGCCATTTGCTGCTCTAGGCTTGTCAGAGCATTATTCATAGTTGGTGTTCCCCTTTCAACTTCACGATTAGAACTGCAATATTCCTATTATAGATCAAAAATAGACTAGACGCACGAGACGAACTACATCTATCGTTGGCTAATCATAACATGCCTATTCGCAAGCTTTCCGTAAACAATGATGCATATTTGATCACCTATACTTTTAAAACCTGACAAGAAGCTTTTCTTGAGCCTACTAGTTGGTGTAACATAATCTTAAATATACTTCTCGTAAGGTTAGGCGGTAGCTTATTGGGGTACGGTTGTTGAGAGAGGAGTGATTCTTGGGATGAGAGGTAAAATTGCACTTGTAACTGGAGCAAATTCCGGTATGGGGCTAGCGACGACAGTTGAACTGGCTCGAAAGGGAGCCAAAGTAATTATGGTATGCCGTAATCGCCAGCGTGGAGAGGAAGCACTGGCTGCCGCCAAGCAAAAGAGCCACTCCGAGGATATCGAGCTGATGTTGTGTGATCTGGCCTCGCTGGAGAGCATTCGCAGTTTTGCGGAGGAATTCATCCGGATATATCCGGTTCTAGATATACTCATCAATAACGCTGGGGTAGTCACGATTAAGCGTCAGCTTACGAAGGACGGCTTTGAGATGGATCTTGGCGTGAACCATTTGGGTCATTTTTTGCTAACGAATCTGTTACTGGAGCCTTTAAAAGCAGCAGAGCAAGGGCGTATCGTTGTGGTTGCTTCCGGTGCTTACAAAATAGGTGCACTTCACTATGAAGATCCAACCCTCGCACGCCGTTTCAATCCCGCAAAAGCCTATGCTCGATCCAAGTTAGCCAATATACTGTTCACGAAAGAGTTGGCAGCACGCCTTCAAGGGACAAGAGTAACGGTGAATTGCGTGCATCCAGGAGCAGTGGGCACAAATATAGGTGTTAACCGGGAGACAGGCTTTGGCAAGTCGATCCTTAAGCTGCTTTCATACTTCTTTTTAACTCCTGAAGAAGGAGCTGATACAGCGATCTATTTGGCTACAGAACCGGATTTGCAAGAGGTAACCGGTCAATATTATTATCGACGAAAGAATCAGGAGCTGACTCCCAGAGCGCAGAATAAACAAGAGGCGCAGCGGCTATGGCAATGGAGCCAGGAGCAGGTCGGCCTAAGTAATTAACACATTTGGAGGAATCAAGGGATGAAATGGGAGAATAGCAGGATTGAAGATGCAACACCTGCAGACTTAGTAGCTATTGTGGAGATTTATAACTCAACGATTGCTGGACGGATGGTAACTGCGGATCTGGATCCTATTACTATTGCAGACAGAGAAAAATGGTTCAATGAGCATAACAGCCATCATCGTCCTTTATGGGTACTCAGGCAGGGAGATGAGATTGCGGCATGGTTCAGCTTTCAATCCTTCTATGGTCGTCCAGCGTATAATGCAACAGCAGAAATTAGTGTATACGTGAGTGAAAAGTTCCGTGGTGGTGGAGCCGGTAGAATTCTTTTGAAAGAGGCCATAAAAAAAGCACCTAGTCTCGGCATTAAGAATCTAGTTGGTTTTGTGTTCGGACATAATGATCCAAGCCTTGGTTTGCTAGAAAAATTCGGTTTTAAACAGTGGGGATTACTACCCGGTGTAGCTGAATTGGATGGTATAGAACGTGATTTAGTGATTGTTGGACTTAAAATCTAACAGTCGCAATTAAAACGCTTACATTTCGGGTGTTGAGCTTACGCTATTTGTGTCACAATCAATCCATATTTTTGACCAACGCTGCAAATCTCGGATAACTGTCTCTAGGGCAAGTCCTTTATCCGTTAAGGAATATTGGATTCGCACAGGTGTCTCAGGGAATACTTCTCGAAGGACAATCCCTTCCAGTTCCAGCTCTTTAAGTCGTTCGGAGAGCAATCTTCCGCTGATAGGCAAGGCTGCTTCAATCACATTGAAACGTTGCGGTCCTTGGAGGAGCTGGTAGATAATTAAACCTGTCCAACGCCTGCCGATAATATCCATACTTTTTTGTAGCTGGGGACATAAATCAGTGGACTTCATATGGCTCACCTCTTAGTGAACATTATAAACGAAGAGACCAATAATTTAAACAAATTCCAATTTAATTCATTACTAGAAGGGATGATTGACAGTGGCTAAAAAAAAGAAAATGCCTACCACTCCGCGTCCTGCTGCGACCGATGGACCAGCTACGCTAAAAGACCTGCTAAGCAGTGATGTTCTTGGAAAGCTGAAGGCGCAATCTGATGCGTTGAAAGCAGAAGAGAATGACCGCAAGGAAGCTGCTAAAAAAGCGGTTGAAGATCAGCGAAAAGCTGAGCAAAAGCGGCTTGAGAATGATTTTGCACATCTGCTTGAAAACAGTAATCAGGATTGGCATAAATATAAATAACTGATATAGCAAGCGAAAAAAGATTAGGAGATAAAGAGATGCCCATTGAAGTGCTCCCTGTCAAGTGGACAGTCTAAAAAACAAAAATAGTTAGTTTAGATACCTCAGCTCGTATTACCAGAGCTGAGGTATCTTCGTTATGCAGCACGTCGGTATTCGTTAGGTGCCAAGCCATCCAAACATTCTACGTAGCGGTAATTATTGTAGTAGTAAATATATTGGCTAACCTCTGTGAGGATATCTTCATAGGTGTCATACTTTGTAAGATAATAGCTTTCTGACTTGTAGGTACCCCAAAATCGCTCAATAGGTTGGTTGTCCAGGCATCGGCTCACACGAGACATGCTTTTCTTAAATCCGTATTTCACATGAA